>JBKQRT010000330.1:0-3595 GCA_052143895.1 Acidimicrobiales bacterium | reverse complement strand
CCGAACCGGTGCAGGTGTTATTCGGCGCCCAAGCTTTTGGGTTCATCCGCCGCCACCATCGAAGGTTGGTAAGGTGCCCGCACCAGGGCTCAGTAGGGAGGAACCCCATGGGGATCGAGGTAGCAAGTGAACCATCCGACCTCTCAAAGTGGGACAACGACAAGCCGCCCTTCTACCTCGAGGTCTTTGGCGAGACCTCACCGATACTCGATTTGAACTATGCGGAGGTTGTTTCGCCAAACTCAACTTCTCCGCAAGCAACAGCCAACAGCCCCGTATACGAGTACTGGTGGACGCTCGGTCACCCGGGACTGAAGCCAGAACATCATCACTTGATGCATCGATCGGAGAATGAGCCACTCTGGTCACATCTCGCCGATGATGCAGCACACATCTATTTCTTCTTTCCGATCAACTCTGGCTGGCGGGTCAAAGAAGTTGTTGCAACAGTCAAA
Source organism: Acidimicrobiales bacterium (assembly GCA_052143895.1). Classification (GTDB taxonomy): domain Bacteria; phylum Actinomycetota; class Acidimicrobiia; order Acidimicrobiales; family RAAP-2; genus Bog-756. The sequence goes on along the minus strand of JBKQRT010000330.1, from coordinate 3,140 downwards.
TATCTCAGCCCGGTCCAAGATCAGGAATCATTATCGGAGCGCGCAAACGCCGATTGGCAAAAACTGCAACCGATGCTGGCCGATGTTGGAACCTTAGCGCCAGCTCTAGCACCTATCCCCGGCGTCGGACCGGTCGCCGCCGCGGCTTCACCGGTTCTTTCGGCCTTGAGCAGGCTTCAAATCGGAAGCGTTCCTCCTAGCGCCAAGGGATACAACTGGTACGTCGAAAAGGTAACGACAGGGGCTGCCATCAAGCATGGAGTGATGCAGGGCGTGATGTGGTCGATTCCCCGAACCATGTTCGAAAGTCTTGGAGGGAGGCTGACGGGAAGCCTTGCCGTGAGCTTCATTCAAAATAGGAGACAGGATCAAGATGATTGGGTCCCCCTGGCGGGAGACTTGATCTGCCACGCTGGCGTCTTCGAGAAGGCGCGTTTCCCCGGAGAGAAGCCGATTGCCCATTGGGTTCCCAGTCTGAATACGTTTGTTCACCTTTCGATCTCGCCAGTTCTCCCAAAGCCCAGCACACCCTCGCCAACAGCTGCACCGGCTACCAACCCGTCCAAATGATCGCATTGCACACCTCTCGATAGAGGTTGCTCGTGTTACCGTCCCGGCGTTTGTGGAGAGGGTCGCACCCAACTCTCGAACACTTCGACGAGTACCTCGTCGGACCGTCCCTACGGCCCGCAAACCGTCGGCGGGTCGGCTAGGAGCTAGAGGGCGGGTGCGACCAGGTCTCGTGCTGCCGAGAACCAGAGGCGCGAGACTTCGGTCATGAGCAACGCAACCTTGCCCGCCTGGACGCTGGTCGCAGTCACACTCGGTTCGGCGTTGCTCGGTGCGATGAGCGGGCCGATCGTCGAATGGCTGCGAAGAGGCGCAGACGAGAAGGCCCGGGAGAAAGCTCGGGCCGACTCCCTCTCAGACCGCCGAGACGAGTTCCAGCGTCAAACCATTGTCGACACTCAGGACGCTGTGTTGGCTCTCACGACTGCCACCGGGCTTGTGATGGACCAAATGGCGACAGGTCACCCCTCGACGAAGGCGGTCGAGGAGGCCCTCGATACGATCCGCACCGTTTCCAATAGGGCCGACGTGCTCCGCGTACGGATCTTGAACGATGAAGTGCGAGCATCGGTCAAGAGGTCGATCGCTGACCTCAGAGCTTCCCTCGCACCTGGAAATGAAACAGAAGCCCCAGTTGACTCCACGGAGGCAGTCGACGATGCAAACAAGGCCTTGGGTGCCGCTATTCGGGAGCTGTGGACCGGCAAGCCAGCGACGCCAGACTGACCACTCCCGTTGATACTTCGCGACCGTCGCCGGCGTACAACCCGATACTTGTCGCCGACCGGCACTGCTACTCGAGCGCAGCGCCCCTAACGCGGCTCTCGCGGGCGCCGCGATCGTCACAACCTGCACGGCCTCGGGAGACCGCTCGAACCCGCTCGCGAAGTAAGACCACGACGCGAGGGTCACGGTTGTGCGACCTGGTCGAGCCGGAACGCACAACCCCAAGACGCCGCCCCAACCTCCGGGGGGGGGCGTCCCACATGTGCCGTTCATGGGCAGTTAAAGAGGTTCGCGAAATAGAGTGACATGCCTCCCAGTCCGTGGGAGGCTGTGGACATGCCCCTCATACGTGTGTTGCTCTTGGTGTTCATGGCGGCGGCCCGCAGCGGTGCCCCTCGCGACTTCAAGGCGATGGAGAGACGACGCAAACGTGCCGCCTCCCTGTTCCGCCAGGGGAAGTCCCAGGCCGACGTGGTGCGCGAGCTCGGGGTGTCACGCCAGAGCGTGAGTCGGTGGCACGCCGACTGGTTGGCCGGAGGCGCCGAAGCCCTGCGTGGAGCGGGCCGGGCCGGGCGGCTGCCCCAGCTCGATGGCTTCGACCTGCGCCGAGTCGAGCGCCGGCTGAAGAAGGGACCGCTGGCCAATGGGTACCCCACTGACATGTGGACCATCCAGCGAGTGGCCGAGGTCATCGAGTCCGAAACCGGCGTCGCCTACCACCCCGGCCACGTCTGGCGCCTCCTCCGTCAGATGGGCTGGACCCGTCAGCGTCCGGCCCGCAGAGCCGTCGAGCGTGACGACGAGGCCATCGCCAACTGGGTCAAGCACGACTGGCCCCGGGTAAAAAAAACGCCAGACGTAGGAACGCCTGGATCTGCTTCCAGGACGAGAGCGGGTTCAGCCTCCTCCCCTCGGTGAGGGCCACCTGGGCCCCCAGAGGCAAGACACCGGTATTGCGTCACCGCTTCAGCTGGAAGCGGCTGTCGATGTCGGCCGCCGTCGGTTTCGCTCCCGATGGCTCCGACGCATGGCTGGTGTTCAACATGCGTCCCGGTGCCTACAACGACCTGAGCATCATCGAATTCCTGGAAGGCCTCCATGCCCACCTGGGCGAGGACAAGGTCACCGTCATCTGGGACGGCCTCCCTTCGCACCGCTCCAAGGTGATGAAGGAGTGGATCGCCTCCCAGCGCCACTGGCTGGTGGTTGAGCAACTCCCGGCCTATGGGCACGACCTCAACCCCGTCGAGCTCGTGTGGGGCAACCTCAAGTCGAGCGAGCTCGCCAACTTGTGCCCCGACACCATCGACGAGGCCGCCGGCTATGCCGACGACGGACTCGACCGCATCGGAAGTGATGCCGACCTGTGTCTGGCCTTTCTCCGCCACTGCGGTCTGAAGCTATGACAAGAATGTCACTGTATTATGCGAACCTCTTTAAGGTTGGGGCGTGCCTCGAGTGATCGCCGGCACGCGTTGAGAGCGATCCTCCAAAGTCAAACCCGGCCGGCAGCCTTCACCGGACGCCGTCGCCGACCGGGTCGAGCCGACAGGAGGCGACATGATCGCCACCATTCCCTCTGCCGTCCTCATCGGAGTGGACGGCACGCCTGTGTCCGTCGAGGTCCACGTGTCGAACGGCCTGCCCGGCTTCACCGTGGTCGGGCTCCCCGACGCTGCGGTGCGCGAGTCGCGCGACCGAGTGCGGGCCGCGCTGCTGTCGAGCGGGCTGCCCTGGCCGCTGCGACGGGTCACGGTCAACCTCGCGCCCTCTGGAGTGCGCAAGGGAGGTGCCGGACTCGACCTCCCCATCGCCATCGGGCTGCTCGTCGCGTCGGGCGAGCT
>JBKQRT010000329.1:0-7886 GCA_052143895.1 Acidimicrobiales bacterium | reverse complement strand
CAGGTCGTCCACCGGGAAGACCTTGCTCACCATGCCCAGGCGGTGCGCCTCGTGGACGTCGATGGCGTCACCGGTGAGCATGAGCTCCTTCGTCCGGCGGGGTCCGAACTCCCAGGGATGACCGAAGTACTCGACCCCGCACATGCCGAGGCGCGTCCCGACGACATCGGCAAAGTACACGTCGTCGGCGGCGACGATGAGGTCGCAGGCCCACATCAGCATGAGGCCGGCGGCGTAGACCGTCCCTTGCACCTGGGCTACGGTGATCTTGCGGAGGTTGCGCCAGCGGAGCGTGTTCTGGAAGTAGTAGTGCCACTCCTGGAGCATCCGGTTTTCGGCGCCCTCGCGGGTCGCGCCGTTCATGGTCATCGAGGGGTGCTGGTTGGGACCGGGCGCACGCTCGGCCTGGGACTCCTTCGACCCCATGTCGTGGCCGGAGGAGAACAGCGGGCCCACGCCACCGAGGATGACCACCCGCACCTTGTCGTCCTCTTCGGCCCGGTGGAAGGCCTCGTCCAGCTCGACCAGGAGTCCCCGGTTCTGCGCGTTGCGGGTCTTTGGCCGGTTGAGCAGGATCCGCGCGATGGCTCCGTCGTCCAACTCCTCGTAGGTGATGTACTTGCCGTTCTCTGAGGTATCGGGCATGCCCGAATCACTCCCTTTCTGGATGTTCGCCTTCGTCTCCTACTGCGTCGTCAAGTCTGTCCGGCCCGGTCCGGCCCGGACCGCACCGGGCACACCGGGCGAACGGACCACGCTATACCGGGCCGCCTGCACCGGGTTTCGGCCAGGTGCCTCCGTCGGTTGGTCCGCCGCCGTCCTCCGGACCGTCACGCTCGGCCACCATCGCGGCCCGGTTGAACTTCGTGGCCTCGGTGCGGGGGATCGACTCCACGAACTCCACCGACTTGGGGGCTTTGTAGGGCGCAAGGTGCTCCTTGGCGTAGGCGATGACCGACGCGGGATCGAGCGACGGCTCGGCCGGATGCACGATGGCGTGGACCCGACGGCCCCACTCCGGGTCCCGCAGGCCGATGATCACCACGTCGATGATACCGGGGTGCTCGCTCAGCGCTGCCTCCACCTCGGCCGGGTAGACGTTGGCCGCGCCGGTGACGATCATGTCCACCCGGCGGTCGACCAAGTAGAGGTAGCCGTCCTCGTCCATCCAGCCCAGGTCGCCTACCGAAACGAAGCCGTCGGGGACTGCTCGCCTTCTGCGAGAACCGTGGGGAATGGGAGCTCCTGGCCGCCCATCAAGAATTGCTGCCGAGCGCCGTGGAGGAGATCCTGCGGTAGGTGAGCCCGATCATCCAGTTCGTGCGCACGGCTACCGAGGACAGCGAACTGCACGGCTTCGAGATCAGAGCCGGACAGAAGCTGGCGCTCTTCTACGCGTCAGCCAACCACGACGAGGACGTCTTCGAGGACCCATTCGCGTTCCGCGTGGACCGTCGTCCGAATCCTCACCTGGCCTTCGGCCTCGGTGAGCACTTCTGCATGGGCGCACACCTGGCGCGGCTCGAGCTCGAGACCATCTTCCGCCGCCTCCTCGCCCGACTGAAGTGGTTCGAACTGGCGGGACCAGCAGAGCGACTGAATTCGGCCGTCAACGGCGGGATCAAGCACCTGCCGCTGCGGTGCCGGCTCGTGTAGGGCTTCTGCTTCCGGCTCGAATTATCAGAAACGGAGCGGGAGCAGGGGTACTCGTGGTTGTAGCCGAGTTGCCTTATCCCGCTGGGCAGTCAGGGGTCAGTCCCGGAAGGGGCCTTCGAGGCCGTAGAAGCGCTGGGCATTCAAGCCGAGCACCTTGGCCTGGTCCTCCTCGCTGAGCGGCTTCAGGCGCGATCGGATCTCACCGACGACCCCGAAGCTGGCGTCGATGTGCGGGTAGTCAGACGCCCACACGAAATAGTCGCTCCCGACTGCCTCGATGATCGGCGCGATGACCGTCTCGTCCGGGTCCGCCGACACGAGGCACTGCCGGAAGAAGTACTCGCTCGGCTTCAGACTCGTCGGCGTGATGGAGCGCATGACCTCGAACTTGTGGTCCATCCTGTCCAGCCAGGCGGCGATCCACGTCGCTCCCGACTCGAGCACGGTGCACCGCAACCGTGGGTGCTTCTCGAACACGCCACTCGCCAGCATCTCGGTGAACGCGGCCATGACGTCGATGGCCAGGAATGCGAAGCTGAACAGCGCGTTCCCCCCGGTCCGCTCGATGACCGGTGACGGGAACGCCGACTTGTCACGCACGATCACATGGAAACCGACCGGCATGTCGATGTCCTCCACCGTCGACCAGAACCGGTCGAATGCGGGGTCAGTAAGGCTCCGACCGGCTCGCGCCACGAGGTCGGGTGAAAGATAGACCGCCCGGCAGCCCGCCTCCCGTGTCCGCACGACCTCCTCGACGGCCCCCTTCTCGTCAATGAGTGAGATGTGGGCCACCGGAACCAGCCGCCGCGGATCCCGGGAGCAGAAGTCGACGATGTAGCGGTTGTAGGCACGCGTGTACGCCGTTGCCAGGGCTGGGTCTGTCACCATTCCCTCCCAGCAGATCCCGATGGTCGGGTAGAGCAAGGCCGCATCGATGCCCTCGTCGTCCATGACCCCGAGGCGAGCGGCCGGGTCATACCCTCCGGGCGGGCAGCCGTCCTCGTAGCGCAGACCACTGGTGCGATCGAGCGCCTGGGCCGGATCGAGGTTGATCCCCCCGAGACCGGCAAGGCCGTTACGCATCGACTCGAGCGGCCGTCCGTCGACAAGCAGTACTTCGTCACCTCGCTCGTCGACGGTGATGCGGATGGCGCGATCCCGAAAGGCGGGATCGATGTAGTCGAGCCACGTGTCTCGGGGCTCGAGGACATGGCTATCGGCATCGATGCTCAAGGCTCGTTCTACCATTCCCGACCCCTCTTCTTGAGCTAATGCGTTGGCCAGTATGGCACTCCCTTGCGACCAGGACGGTTCCTCCGAAAAATGGACCGGTAGGTGGCTTCTCACTTGGGTAGCTATCGGCGTCCGCAGTTCCGAGAGTGCCGCTGGCCACCGGCGGAGCCGGCCTTTGGTACGGGTGGAGATCGAGCTCCGGCTCGCCGAGGGCTGCCCTCGAACGCATCCGGGATCGATCGAGCAGGCCGTGCTCCGCCGACGGCTACGAGGCACCCCTGGGGTGTCGGCGAGCTCGAACCTGCCTGGCTGGCGCTGAGGCCTCTCGTTTGCCGTGGATACCCCGAGCGACCCCATGCACACCGTCGAGATCACCGCGGCAGTAAGCACCACCCCGATGCGACATTTCAGGGTTGACGTCATCTTGACCCGCTTGTACGGACACCCTGGTGTTGACCCGACCGCCTTCGTGTCCGAGCCGGCCGCACAAGGTCCAGAACCCCTGACGATTCGGTCAGGGGTTCGAACATCATGTGTAGGATCGGTGAAGATTTCCAACGAAATACACCCCGTGACTAGGGGAAACGTTGTGATTCCGACAACGGGTGGAGGTTATAGGACTATGCTCGAACCCCCGTCGGGGGTTCCTTCCTCCACCGCACGGCCGACCCAGAACAACAGTTTCCACGACGTTCGGCTGCTCCAGCGCCGGGCCTGAATCCGAACCACACCGCTCTCGTTGCCATTGCTACAGCGATTTCCCTGGCAAGAGTCGCGGAGTGGCCGCTGGTGCAGGCGCTAGCCTTGCGGGTCGGCCTATGGAGTGGCCATCGGGTCCAGCGAGGGACAACGGTGGGCGGTGCACGCCGGACACAAGAACTCAAGAGATTCATTGTTGGAGAACGTTGTGAAGATCGCGATCGTTGGAACTGGGGCGATGGGGTCCGTCTATGCCGGCCTGCTGGGCAAAGCCGGGCACACGGTGTGGGCGATCGACACCTGGCAGGAGCACGTCGACGTCATCGCCAGGTCGGGACTTAGCGTCTCCGGTGCCAGCGGTAGCTTCGTCGTCGATGGTCTAAACACCGGCCACACGCCCGAAGACGCCGGATCTTGCGACTTGTGGGTGATCGCGACGAAAGCTCAGCACGTTGAGGAAGTGGCAGCCAGGATCGCCCCGCTACTGGAACCGGCCAGCGTTGTGATGGCCTTCCAGAATGGGCTCGGATCCGGCGAGCGGGTGGCCCGTCACCTGCCGCAACAGAACATCCTGATCGGCATCGCCGAAGGATTCGGGTCGGCGATCCCCCAGCCAGGCCACGTGCAACACGAAGGCATGCGCCTGATACGGATCGGCGAGATGCAAGGCGGCCTGACCGACCGGGTGCTCGGCATCGAGCAGGTGTGGCGCGAGGCCGGCTTCAGGGTGAAGGCCTTCGCCGATGTACAGCTGATGATCTGGGAGAAGTTCCTCTGCAACGTCACCCTCAGCGCTCCGTGCGCGGCCTTCGACGTGACGGTCGGCGAACTAATGGCCAACCCCGAGTCGTGGGCGGTAGCCCTCGGCTGCACGATGGAGGCCTACCGGGTTGGTGTGGCCAAGGGCATCCGGTTCAATTTCGACGACCCGCTGCTCTACGTGACCGAGTTCGCGGCCACTATCCCGAACACCAGCCCGTCGATGCGCCTCGACCACCTCGCTCGTCGGCATTCAGAAGTCGGTGCCATCAACGGACAGGTCGTCGAATTGAGCCGCGAGCTAGGCATGCAGGCCCCGTACAACGAGACCTTGTGCGCGATTCTGCGCCAACGGGAGTCTCAGTTCGGATGACACTGTTCGATCCTCGATGAAGTGAGCCGAGTCGCGGACCCTTTGTCCCCTCGTCAAGCCTGCTCTGACGAGGGGAGCAACGTTGTGATTCTGACAGCGGCTGGTGGAGGTTATCGGACTATGTTCGAACCCCTCTTGGCCCGCTGACCTGGGGTTACGCGGCTTGGGAGGGTGAGCTAAGGCGAATATCGGGCGCTGGCGATTCCTCAGAGGGTCGATCCCGGAAGTGATGGGACTACGTTCGAACCCCCGCCGATCGTTACCGGTCTCGACCGATTCCGCTGGCAACATGATGCGGGTGCGGATGAACGTCTGGGTGATCAGGCGACGGGGTCAATGCCCCTGCCGCGGATCATGGTTCGCCACGCGACGATTGGCGCACCTCTCCAACCGTTCTCCTTGACTGCCTTTGCGAACTCGGTGCCAGCGAGCGCGAGACCGGTGATGCCGAGAAGGATCTCCACGACCCAGGCGATGGTGAACCATGCTCCTTTGAGTCCAAGGAGTATTCCGTAAGGCACCCACGACAGGAGCCACAAGGCGATTCCCAGCCGCAGCTTCATTCGTCCATCCTTCCAGCTGAGCGAGGCACTTCGTCCAGGCGAAGGATCCCCGAGATGCGCTCCCAGTGGGGACAGAATCGACATTGTGGTCGTGACTGATGTGAAGGCAGGCACGCCCCGGTCTGAAGCCGACGTCCAGGCGCTGGACCGGTTTCACACCCGAATACAGATCCCCATCGTCCTCGCTGCACTGCTGCCTCTGATCATCGTCCCGGAATCCGGAGGATGGGTCGCGGAGCTGGTCGGTGTGATCGCCTGGGTGGTGTTCGTCGTCGACTTCGTGGTCAGCGAGCGGCGCCTGACTCGCTATCTGGGCACGTGGTTGGGGCGATTCGATCTCACCGTCGTTGTGCTCACTGCGCCCTGGTATCTACTTCCCGGAATGCACGAGGGTCGCTTCGTCGTCATCCTGCGGCTGGCCAGACTGGCCCGCGTTGTCATGGCGTCCCGGGGCGCACGCCGGCTCATGGAGCGCCTGGGACGCGTCGGTCTTGTTGCACTTGGTGTCCTTGTTATCGCCTCGGCGGTCGCTTACCACGCCGAACACGCAACGAACCCGGAGTTCGCCAATTACGGCGACTCCCTCTGGTGGGGAATCGTGACCATGACCACGGTGGGCTACGGCGACATCGTTCCGAAGACCTCAGTTGGCCGTTGGGCCGCCGTCATGATCATGCTCACCGGTGTGGCCGTGATCGGGGTGCTGGCCGGTTCGCTGGCCAGCTTCTTCCGGTTGGAACCTGCAGACCAGGAGGAGGAGCTCACCGCCGAAGCTGGCACACCGTCCGATGGCATGGCACCGGCCGTGACGCCAACGCCTGAATTCATCTTCGCCAGGATGGACGAGCTCCGATCTGAAATGGAGCGACTCATGGCGCTGCTCCCTTCACAATCGCTGGATCAGCCTGGCGATTCGAGCTGAGGAACCGGGCACCGCAGTCGGTGGCAGTTCCTCAAGGTCCAAGGGTGGGTCATGATGGCCTCGACCGACATGGTGACCGCCCTGTTGAGGGACAGTCGCCACAGTTCAAAGGGGAGGATCGATGACCGATCACGAGTTCCGCGTGCAGAACGCGTCCGAGGCAACACCCGATGTGACGCACCGGTCCGCTGAGCAGCGGGCCAAGATCGGTAAGGACGCCCGCGCCTTAGCCCCTCGCTCGTCCCAGGCCGAATTCAGGGCGACGCCTGACCGCCCGGATCCGGTCAGCCTGCTCGAACGCCAGGCCACCACCCGAGTCCCAGAGCTGGTCCCGATCCGCTACGGGCGGATGCTCGTGTCGCCGTTCACCTTCTTTCGGGGCGCCGCACTGGTCATGGCCTCGGATCTCTCCACGACGCCCCGCTCGGGCCTCACGGTCCAGGCATGCGGGGACGCCCACCTGTCCAATTTTGGCCTGTTCGCCTCGCCGGAGCGGAAGCTGATGTTCGACGTCAACGACTTCGACGAGACTCTGCCGGGACCATGGGAGTGGGATCTGAAGCGCCTTGCCGCCAGCACGGTGATTGCCGCCCGCGACCGCGAGTTCACCGAGAAGGAGGCGCGCTCCGCTACCCTCGAGGTCGGTGCGAGCTACCGCAGGGAGATGGCTCGCCTGGCGGGGCTGTCGACGCTCGATGTCTGGTACTCCCACATCGACGTCGCCGGTCTGCTCGCCGACCTCGAGGCGACGGCCGCCACGACGGGGTCCAAATCGGACAAGCGCATGGCGGCCCGCACGCTGCAGACGATCAACAAGGCTCGCACCCGTGACAGCCTCCAGGCTTTGAGCAAGCTCACCACCACTGTCGAGGGCCAGCTCCGCATCGTGAGCGACCCTCCGCTCATCGTGCCGACCGAAGAGCTGTTCAGCCAGGAGATGAGCGACGCCATACGCGAGTCATTCCACCACCTCGTGCGCGGCTACCGACGCAGCCTCCAGTCGGACCGGCGACAGCTGCTGGAGGAGTTCCAGTTCGTGCAAATCGCCCGGAAAGTGGTGGGAGTGGGAAGCGTTGGTACCCGGGCCTGGATCCTGCTGATGGTCGGCAGCGGCAACAACGACCCGCTCTTCTTGCAGGCCAAAGAGGCGGAGGCGTCCGTGCTCGAAGAGTTCGTGGGCAAGAGTGGCTACGCCAACCACGGGGCCAGGGTCGTGGCCGGCCAACATCTCATGCAAGCGGCCAGCGACATCTTCCTCGGTTACCAGCCGGTCGAAGGTCCTGACGGAGTCACCCGGGACTTCTACGTCCGCCAGCTCCGAGACTGGAAGGGGAGCTTCGAGGTCGAGGAATCGATCCCGCCGGGACTCACCAAGTACGTCGGCGTCTGTTCTCAAGCCCTCGCCCGTGCCCACGCCCGCTCGGGTGACCGCATCGCCATCGCCAGCTACCTGGGGAGCGGACCCACGTTCGACCGGGCCCTCGCTGACTTCGCCGAGACGTATGCCGATCAGAACGAGCGGGACTACAAGGCACTGCAGCAGGCAGCGGCGAAAGGGCGCATCACCGTCGAGTCGGGCCTCTAGATTCGTCGGCATCGTCGGCGCCACGGATAGCCGCCTCTGCACGACGCAAGGCATCCCCGATAACGTCCCAGGCATGGATCGTCCCAACATCCT
>JBKQRT010000328.1:0-33684 GCA_052143895.1 Acidimicrobiales bacterium | reverse complement strand
GCTCGACCAGTGCCGTCGTGAGAACGGTCTCCCCGGAGACCACCCCCGGCAGCCAGCGCTGCTTCTGGGCATCGGTGCCGAAGCGCGCGATGGCCGGTGCCGCACCGGCCAGGGTCTCCACCACGGGCACGTAGGCGGCGGTGCGGCCTGCCGCCTCGACCACCAGCGCGGTCTCCAGGAACCCGAGGCCGGCCCCGCCCACCTGCTCCGGGAGTGAGATCCCGAGCAGCCCGGCGCCGGCCAGCTCGGCCCACAGCTTCCGGTCGAAGCGCTCCCCGTCGGGATCCGATTCGAGCTCGCGCAGGCGCTCGTGGGTGGCGAGGTCGGTGAAGATGCGACCGGCGAGCTCGCGCACCGCCTCTTGTTCGTCGTTGAAGGAGAAGTCCATGGTTCTGTGTCCTCTTCTGTCTTCTATCGCAGTGACCGCGGCAGGCCGAGGCCGAAGATGGCGATCAGGTCTCGCTGGATCTCGTTGGTCCCGCCGCCGAAGGTCAGGATGACCAGGCTGCGGGCGTACATCTCGAGCCGCCCGGCGAGCACGGCGTCGGGGCTGTCCCGCGTGAGGTACCCGGCCTGGCCGACGACCTCGAGGAGGAGTCGGAATGTCTCCATGTAGAACTCGGTGCCGAAGACCTTGGTGGTGGACGCGTCGGCCACGTCGAGGTGGCCCTGGGTCGCGGTCCAGGCCACTTTCCAGTTGATGAGCTTGAGGAATTCGAGCCGGGCGTAGATCCGGGCCAGGTGCACCTGCACCCACTCCTGGTCGATGACCCGACGGCCGTCGGCCAGTTTGGTGTTCTGAGCCCACGACCGCACGTCGGCCAGTGCCCGCTCGATGATCCCTGACGAACAGAGAGTGACCCGCTCGTGGTTGAGCTGGTTCGTGATGAGGGTCCAGCCGTTGTTCTCGCCGCCCACCAGGTTGGTCGCCGGTACCCGCACGTCCTCGTAGAACGTGTAGTTGATGTTGTGGTCGCCCAGCAGGTGCATGGGCACCACCTTGATGCCCGGCGTGTCCATCGGCACGATGAACAGGGAGATACCCTTGTGCTTGGCCACCTCGGGATCCGTCCGGGTGGCGAGCCAGATGAAGTCCGCACCACCCGCCAGCGACGTGTAGATCTTCTGGCCGTTGATAACGTACTCGTCACCGTCGCGCACGGCCCTCGTCTGCAGCGACGCCAGGTCGGTGCCCGACTCGGGCTCCGTGTAGCCGATGCAGAAGTGGATGTCGCCGGCCAGGATCTTCGGGAGGAAGAACTCCTTCTGCTCCTGCGTCCCGAACTGCATGATGGTCGGGCCCACCGTGTTGATGGTCAGCATGGGGACCGGCGCGCCGGCACGCATCGACTCGTCGAAGAAGATGTACTGCTCGATGGCCGAACGGCCCTGACCCCCGTACTCGGTGGGCCATCCGATACCGAGCCAACCGTCCTCGGCCATCTGCTTGACCACCCGGCGCATGTTCGGGCCGATCCCGTGGCTCGAGGCGAGTTGCGCCTCCACCTCGGGCGTGAGCAGGTTGGCGTAGTACTCGCGCAGGCGGTTCCGGAGCGCCTCTTGTTCCGCGGTGTAGCCGATCTCCATTGGATCCCTCCCGATAGTTCCTGCACCACGGCCCCCGACGGCGGCCGGCGGACCGCGCCCCGGTCGAGCCCGGCACCCCGAACCTCGGACGGCCCGGGCACGAACCGGCGCCGTCGGTGTTGTAGAACACGTTACATTCGAGCCCCCACGGGCGCCACCGGCGGCGGGGGCGGCGGCCCCCGGACGCGAACCGGTAGCCTGCCCACCGGCGCTGCCGCACCACGGTCCGGTGCGGCACCACTAGGGTTACCAACCGGTAAGTTCGCCGGTCAGCACCGTATCGAGTCACTACCGTTTCCAGCCAGCACAGCGCGGCACCGCCGCCGAGTCTCGAGGAGCACCAGATGCCCGAAGCCGTCATCGTCGCCACCGGCCGCACCCCGATCGGACGGGCCAACAAGGGCTCGCTCGTCGAGTGCCGACCCGACGACCTCGCCGCACTGGTGATCCGTGAGGTCCTGGCCAAGGTCCCCCAGCTCGACCCCCAGTCGGTCGAGGACGTCATCCTCGGATCCGGCCAACCCGGCGGCGAGGCCGGTTACAACATCGGGCGCGTGGCGGCACTGCTGGCCGGGTTGCCCGACGTCCCAGGGGTCACGGTCAACCGCTACTGCTCCTCGTCGCTCCAGACCATCCGGATGGCCGCCCACGCCATCCGGGCCGGTGAGGGTGACGTGTTCGTCGCCGCCGGTGTCGAGACCGTGAGCCGCTACCTGAACGGCGCCGCCGACACCGGGCCCCACAATCCGCTTTTTGCCGAGGCCGAGGCGCGCACGGTGGACCGCACGCCGAAGGCGGGCGAGCCCTGGACCCCCCTCGACGGCCTGCCCGACGTCTACATCGCCATGGGCCAGACCGCGGAGAACGTGGCCGAGTTCAAGAAGGTCAGCCGCGAGGAGCAGGACGAGTTCGCACTTCAGTCCCAGATCCGGGCGGTGGCGGCCCAGGAGTCCGGGTTCTTCGACCGGGAGATCATCCCGGTGACCACGCCCAGCGGCGCGGTCGTGACCAAGGACGACGGGCCCCGTCCCGGTACCACGCTGGAGGGACTCGCCGGGCTCAAGCCGGTCTTCCGCGAGGGCGGGACCGTCACTGCCGGGAACGCCTGCCCGCTCAACGACGGTGCCGCCGCCGTGGTGGTCATGAGCGACACCCGGTCACGCGAGCTGGGGATCACCCCGCTCGCCCGCATCGTGGCCAGCGGGGTGAGCGGCCTCAACCCCGAGATCATGGGCCTCGGACCGGTCGACGCCATCCGCCAGACCCTGGGCCGTGCCGGCATGACCATCGACGACATCGACCTGGTCGAGATCAATGAGGCGTTCGCCGCCCAGGTGGTCCCCTCCGCCTACGAGCTCGGCATCAGCTACGACAAGCTCAACGTGCGGGGGGGCGCCATCGCCCTCGGACACCCCTTCGGCCAGACCGGCGCCCGCATCATGACCACCTTGCTCAACGCGCTCGACGACACCGGCAAGACCATCGGCCTCGAGTCGATGTGCGTGGGCGGGGGTCAGGGCATGGCCATGATCGTCGAACGGCTCTCGTAGCCCACGGGCTGCCCGGCCCGGGTCCGGCTCAGCGGTCGAGGAGGGGGTCGCCCGGGAGGCGCACCGGCCGACCGGCCTGGCGCGCCCGTTGCCAGGCGATGCCCGACAGCACCTCGAGGGCGATGCGGTTGCCGAGGTAGGCTGTGATGTCGGCGTGGTCGAACGGCGGCGAGAGCTCCACGATGTCCACACCGGCCACCGGCAGCTCCATGCCGATGCGGCGGACGGCGTCGAGGAGCTGTCTCGGGCTCAGTCCGCCCGGCTCGGGGGTTCCGGTGGCGGGCGCCGAACCCGGATCGACCACATCCACGTCGACCGACAGGAACACGGCGTCGCACTCGTCGACAGCCACCGCGAACACCTCGGTCAGGCAGGTGTCGAGGCCGCGGTCCAGCACCTCGGTCATCTCGTAGCTGCGCATGCCCTGCTCCGCCATCCAGTCGAGTGTCTCCCCCTCCGGCCAGTAGCCTCGCAGGCCGATCTGCAGGAACCGGTCCCCACGCACCGCGCCCGACTCGATGAGCCGGCGCATGGGGGTGCCGTGGCCCACCAACGACCCGAACTGGAGGTCGGCGGTGTCGGCGTGGGCGTCGAAGTGCACGACCGACACGCGGCCCCAGCCGACGTGGCGGGCGACACCTTTGACGTCGGGCAGTGCGATGGTGTGGTCGCCACCGAGCACCACGGGGACAGCGCCGGAGGCGGCGATACGCGCCACTGCCTCCTCCAGCCGGGCGATCGAGAGACTCGTGTCGCCCGACGGCATCTCCACGTCGCCGACATCGACCATCCGCAGCTCGACCAGCGGGTCCACGCCGAGGGCCAGGCTGGGCCGCATCCCGTCGTGGGGAAGGTAGTCGGTGGTGCGGATGGCCAACGGGCCGAACCGGCAGCCGGGGCGGTGGCTGGTCCCACCGTCGAAGGGCGCCCCGACGATCACCGCCATGGCGTCGGAGTACGTGGCCGGGTCGTCGAGGTCGGCGGCGGGGATGCCGGCGAACGTGGCGTCGGGGCCGTACATGTTCCCCAGTCGCATCGCCCCGGCTCAGTCGGCGAGCTCTTCGATGGCGTACTCGGGACAGTTGGCGATGGCGAGACGGGCCTTGTCCTCGAGCTCCGGCGGCACCGTGCCGTCACCCACCACGGTGGAGAGCCCGTAGTCGTCGACGTCGAACAGCTGCGGGGCGAGGCCATAGCACCGCGCATGGCCCTGGCACTTCTCGGGGTCCACCCGGATCCTCATGGGAACACCACCGGCAGCCGGCGGGGGCCGCGGACCTGGCCACCCGCCCAGGTGACCTCCTCACCGTCGGCGAGGTGGAACTCGGGGATACGGACCAGCCACTCCTCGAGGGCCACGCGCAGCTCCATGCGGGCGAGATTGGACCCGGCGCACCGGTGGATGCCGGAACCGAAGGCCACGTGGCGGTTGTGGGCCCGGTCGAGGATCACCTGGTCGGCGTCCTCGAACGCCTCGGGGTCGCGGTTCGCCGCCGGGAAGTTCATCAGCACCTTGTCACCGGCCTTCATCGGGCACCCCTGGAATTCGATGTCGCCGGTGACCACCCGGGCCATGGTGACCGGCGCGTAGGCCCGGAGCAGCTCCTCGATGGCCAGCGGCCACACCTCGTGGTCGCCGACCAGTCGGGCCCGGTCGGCGGGGTGCGTGGCCAGGTGAAAGAGGGACGAGCCGATGGCGCTCCACGTCGTGTCCACCCCGGCGATGAGCACCAGGGCGGCCACCCCGAGGACGACGCTCTCCTCCACCGGCGTCCCGTCCACCTCGCTGTGGAGGAGATAGCTGAGCAGGTCGTCGCCCGGAACGCCCTTCCGGCTGGCCACCTCGCCCATGAAGTACTCGATGAGCCCCTCGACGCCGTGCAGGCGCCGCTCCGGGTCGTCGGCGAACTCGAGCACGTCCCGCACCCAGCCGGTGAACGTGTCCGACAGCTCGGTCGGCACGCCCAGGATGCCGGCGATGACCCGCACCGGGATCTGTTGTGCGTAGTCGCCGGCGGCGTCGGCCGACCCGTCCTTGACGAAGCTGTCCACCAACCCGGCACAGAGGGTACGGGTGAGCGGCTCGTAGCTCTCCACCCGGCGGTGGGAGAACCAGGGCAGCAGCAGACGCCGGGTCCAGGTGTGCAGGGGCGGGTCGGCCGAGATCGGCGGCACCCCGTAGAGGAGCACCGGATCGTCCGGAGGCTCCCCGTCGAAGGGGATCACGCTGATCTCCGTGGAGCTGAAGTGCTCGACGTCGTGGGCCAGGTCCACGACGTCCTGGTAGCGCGTCGGCAGCCAGGTGCTCCCCCGCCGCTCGGTGTGGGCCACCGGGCACGTTCTGCGCAGCTCGTCCCAGATCTTGAACGGGTCGGCGACGTACTCCGGGCTCAGGATGTCGAAATCGGTGTCCCAGTGCTCGGCCGGACGGATGTCAGTCATCGCGCTCCTCGAAACGAGAACCAGCGACAGAGTGCCGCTGTTTGTCCCATTGTTGCACGTCTCCCCCGCCGCCGATCGGTCCTTTGCGCCGCACTGGAGCCCGGCGCCAGCAGGGCAGCCCGACCGGGCGGCGGGGTGCAACGCCGGTGGTGGTAGTCGCTGCGATCAGCGATCAGATGGTGAGCCCGCCGTCCACCGACAGCACGGCCCCGGTGGTGTACGAGGACTCGTCGGAGGCCATGAAGGCGACCGAAGCGGCGATCTCGGCCGGTGTCGAGAACCCCATCGGGGTCATCATCTTCCTGAGCTCCTTGAAGTCGGCCCCCTCCGGCAGCTCGAACGCGCCCATCAGCGGCGTGTCCACCCCCCCGGGGGCCACCACGTTGACCCGCACGCCCCGGGACAGCAACTCGGCGGCCAGGGCCTTGGAGAACATCAGGAGGCCCGCCTTCGAGGCGCAGTAGGCAGCCGAGTAGGACTGCCCCATCAGGGCGGTGTTCGACGCCACGTTGACGATCGAGCCACCGTGCTCGAGCAGGAACGGAAGGGTCGCCCGGCAGACGAGGAAGGGACCGGTGAGGTTGACGGCCAGGATCCGCTCCCACTGTTCGAGGGGCATGTCCACGGTGTGGAAGAACCCGCCGATCCCGGCCACGTTGCACACCACGGTTGGATCGCCGAGCTCTGCGACCAGCGCGGCCACCGTCTCCCCGACCGAGGTCTCGGAGGTGACGTCGCAGGTGAACGCGGCGGCCGTGCCCCCGTCGGTCGTGATGTCGGCCACGGTGGCGGCCAGGTTGTCGACGGCCACGTCGAGGGCGGCCACCCTCGCCCCCTCACGGGCCAGGCGCTGGGCCACGGCCCGGCCGATCCCCGAGCCGGCGCCGGTGACCACGGCGACCCGGTCGGCGAACCGCCGACCGGTGGTCGAGTTGATCGACGCGTCGGCGGCGTCGTGCTCGGCACCGCCCTGACCCAGGGTGACCCTCCGGACGGGGCTCATGACGTGCTTCCTCCTTGCGGTGCCGACGCGAACCGTTCGCGCAGGGCGTGCTTCAGGATCTTGCCGGCCGGGTTGCGGGGCACGGCATCCACCACCTCGAGCTGCTCGGGAACGGCTTGCACCCGCAGCCCCTCTCCCTTCAAGTACGTCGCCATCTCGTCCAGGTCGAGGGTCTGTCCCTCCCGGAGGGCCACAACGGCACAGGCCCGCTCGCCGGTCCGCGGGTCGGGGAGGCCGATCACGGCCACGTCGGCGACCGCCAGGTGGGCGTAGAGCAGGTCCTCGACCTCCTTGGCCGAGATGTTCTCGCCGTGCCGGATGATCACGTCCTTCAATCGACCGGTGATGGTCACGTACCCCTCGTGGTCCACGATCCCCAGATCGCCACTGCGGAAGTAGCCGTCTCCGTCGAAGGCGTCGGCGTCCAGGGCCGGGTCGAGGTAGCCGTGGATGACCTGGGGCCCCTTGAGGCGGATCTCCCCTTCCTCGCCGGGGCCGACCCTGCGCCCGTCGAGCCCGACCACGATGAGATCGACCCCCGGGGTCGGGCGTCCCTCGGTGGTGGCCAGCTTCTCGTCGGGGTCGTGGGTGGTGGCCATCACCACGATGGGGGCTTCGGTCAGCCCGTAGCCGGACACGATGCCCACCCCGCCGATCTCCCGCTTCAGGTCGGTGTGGAGCTGCGGCGGCTTCGGCGCACCACCACCCGGGTAGGAGCGGACGTGGGGGAAGATCGGCGACCCGCCCGACGCCCGCTGGGCGGCCAGGTAGGCCATGTGGAACGGCGTCCCGGACCCGGCGAGGGTCACGCCGTTGTCGGCGAGGAATTGCGGGGTCGTCTGGGGGTCGAACGTCTCGGTCGTGAGCAGGCGGCAACCGGTGAACAGGGCGGCCATGAGCCAGCCGATGCCGCCGATGTGGGTGAACGGGAAGATGAGGGCCGAGACGTCGTCGGGTCGGATGTCCAGGCACTCCGACATGGCCAGCGCGGAGGCCATCACCGTGAGGTCGGTGTGGGGCGCCCCTTTCGGGTCGGCAGTGGTGCCGGACGTGTAGAAGAGCCACCGCGTGGGTGCCTCGGCGGCGGTCGCCGGGGGCGGCTCGACCTCCGGCAGGTCGGCGGGGTCCCCGGCGGGCAGATCGCGGTGGGCGACGAGCACGGCCAGACCGGGACGCTCGGCGGCGACCTCGAGTGCCATGGCCTCGAAGTCGAAACCTCGGTAGCGAGTGGGCACGACCAACAGCGAGGCGTGGCTCTGGGCGGTGATGAACCCGACCTCGCGCCCGCGGTAGATGGGGATGAGCGGGTTCTGACGGGCGCCCAGGCGCGCCAGGGCCCCCACCAGCACCAGCGACTCGTTCCAGGTCGGAAGCTCCCAGCTCACCGCCGTGTCGCGGCCGACCCCATAGTCGCGGTGGAGCCCGGCGGCGGCCACCAGGCAGGCGTCGCGGTACTCGGCGAAGGTCAGTTCGTGTCCGGTGTCCTCGTGGGCGAGGAGCGCGTCCGGGGTCGCCGCCGCCCGGCGCTCGATCAGTCCCCACAGCGAGGAGCCACCCACCCAGCCGCGGGCGGCGGTGCGGTCGGCTAGCTGCTCGACGAAGTCGGTCATCGGCCGGACCCCCACAGCTGGTCGGTGTAGGTGTCGGTGCCGGGCACGGTGCCGATGAACGGCGAGGCCCAGAGCAGTCGGCCGAGGCCGGCGACGGCGACGGCCTTCTCCTGGGGTGCGAAGACCGCCTGCCACGAGCCGGCGGGCGCCGCGTCGAGGAACCAGAGCAGGAGGACCCGCCGGTCCGCCGACTCCTCGCGTGGCACGTCTCCGGGGGCGTCGACCAGCAGCGGGAGCGGGCTGAAGCCCAACACCGTGGCCACGTCCGACCCGGGCAGGACCGACGGGAGGAAGCTCGTGCGGTACCAGTCGCTCACCTCCTCGAAGGTGACCCCCTCCCCCGGCTCGACGAACACCGAGACCATCCCGGGGAAGCGGTGGTCGAGGGTGAGCTCGGCCGGGACGCCGTCCTCGTCCCGCCGGTGCTCCCACTCGTAGCGGTAGAGCCCGGTGTGGATGTGATCCCGCTCCTCGAACATCCTCCCGGCCGCGTGCAGGGTGTTGACCTGGTCGACGGCCCAACGGTTCCATTCGTCGTGGTGCCCGTCCAGTACGTAGTAGAGCCCGAGGTAGCTGCCGGTCTCCGGGTCGGCCACCAACGGCCCGGGCGCGTCGTCCCGGGCCGGCTCGGGGATCCGGAGCGCCTTCAACGGGGCGGTCGACACGAACCGGGCACCGGCGAAGTTGTAGGCACCGATCTGGCACCCGGCGTAGAAGTGGTCCCGCTCGTACCAGCGGTTGTAGGCGACCTCGTGGCCGCGGTGGGGCTCCACCAGCGTGTAGAGGAGCGTGCCGATGCGGATGGGGTCATCGGTCACACCGCCCTGGGCTGGCGTCGATCGTCCGGTCATGATGCTGTCACTCCGTTCGTCTGCTGTCGTCGGTCTCGGGTGGCGGCACGGGTCTCCGGGGGGCGGCGCTCCCGGGCGGGGAGGCGCGCCGCCCGCTCGGCTAGGGCCCGCTTGTCCACCTTCATCATGGAGGTCAGGGGGAGGGACCCCACCAGGACGAGGCGGTCGGGGGCCTTGTAGTCGGCCAGAGTCTGGCGGGCTGTGTCCCGCAGCCCGCACAGCAGCTCGTCCTCGGCGACCAGCGCCGCATCGGCCGGCACCACGAAGACCACGCCGACCTCTCCGAGGACCGGATCGGGAGCCCCCACTACCGCCACCTGACCGACGGCGGGATGACCGCTCAACGCCTCCTCGACCTCGGCCGGGTAGACGTTGTACCCCCCGCGGATGTACAGCTCGTTGGCCCGCCCGACCAGGCGGAGACAGCCGTCGTCGCCGACGAACCCGAAGTCGCCGGTGGTCACCCATCCGTCGTCGACCAGGACGGCCCGGGTGGCGGCCGTGTCGTAGACCACACCGCCGGCCCCGGGCCCGGTGGGCGGACCGCCCCAGTAGCCCCGCATGGCCGCGGCCGACCGGAGTCGCACCCGGCCGACCTCGCCCGACGGCACCTCGTCGCCGTGGTCGTCGACGATGGCCAGCGACACGCCGGCCACCGGTCGGCCCACCGAGGTCGCCACCACCTCGTCGGGATCGCCGGGGACAGTGCCCGTCCCGAGCGACGTCTCCGTCGACGTGTACCGCACGATCACCGGCACGCCGAAGCGGGCGCGGATGGCCGCCACCAGCTCGGCCGGCACCCGCGAGGCGCCAGTTCCCGCCACCCGCAACCAGGAGGTGTCGGCTCGGTCCAGGATCGGCTCACTCAGGACCAGCGACCACTGGGTGGGGACCCCCTGGGCCACGGTGATCCGCTCCTCGCCGAGGATCCGGACCACATCGGCCGCCTTCCACGGGGTCGGCGTGATGACGGTGGTCACGCCGTTGGCGATCTCGTCCCAGGTCCGCGTCATCGACCCCACGTGGGCGAACGGCAGGGGCGAGAGGCGCCGGTCACCGGGCTCGGAGAGGACGTCGGTACCGGCGGCCACCGCGGCCAGGCAGGCGTGGTCGAAGACCGCACCCTTGGGGAGCCCGGTCGTCCCGCTGGTCCACACCACGGCCACCGGATCGGATGCCGACAGGCGGGGCAGCGCGTCGGGCGGCGGGCCGGTGGTGGCACGTCGGAGCTCCGATCGCTCGAGCACCCGGCCGACGGGCCCGTCGGGGGGTGGGGCGCCGTTCTCCACCAGGGTGACCGTCGGACGGGTGCGCTCGAGAATCGACCGTACCTCCCGGCTCCCCAGGCGCAGGTTGATGCCGGAGGTGATGGCACCGAGCCGGGTGGCGGCCGCGTAGCCCACCATGTAGTCGATCGAGCTCGGGAGCATCAGGCAGACCACCGACCCGGGGCCCACCCCGTGCGCCGCCAGCAGCCCGGCCACCCCGTCCGCGGCGCGGTCCCAGCCGGCGACGGTGAGGTGGCGACGCGGGCCACTCGGCGTGGCCGGCTCGACGTACGCCTCGACGTCGGGCGTGGCGATCGCCGCCGCACGCAGGACGCCGACCACCGTCTCGTGCTCGCCCCTGATCTGACGCACCGTCATATCGCTGCCGACTGTAACAGGGCGGTCGCCGTCGGTTCCTCGCCGCGAGCGCGCCGCCCGTGGCTCAGAAGGTGAGGACACCCCTGGCCAGCCGGCCGGCCTCCATGTTCTCGACGATCTCGCGGAAGCCCTCGAGGGGCCGCTGCTCGGTGACCAGCTCGTCGAGCATCAGCCGGCCGGACAGGTAGAGCTCGACCATGAGCGGGATGTCGTGGTGCGGACGGGCGGAGCCGTAGCGGCACCCGAGCAGGCCGCGGTCGACGTAGGCGAGTGCGTTCACGTCCACGGACACCTCCGTGCCCTGCGGAGGGATTCCGATGGCCAGGGCGTTGCCCCCCCAGTCGAGCACGTCGAGGGCACTCCGCAGGACGGCGGGATGCCCCACGCAGTCGAACGACCAGTTCACCCCGCCGGTCCAGCCGAGAGCACCGGTCACCCGGTCCGGGCCCGGCGGGACCAGTCCCTGGATGGCCGTCACCGGGTCGGTAGCCGAGGCGTCGACGAAGTGGGTGGCGCCGAACTGCCGGGCCAGGTCCTCCTTGGAGGCCAACGTGTCCACGGCGATGATCCGGCTGGCGCTGGCCAGCCGCAGCCCCTGGATGACGTTGAGCCCGACTCCGCCGACCCCGAAGACGGCCGCGGTCTCGCCGGCCTGCACCCGGGCCCGGTTGAGCACCGAGCCGACGCCGGTCAGGACGCCGCAGCCGATGAGGCACGCCGAGGTCATCGGGACGTCCTTCGAGATCTTGACCGCCTGCACCTCCTTCACGATCGTCGCCTCGGTGAACACCGAGGTGCCGGCGAAGTTGGACGCCGGCTCGCCCTGGAAGGTGAAGGGCTGGGAGACGTTGCCGAGGGTCTTCACGCACCACGTGGGATGGCCGGTACTGCAGGCCCGACAGGTTCCGCAGCTCTGGAGGGTGGCGATGACCACGTGGTCGCCGGGCTTGACCGATCGGACCTCCGTACCCACCGCCTCGACCACGCCGGCACCCTCGTGCCCGAGGACGGACGGCGCCTTCCAGGGGATGGTGCCGTTGATCACCGACAGGTCGCTGTGGCAGACGCCCGCAGCCCCGATCGCCACCCGGACCTCGGTCGGCCCGGGATCCCCGAGGCTCAACTGGTCAGTGACCTCGACGTCGTCACCCGTGTACACGATGCCTCGCATGGCATCCTCCCTTTCTCGTGTCGCTCTGACTCGTCCCGTCACCGCCAGGCCGGAACGCGGCTCGCATCGGCTGCCGGCCCGCCGGGCTCCGTCAGCCCCGGTCCGATCCGTACCGTTCTCGCAGCTCCCGCTTGAGCACCTTCCCGCTGGCGTTGAGCGGCAGGGACGGCACCATCTCGACACGAGCGGGGACCTTGTAATTGGCCAGTCGCTCCCGGACCCAGGCCGAGAGCTCCCCCGCCAGGTCGTCCGGGCCGTCGGCGCCGGCCGGCACGACCAGCGCCATGCCGACCTCGCCCATCCGCCGGTCCGGGACGCCGATGACCGACACCTGCGCGACGGCGGGATGCTGGCGCAGGACGGCCTCGATCTCGGCCGGGTAGACGTTGAACCCCCCGCTCACGTACATGTCCTTGAGCCGGTCGGTGATGCCCACGTTGCCGGCGTCGTCCATGACCCCGAGGTCGCCGGTGTGGAGCCAGCCGTCGGCGTCGATGGCCTCGTCGGTCGCCTCGGGGTCGTTGAAGTACCCGCGCATCACGTTGTAGCCACGCACCACGATCTCCCCCACGTCGCCGCGAGGCAGCTCCGACCGGTCGGCGCCCACGATCCGCACCTCGACGTCCGGGATGGCCCGGCCCGACGTGCCGGAGATCACCTCGGCGCTGTCACCGCGCCGGCACATGGTCACCGTGCCCGTGGCCTCGGTGAGCCCGTAGGCGGTCAATACCGTGTCGATGCCGAGGTCGGACCAGAGGCTCCGGACCAGCTCGACGGGCACGGCGGCGGCACCAGTCACCACCAAACGGAGGGAGCCGATGTCGAAGCCCTTGCGGTCGGGGTGGTCGAGGATGGACCGGAAGATGGTTGGCGGACCGGGCAGGACGGTGATCCGCTCCTCGTCGATCCGCCGGACCAGCCCGTCGACGTCGAAGACCGGCTCCGGCACCATGGTCGCACCGGTCATCAGGCAGGCCAGGATCCCCGCCTTGTAGCCGAACGTGTGGAAGAAGGGGTTGACGATCAGGTAGCGGTCGCCGCGCCGCAGGCCGACGACCTCGGACCAGGTGGCGAAAGTCCGCAGCGTCTGGCCGTGGGTGGTCATCGCCCCCTTCGGATGTCCGGTGGTGCCCGATGTGAAGATGAGGTCGGAGAGGTCACCGGAGGTGATCGACGCGGTCCGCCCGGCGGCCACGTCGGCCGAGCACAGGCCACCCTCTCGCAGGAAGACCTCCCACTCAACGACCGGGTCGCCCTTGGCGGTCGACCGGTGCGGCGTCCCGTCGCCGGTCCGCAGCACCACCACGCGCTCGAGATCGGGCACCCTGGCACCCGCGGCCACCGCCTCGTCGAGGAGTCGCGGGTAGTCGGTGCCGAGAAACCCCTCGACGGTAAAGAGCATCCTCGCCCCGGACTCCCGCAGAATGTAGGCGGCCTCCGTGCCCTTGAACCGGGTGTTGAGCGGGACCAACAGCGCACCGGCCCCGACCGCGCCCAAGGCGGCGATCACCCACTCGGCACAGTTGGGAGCCCAGATCGCCACTCGGTCGCCTCGCTCGATCCCATTGGCGACGATGGCCCGGGTGGCGGCGGCCACCTCGTCGGCCAGCTGGTCGAACGTGAGCCGGATGGTTGCGCCCCCGCCACCGTGCACGTCGACCAGGGCCTCCGCCTCGCCGAACCGCGCCGCGGCATCCTGCACCAGCCCGGGAATGGTCCCCCACTGCAGATCCCCGCGGGGATCGGTGATGTCGGCGGTCGCATCTGACACGTCGTCAGGGTAGTGCATCGCCTGGGAACGCAGACGGGCGCTGATCGTGTGCGACCGGCTAGCGCTCCTCGCCCCGACGGCGGATGATCCGGGCGGGCGTGCCCGCCGCCACCACGTCGGCGGGAAGGTTGGCCGTCACCACGGCCCCGGCGCCGACGACGGTGTTCCGGCCGACGGTCACGCCCGGCAGCACAATCACTCCCCCTCCCAACCACACGTTGTCCTCCACCACGACCGGCTCCGCCGACTCCCACTTGGTTCGCCGCAACTCGGGGTCGACCGGGTGGCTGGCCGCCAGAAGCTGCACGCCCGGGCCGATCTGGACATCGTCGCCGATTGTGATCGGTGCCGCGTCCAGCGCCACCAGTCCGAAGTTGACGAAGCACCGCTCACCTACGCACAGGTAGGAGCCGTAATCGCAGGAGAAGGGGGCACGGATCACCGTCCCGGCGCCCAGCGATCCGAGGAGCTCGATCAAGATGCTCCGCTGCCGGTCGGTGTCGTCGGCCGAGGTGCGGTTGAACCGGTCGGTCAACCGGCGCGCACGGAGATGCGCCTCGACGAGCTCCGGGTCATCGGCTCGGTAGAGCGCTCCGGCCTCCATCCGTGCGCGCTGGGTGCGCTCGTCTCTGTCGGGGCTCGGGTCGGCCATCGACCCCGAGCATCCTTGCTCCGGCGGCGCTCGGCAACCCAGCGAGCAGCGCCCGGTGCCCGCGCTGACTGCCGTCGGTGCCTAGCCTGGCTCCATGTGCCGGAACATCACCATGCTCAGGGGGCTCGAGCCCGAAGCGACCACCGAGGAGATCGAAGCCGCTGCCCGCCAGTACGTGCGGAAGGTGAGCGGCGTGGGTGCAGTGTCCACCGCCACCGCGCCGGCGTTCGAGACGGCCGTTCGGAGGATCGCGGACGCCACCGCCGACCTCCTGGTCGACCTGCCCCGGCGCCGGCAGCCGCCACCGACCCTCCCGCCGCTGCGACGCGCCACCGCCGGGCGGGGGTGACCGCCGCGCGGAGCGACCGGCCGGTCCGGCGACCCTACGGGTGCTGACTGCTCACGGCGACGACCTCGCCGGTCATGAACGTGGCGTAGTCGCTGGCCAGGAAGACGATCACGTTCGCCACCTCCCATACTTCGGCGCCCCGGCCGAAGACCTCCCGGCGAGCCAGCTCGGCCAGCTCCTCGTCGGCCATCACCCTGTTGAGGAACGGGTGCACGGCCAGGCTGGGCGCCACCGCGTTGATGCGCACGTCGTGGGGCACGGCCTCCACCGCGCTGCAGCGGGTGAGCGCCATCACCCCGGCCTTGGCCGCCGCGTAGTGCGACTGCCCGGCCTGGGCCCGCCAGCCGAGCACCGACGCGTTGTTGACGATCACGCCCCCCTCCCCACGGGCGTAGAAGTGCCGGAGTGCGGCCCGGGTGCATCGGAAGGTGCCGGTGAGTGTCACGTCGATGACCGTGGCCCACTGCTCGTCGGTCATGTCCACCACGTCGGTCTGCCCGCCCAGCCCGGCGTTGTTGACGGCCACGTCGAACCGGCCGTGCCGTTCGACGGCGGCGTCGTAGAGCCGGCGGACCTGGACCTCGTCGGTCACGTTGCAGGGCAAGGCCAGGGGTCGCCGCCCACCTGACGCCGGCAACTCGGCCAGCGCGTCCGCAGCCTCGTCGAGACGGCGCTCGTGGGCGTCGGACACGACCACCGTGGCTCCCTCCTCCACGCACCGCTTGGCGGTGGCGAACCCGATGCCTGTGCCAGCGGCTGCGGTGACGACCACGACCTTGCCGGTCAAGAGTCCGTGCCCGGGGGGTGGCTGCGGGGGCCGGGGGCCGGTCCGTGCGGCCCCACCGGTCGTTCCAACGGTCATCGGGTCACTCCCTTGGGTTCTGGCGGCAGGCCGAGGACCCGCTCGCCGATGATGTTCTTCTGGATCTCGTTGGAGCCGCCGTAGATCGTCTCGGACCGGCTGAACAGGAAGGTGCGCTGGAACTCGTCGAGCTCGTAGGGGAAGCCCTCGGCGACCACGCCGGCGGCCCCGCGGATGTCGATGGCCAGCTCGCCGAGCCCGCGATGCCAGGTCGACCAGAACAGCTTGATGATCGAGGCCTCGGGGGGGGCCACCGGTCCGTCGATACCGGACAGGCTCCGCAGGGTGTCGAACCGGAGGATCTCGAGCTCGACATAGGACCGGGCGAGGCGCTGGCGGATCACCGGGTCGAACGACGATCCGTTCTCCCGGGCCACGGCTATCAGCCGATCGAGCTCGCGACGGAAGGACACCTGGTGACCCAGGAGCCCCACGCCGCGCTCGAACGCCAGGGTGGCGAGCGCCACCCGCCACCCGTCGCCCACCGCCCCCACCACGTTGTCGCGATCGGTGCGGGCGCCGTCGAAGAACACCTCGTTGAACTCCGACGTGCGTGTGAGCTGGGTGATGGGTCGGACGTCGACCCCGGGCTGGTGCATGGGCACGAGCAGGTAGGAGAGGCCCTTGTGCCGGGCCGAGCCGGGCTCGGTCCGACAGACAGCGAAGCACCAGTCGGCCTGGTGGGCGAGCGATGTCCATACCTTTTGGCCGGTGACCACCCACTCGTCGCCATCCAGCTCGGCCCTGGTCTGCACGTTGGCCAGGTCACTGCCGGCGTCGGGCTCGGAGTACCCCTGGCACCAGAGCTCGGTCCCGGCCAGGATCGGGGGGAGGAACCGTGCCTGCTGGGCGGCGGTCCCGTACTGGATGATCGTCGGCCCGATGAGTCCCTCGCCGAGCACGCTCACCCGTCCCGGGGCCCGCGCCCGAACGTACTCCTCGTTGAAGATGACCTGGTGCGAGAGGGACGCACCTCGGCCGCCGTGCTCGACCGGCCAGCCGATGCCAGTCCACCCGCCGGCGGACAGCTCCTGCTCCCAACGCAGGCGGGTCTCGAATCCGAAGGTCTCGTCGCCCGAACCCCCGCGGCCGCCCAGCGCGGCGAACTCGCCGACCACGTGCTCGGTCAGCCAGGCACGGATCTCCTCTCGGAAGGCGCGGTCCTCGGGTCGATCTCGGAGATCCATGGCGGTGGGGGTTCCTGTGGCGTCCGGCGGCGGGAGGACTCGGAGACCGAGCTGGTCGGGGCTCCGGTGGCCGTGCCCGGCGGGCGCGCCCGAATCCGCCGCGACGCTACCAAACCGGTTCTCGGCGGCCCCATCCCGTCGCCGCCGGGGAGCGGGACCGGATGTCGGCTGACGACTCCCGGGAACAGGGGCCGTCATTCCAGCGTTTATCACTGCGATCGTGTCGGGCCGAGGACCGGTGGGCTCCGCCCGCCGGCCGACCGGCAGAAGGAGGTAGAACGATGGGCGAGCACAGCGGAGCCGAGCGCGGCGACCGGGTCGAGCTGACCGAGGCGGAGTGGAAGGAGCGGCTGTCGCCAGAACGCTACGCGGTGCTGCGGCAGAAGGGGACCGAACCGGCATGGTCCGGTGAGCTCCTCCACGTCGACGGAAGCGGCATGTTCTCGTGCGCCGGCTGTGGCGCGGCGCTCTTCCCCAGCGACACCAAGTTCGAGTCCGGTTCGGGATGGCCGAGCTTCTACCGGGCCCTCGACGACGGCGTCATCGAGGAGCACGACGACTCGAGCTTCGGCATGCGACGGACGGAGATCACCTGCGCCCGCTGCGGCGGCCACCTCGGCCATGTGTTCCCCGACGGCCCCGCGCCGACAGGGCAGCGGTACTGCGTGAATTCGCTGTCCATCGAGTTCGAGGCCGACCGGGCCTGACCGCGGTCGTGCCCCCGGGCGGGGGTCACGACCGGCGGCACCCGGCGGCACCCGGCGGTCAGCCGGCGGACAGCCGCTCCTCGAGGAGTGCGAACAGGTCGCCGAGGGCGATGGCCTCGGTCCGGCCGCCGGCGACGATGAGGATTCGGTCGGCGTCGGCGAGGGCCTGGCAGGCGTCGAACACCTCCTGCTTGGTGAGCCGGACCGTGGTGCCGAACCGGACCCCGTGGTCCGGCCGGCACGGATCGGGGACACCGCTCACTTCGGACGCCCCGCCACGTGTCGGCGCAGGGCCCACACCGCCGCCACGGCCGAGCCGACGATGACGGCGACGGCGAACGGGGGGCACGCCGGGACGGCGAGCCACATCACCGGAGTGGACACGGGACCGGGCCGCGATCAGGCGGTCACGCCGACGGAGTCCTCGGCTGCCGGCGGCCCCCCGGACCCGTCGTCGTCGTCGGCCTGGTGGCGCTCGATCCGGTGCACGTCCACCGTGGCGAACCGGAGGCTCGCCCCGATCTCGTCGGCCACGATCTCCACCTTGAAGCGGCGGTCGCCCTCCTCGGTCTCCCAGCTGCGCTGTTCGAGGCGACCGGTGACCACCACGCGCAGCCCCTTGGTCAGGCTGAGGGCCACGTTCTCGGCCAGATCCCGCCACGCGACCACGTCGAAGAAGGAGGTCGACTCCTCCCATTCGTCGGTCTCCCGGTTCTGCCAGCGGCGGTTGACCGCCACCCCCAACGAGGCGGTGGCCTGCCCCTCTCGCGTGTACCGGATCTCCGGGTCCCGGGTCAGGTTTCCGATGATGGTGGTGGTCGATGCCGTCGTCATGGCAGTTCCCTTCTCTCGCGCACCGCAGTGCATCGCCGTCGGGCGCTCGGGAGCGGGCCCCGACGGGGCCACCCGCCATGGGTGACGGAGGCATCGTCCGGGTACGACCTGGCAACGACCATGACCGCGACCTGGCCGGCGACCTTGCCGGTCTGCCGACGCAGTCCGAAGCGGCACGGTGGAGACCTACACTGTGGCGGGCACGACCCGGGACAGGCACCCAGTTCGGCCTTCCCACGGCGTGGCCGGCGCACGGCGCGCAGTGGGCACCGGACCACCACCGATGCGGAGGAGAGCACCAACCATGAGTTTCACCGGCGTGGAGCCCTATGGCGACGACCTCTTCACCGAACCGGACGGGGACCCCGACACGCTCGCCAACCTCGGTCCACTCGCCGGCCTGGCCGGTGAGTGGACCGGTGAGTCCGGCACGGATGCGCACCCAGACGCCGGCGGCACGGAAAAGAACGACTTCGTCGAGCACATCGAGCTGCAGCCCATCGATCGCCAGACCAACGGGCCCCAGCTCTTCTACGGACTCCGGTACCACACCCACATCGTGAAGCCGGGGGAGGTCGAGACCTTCCACGACCAGGTCGGGTACTGGCTCTGGGAGCCGGCGACGCGGACGGTGACCCTCACCCTCGGCATCCCACGGGGCCAGGTCCTGCTGGCCGGGGGTAGGGCCGAACCCGATGCCACCGAATTCGAGGTGCGGGCTGCCGTCGGCTCGGAGGTCTACGGGATCCTCTCGAACCCGTTCCTCGACCAGGCCTTCCGCACCCTCAGCTACCGGATGACCGTCACGGTCCACGCCGACGGCACCTGGTCCTACGAGGAAGAGGGTGTCCTGTCGATCCCCGACAGGGACGAGCCGTTCTCCCACATCGACCGCAACACCCTCACCCGGATCGGCGCCCCCCGGCCCAATCCTCTGGCCCAGGCCGCTGTCCTCGAAGGGGGTCTTGGCATCGGCACCCTTCGAAGCGAAAGCAGGTCCCTCCCATGAACCACCTGATGCGAGAGCTTGCCCCGGTCACCGACACCGCCTGGGCGCAGATCGACCAGGAAGCCACCCGGTCGATCAAGCACTACCTGGCGGCGCGGCGCCTGGTCGACTTCACCGGACCGCTCGGGTGGGGGTTCTCCGCGGTCGACGTCGGCCGGATCGACGTCATCGACAGCGAAGGGCTCGAGGGCGTGGAGGCGGCCGTCCGCAGGGTGACGCCCCTCGTCGAGCTCCGAGCGGCATTCTCGCTGGAGGGCGCCGAGCTGGCGGCCGCCGAGCGCGGCGCCACTGACCTCGAACTCGACACCGTGATCGCCGCTGGCCGCGCCGCAGCCCTGGCCGAGGACCATCTCGTCTTCCACGGCTACGCACAGGGGGGCATCCCCGGCATCGTCCCGGCCTCGCCCCACCAGCAGGTGCCTATCAGCGACGACTACAGCCATTACCCCGAGCACGTGGCCAAGGCGGTCGCTGCGCTCCGGGCTGCCGACATCGCGGGCCCCTACGCCATCGCCCTCGGGGCGCGGTGCTACACGGGGGTGACCGAGACGACCGAACACGGCGGCTACCCGGTCCTCGAGCACATCCGCCAGATCCTCGGGGGCCCGGTGGTGTGGGCTCCGGCGGTCGACGGTGCCGTCGTCCTCAGCCAGCGCGGCGGGGACTTCGAGCTGACGGTCGGACAGGACTTCTCCATCGGCTACCGCTCCAGTGACGCCCCCTCGGTCGACTTCTACATCGAGGAGAGCCTCTCCTTCCGCGTCAACACGCCAGAAGGCGCCGTGCACCTGGCGTACCTGTAGGGCGCCCGCCACGACCGGGGTCCACCGGGCCGGACGACAAGGACGGACCCGGCCCGATCCCGGCCACGACGACGGTCCGGTCGGTCGATCAGAGGAAGGTGACGATGACCGCAACGACCAACGGCCCGCTCGAGGGCGTGCGCGTGCTCGATCTCACCTCCATCGTGATAGGCCCGCTCGCCACCCAGATCTTCGGGGACCTCGGGGCCGACGTGATCACCGTCGAGGACTCGCGGGGCACCCTGAGCCGGGTGATGACGGCCGGACCGCATCCCCAACTCTCGGGTGTCGCCCTCAACCTGCTGCGCAACCAGCGCAGCGTGGTGCTGGATCTCAAGACCGACGACGGACACGACGCGGTGCTCCGGCTGGCGTCCACCTGCCAGGTGCTGGTCACCAACGTGCGGCCAGCCACCCTCGGGCGCCTCCGGCTCACCTACGAGGACGTGGCCGCGGTCCGGCCCGACGTCGTCTACTGCCAGGCCCAGGGGTACCCCGCCGATTCGCCGGCGGCCGACGCGCCCGCCTACGACGACGTGATCCAGCCGGCCACCGGGCTCCCCGATGCCTTCCGCCGGCGTGGGGACGACCCCGAGTTCGCCCCCACGCTCCTGGCCGACAAGGTGAGTGGCCTGACCATCGCCGATGCGGTGCTCGCCGCGCTCCTCCACCGGGCGCGCACCGGCGAGGGCCAGCGGGTGGAGGTACCGATGGTCGACGTGATGACGTCGTTCATGCTGGTCGAGCACGCCGGAGCGGCCACCGCCCGACCGGCACAGGGGCCCCCGGGCTATCGGCGCATCCTCAACCCGGCCCCGCGGCCCCAGCGCACCGCGGACGGGTGGGTGAGCGTGCTCCCCTACACGAGGGACAACTTCGAGGCGATCTTCCGGGCGGGCGGGCGCCACGACCTCGTCGGCGACGAGCGGATCCGGACGGCCCGGTCGAAACTCGAGCACGCCGACGACCTGCGCCGCGACGTGGCGGCGATCATCGCCCGGCGCCCCACGGCCGAGTGGCTCGATTTGTGTGCGGCGGCGGGGGTGCCGGCCTCCGCCGTCCCGACGCTCGACGAGCTCGTGGACGCCCTGCCCGAGGACGACCACCCGGTGGCCGGGCGGTACAAGGTCATCGCCCAGCCGGTGCGCTTCTCGCGGCAGTCGGGACCGACCGTGCACCGGCCGGCGGCCCTCTCCGGCCAGCACACCGCCGAGGTCCTGGCCGAGGTGGCCGGTGGGGTGGACCCCGCCGGCACCGGGGTCGGCGAGGGAGGGGGCGGCCGATGAGCTCCACGTTCGGGGACGTCACCGTGACCGTGTCGGAGTCGGCCGTGGCCGAAGTCGAGCTGCACCGGCCACCGGCGAACTACTTCGACGCCACGTTGCTCGGTCAGCTGGTCGAGGCCGTGGCCTGGGCCGACGACGCCGGCTGCCGGGCCGTCGTGCTCTGTTCGGAGGGTCGTCACTTCTGCGCCGGTCTCGACTTCGGGCGCACGGAGGCTCCGGACGCCGACGGGCTGCGCGCCATCTACCAGCACGCGTCGGCCCTCGTCGCCAGCCCGCTGCCGCTCGTGGCGGCCGTGCAGGGGTCGGCCATCGGTGGCGGCCTCGGCGTGGCGATGGTCGCCGACTTCCGGGTCGGCTCGCCGACGAGCCGTTTCTCGGCGAACTTCGCCCGGCTCGGGTTCCACCAGGGCTTCGGGCTCTCCCTCACCCTCCCCCGGGCCATCGGGAGCCAGCGGGCCCTCGAGCTGCTCACCGCCGGACGTCGGATCGGCGGGGACGAGGCGCACCGGATCGGGCTGTGCGACGTGCTGGACGACGACCCCCGGCAGGGCGCCCATGCGCTGGCCCGGGAGATCGCCGCCTCGGCGCCCCTGGCCGTGCGAGCCATCAGGTCGACCCTGCGGCGAGGGCTGGTCGACGAGTTCGACGCCGCCGTGGCGCACGAACGCGAGGAGCAGCTCCGACTGGTCGGGACCGACGACTTCCGTGAAGGCATCCGCGCCTCGCTCGAGCGGCGCGAGCCGAGGTTCACCGGCCGCTAGTCACCGAGCGAATGGTGGGTCCCTACCCACCGGCCAGATCGGCGCCGAGCTCGGCCCGGGTCGCCGGGTCGAGCTCCACGCCCGGCCACCCGTCGGGGTAGTGGGGATGGTTCACCACCAGGCGCACCGGCTGGGAGGCGAACGCCTCGGCCTGGGCATCAGCGAGCCGGAACCGCACGTAGTGCACCGCCGAGGTGGTGGTCTCCCGAGTGAGGTGGGCCTCGTGCTCCTCGTCCGGCGTCGACGCCACCACCTGGACCTGGTCGCCGCTGCCGATGTGCAGCTCACAGGCGCGTTCGATGCCGACCAGCCGCGGGAGCCACGTCCGGAGCTGTTCCTCGGCGGTCAGCTCGAGGAACAAGGTGGCCGACAGCTCCCCGCGCGCCGGGAGGAGCCGGTTGTAGACGTCGAGCTCGTGCTGGATCTGCGCGTCGGTTGTCATCTTCTCGGCCCGGGCCATCTCCTGCACCTGGAACCGCACGGTCAACCGGTTCTCGAAGGTGAGGGTCACGACCGGCCCGACGCTGATCCGCCGGAGCTTCTTGGCCGCGATCACCGTGGCCCGGAACTCGGCCCGTTCTCGCTCGTAGGCCCGCTGGTCGACGATGTCGTCGAGTGTCAGTGGTCCGGTTGCACTCATGGTGGTTCCTCCTCGGGCCGGCCGCCCTCGGGCCCGTCACGTCCGGCGCCCGGCGCGGCGGGGTGGTCGATCGGGACACCACCCGGCACCGGGGTCGGGCCCCGGGCCGGCGGTGTCCTCGTGCGGCGCGGCGGCGCCGGCGTGTGGATCAGGCGACCGAGGCCAGGCCCTCGGTGAACCGCCCGGCGTGGCTCTTCTCGGCGCGGGCCAGGGTCTCGAACCACTCGGCGATCTCGTCGAACCCCTCATCGCGGGCAGTGCGGGCGAACCCAGGGTACATCTCCGAGTACTCGTAGGTCTCACCCTCGACGGCCGACTTGAGGTTGTCCTCGGTCGGGCCGACGGGCACACCGGTGACCGGGTCACCGACCTCGCGGAGGAAGTCGAAGTGGCCGAACGCGTGCCCGGTCTCGCCTTCGGCGACCGAACGGAAGAGGGCCGCCACATCGGGATAGCCCTCGACGTCCGCCTTCTGGGCGAAGTAGAGGTAGCGACGGTTCGCCTGGCTCTCGCCGGCGAACGCCACCTTCAGGTTCTCCTCGGTCTTGCTGTCTTTGAGTGCTGGCACGGTGTTCCTTTCATGGGTGTGTCGGCCGTCGTGGAGGTACCCACGGACTGCCTGGTTCTACGGGGTGGATGGAGGGGTGGGCGACGGGAGCCGGCACCGGGGCTCACCCGATCCGCACCGGCGCGCGGCGCCGGCGGGCCGGTGCCCGGCAGTCCGGGCACAGGCCCCGGAAGACGATCTCCGCCGAGCCCACCTCGAAGCCGAGGTCGGCCCCCGCCGGGATCCGGAGGTCGGGGAACCCGGCCACCAGGTCGCGCACGCTGCCGCACTGTCGGCACACCAGGTGATGGTGGGCGTCGTCGACGTTGGGATCGAACCGGGTCATGCCGGTGCCCACGTCGAGCCGGGCGATCTCCCCCAGCTCGGCGAGGTCGTGGAGGGTCTGGTACACGGTCTTGAGCGAGATGGTCTCCATTTCCTGGCACACCCGGACGTGGACCGCCTCGGCCGAGGGATGGGTGACGTCGCCCTGCAGCACCCGGAAGATGCACTGGCGCTGCGCCGTCACCTTGCGCCCCGTCGACCGGAACAGCTCGGTCAGCTCGTCGGGGGTCCTCATTGCGATGCATGGTATCACCAATGGTTGTTTTTCAACAACCATTGTAGAAACCGTGAAAGCCGGCGCCGGGCGGCGCGTGGCGCGGTTCGCGGGCCGGCCAGCGGCCCGCGGAAGCTGTGGCAGGCTTTGCCCATGCCGAAGGGTGCCCGCGTCGACACGCCGGACGCGGGCCGGTTCCGTCGGGACGACGCGCTCGGCCGGCTGGCCACCGAGCAGTTCGACGTGCTGGTCATCGGGGGCGGGATCACCGGGGCCGGGGTGGCACTCGACGCCGCCAGCCGGGGACTCCGCACCGCGCTGGTGGAGAAGGACGACTTCGCCTCCGGCACCTCCTCGAAATCCTCCAAGCTCATCCACGGCGGCCTGCGGTACCTCCAGCAGGGGGAGTACCGGCTGGTCTACGAGAACCTGGCCGAACGCCAGCGGCTCCTCGACAACGCGCCGCACCTGGTGTCGCCGCTCCCCTTCCTCATCCCGCTGTTCGGGCGCGACGGTGTGGTCAACCGGAGCGTGGCCCGTGTGTACCGCACCGCCCTGTGGCTCTACGACCTGACCGGCGGCGTCCGCATCGGCAGGCGCCACGAGAAGGTCAGCCGCGAGCAGGCCCTCGCCCACCTGCCCACCCTGCGCGCCGACCACCTCGTGGCCGGCTTCCTCTACTGGGACGCCCGCGCCGACGATGCCCGGCTCACCCTGACCGTGCTGCGCACCGCCGTCCTCGACCACGGTGCGGTGGCGGCCAACCACTCCCCCGTCGTCTCGCTGGTGACCGGGGCCGACGGACGCGTGCAGGGGGCCCGGGTGGCACCGGACGGCGCCGATCCCTTCGACGTACGCGCCTCGGTGGTGGTCAACGCGGCCGGCGTATGGTCCGACCGGGTCCGTGCCCTCGACGAGCGGCATGATCCGCGGTCGATCCGGCCGGCAAAGGGGATCCACGTCACCGTGCCCAACGAGGCCTTCCCCTGCGACATCGCCGCCGTCATCCCGGTGCGCCAGGACCACCGGTCCATCTTCGTGGTGTCCTGGGGCGACCAGGTCTACCTGGGGACGACCGACACCGAGTGGGACGGACCGCTGGACGACCCGAGCTGTCTGCCCGAGGACATCGACTACATCCTCGACGCGGTGAACGCCGTCACGACGAAGCCGATCGGGCGGAGCGACATCACGGGCATGTGGACCGGGCTCCGGCCGTTGCTGGCTCCGGCACAAGGCCGGCACGCCCCCAGCAAGCGCACGGCGGACCTGTCCCGCCGCCACACCGTCACCACGTCGGCGGGCGGCATGGTGACCGTCACCGGCGGCAAACTCACGACCTACCGCAAGATGGCCGAGGACACCGTTGACGCCACCTACCGGGTGCTCGGGCGCCCACCGGCCGCGTGTGTGACCAAGGACTTGCGGCTGCGCGGAGCCGGTTCGCGCGGTCACGCGCCGGCCCGGTCCCCGCTGGCTGAGGTCGCCGCGACCGGCGGTGCCGCGGACCGGGCGACGGCGGTGGCCGAGCACCTGGCCGGGCGGTACGGGACCGAGACCACCGAGGTGCTGGCGATGGCCGGCGACCGGTCCGACCTCCTGGAGCCGCTCGTGCCCGGCCTGCACTACCTCGAGATCGAGGCCCTCTACGCCGTGCGGGCCGAGATGGCCCGCACGGTGGCGGACGTGCTCGACCGGCGCACCCGGGCATCCCTGCGTGACGCCCGAGGTGCGGCGGCGGCGGCACCCCGGGTGGCCGAGCGCATCGGCCCGGAGCTCGGGTGGGACCGGGCCCGCATCGAGGCCGAGGCCGAGGCCTATGCCGAAGCGCTCCTCGCCGACCTGACCCGGGCCGGCCTCGACACTCCAAGACCCCCTGCGGCCCGGACGGTCCCGGTGGCCCCGCTGACCGGGGCTTCCCCGGCGTCGGAGGCCTCGTGACGCGTCCGATGCCGGTGACCCCGGTCGACGCCGCCCCCGACGCGGTCGTGGACCGACTCGGGGGTGAGCGCGTCGCCGTGGACGCTCTGTTGCTTCGCCGGCTAGAGTCGGCCTGCGCCGAGGTGTCAGAGCGCGACGCCGACCGGGCCGAGGCGGCACGCGACTGGTGGCCGCTGGCCATCGGCTGGGCGGCGGCCGGAGCGGTCCCGGCCAGACCGGCGGTGGTAGCGCGCCCCACCGACACCGCCCAGGTCTCCAGCGTGCTGGCCCTGTGCGACGAGGCGCGGGTGCCGGTGACGGCGGCGGGTGGACGCAGCGGCGTGTGCGGCGCCTCCGTACCCCTCTTCGGCGGTGTGGCCCTCGACATGTGCGGCCTCGACGGGATCGCGTCGGTCGACCGCGAGTCGCTCGTCGCCGACCTCCGGGCAGGGACCTTCGGCCCCGACGTGGAATCGGGCTTGCGCGGCGCGCACGGGCTCACCCTCGGGCACTGGCCGCAGTCGATGGACCTCTCCACCGTGGGCGGCTGGCTGGCCTGCCGAGGGGCCGGTCAGTACTCCAACCGCTACGGGAAGATTGAGGACATGGTCATCGGCCTCGAGGTGGTGCTGGCCGACGGCCGGGTGATCCGCACCGGCGGTCACGGTCCCCGTTCGGCCACCGGCCCCGACCTCACCCAGCTGTTCGTGGGGAGCGAGGGCACCCTCGGGGTCATCACCGAGGGCCGGTTCCGGGTCCATCCGGTGCCCGACGGCGAGGGCCGCCGGGCCGTCGGGTTCGCGTCGTTCGCCGATGGCCTCGACGCCTGCCGCCGGATCCTGCGTCGCGGGGCGGCACCGGCGGTGCTCCGGCTGTACGACGGGACGGAGTCCGGCCGCTCCTTCGAACTTCCCGACACCAATGTGCTCATCGTCCTCGACGAGGGCGACCCCGGACTGGTCGAGGCCACCCTGGCCGTGGTGGACGACGAGTGCGGGGGCACCGACCGGCTGGACGACGCCCTGGTCGAGCGGTGGCTCGCCCACCGCAACGACGTCTCCGCCCTGGAACCGCTGTGGCGGGCCGGCATCGTGGTCGACACGGTCGAGGTCTCGGCCCGCTGGCGTGCGTTGCCCGGTCTCTACCGGGCGGTGCTCGACGCCCTGGCCGGGGTCGACGGGACCCTGGTGGCCTCTTCCCACCAGTCCCACGCCTATACCGACGGCGCCTGCCTGTACTTCACCTTCGCCGGGCGACCACCGGCCACGGGAGACTCCGGCCCACGTCCCGGCGCGGACGGGACGTGGGCCGCCGGCTACTACGAGCGGGCCTGGGACGAGGTGACCCGGGCCACCATGGCTGCCGGGGGCGCCATCAGCCACCACCACGGGATCGGCATCAACCGGGCGCGCTTCCTGGCCGATGCCCTCGGTCCCGCCTTCGACGTGCTGTCCTCGGTGAAGCAGGCCCTCGATCCCCACGGCATCCTCAATCCCGGGAAGCTCGGGTTGGCGGGCCCCTTCGGGGCGGTGCCCTGGCCGTGAGCATCCTGGTGGTGGACGTCGGGACCTCCGGTGTGCGCGGGGCGGTGGTGCGGCCGGACGGGTCGGTCGAACACATCCACCACGTGCCGGTGCTACCCGACAGTCCCTTCCCCGGACTGGTCGAGTTCGACCCCGTCGCCATGGCCCAGGCTGTGGTCGACGTGGCCGCGCGCACTCTGGACGACAGCGGTCCCGTGGACGCAGTGGGCATCGCCAACCAGCGGGCGTCGACCATCGTCTGGGACCGGGCCACCGGGGTGCCGGTCGCGCCCGGGCTCGGCTGGCAGGACCTCCGCACCGTGGGTGCCTGCCTCGAGCTCCAGTCCCAGGGCATCCGGGTGGCGCCCAATGCCTCGGCCACCAAGGTGGCCGCCCTCCTCGACCAGGCCGACCCCGACCGGTCCCGTTCCGAGCGCGGGGAGCTGGCCTTCGGCACCGTGGACACCTGGGTCACCTGGGTGCTGTCCGAGGGGGCGCTGCACGTCACCGACGCCTCCAACGCCGGCGTGACCGGGCTCGTCCACGGCGACGGGAGCGGGTGGAGCCGCGAGCTGCTCGCCGCCCTCCGGATTCCGGCGGCGGTCCTGCCCGTCATCGTCGACTCCTCCGTCGAGCTGGGCCCGGCCACCGTCCTACCGGGACAGCCGGTGATCGCCGGCATGGCCGGCGATCAGCAGGCGTCCCTGATCGGCCAGGGCTGCACCCGCGCCGGCCAGGCCAAGGCGACCTTCGGGACCGGCGGCATGCTCGACCAGTGCGTGGGCCCGACTCGACCCTCCCAGACGGCACGGGGGCCGGCGGGAACCATACCGATCATCGCCTGGCGGCGCCGCGGCGTCGTCACCTGGGGCGTCGAGGCGATCATGCTGTCGGCAGGGACCTGTGTGGAGTGGCTGCGAGACGACCTCGCCGTCATCGACTCGGCCGCCCACTCCGCCGACGTGGCCGCCGGCTGCGAGGACACCGGCGACGTATGGTTCGTCCCCGCGCTGCTGGGACTGGGCACCCCGGTGTGGGACTTCGGGGCCCGGGGTGCCTTCGTGGGCCTCACCCGCGGGAGCGGTCGACCCGAGCTGGTGCGGGCCGTCCTCGAGGGCGTGGCCCACCGCGGCGCCGACCTGCTGGAGGCGGCCGAGCTCGACTCCGGCTACGCCGTCGACGCGCTGCGGGTCGACGGGGGGATGTCGGCCAACCCGGTGTTCACACGGGCGCTGGCCGAGGCGTGCGGCCGGCCCATCGAGATCGCCCCGGTGCTGGAGGCCACCACGCTCGGCGCCGCCTACCTGGCCGGGATGGCCGTCGGGACCTGGGCCGGCGAGGACGACGTCGCCGCCGTCTGGGCGCCGCGTGCCGTCGTCGAGCCGACCTCGGGCGAGGCCGAACGCCAGGCACGGCGGTCACGCTGGCTCGATGCCCGGGCCCGGTCCGAGGCCACCATCCCCGAGCTGTCGGCCCTTGACTTCTGAGTCACCGTCGGACCCCCGTGCGGATGGCGGGGTGGGTGCTGTTCGGGACGGGACCGGCGACGCCGTCTTCAGGGAACCCCGGGATGCATTGAATCGGTGCAGGGAGAACGCCTAGGGTGGGTGAGTTGCCACGCTCGGCGATGGCGTCGACAGGATGGGCCAATGCAGGGGAAGCAGGGGAACCCATGAGCACGGGCATGGACATCGGGCCCGTGGGTGCCGTACCGGCCCTCCCGGCAGACCAGCCCGAGCTCTCGATGGACGAGGCGGTGGCCGCGGCCAGGAAGCTGCACGTCGCCCTGTCGGCCGTGCTGCTCGGGACGCCCCGTGCGGTCACCATCGCCGTCGTGGCCGCCATGTCGGGCAACCACCTACTCATCGAGGACGTGCCCGGGGTGGGCAAGACCGTCCTGGCCAGGGCGCTCGCCACCGCGCTGGGCGTGCAGCTGTCGAGGGTCCAGGGCCACCCCGACCTGCTCCCGTCCGACGTCACCGGCGTGACCGTCTTCTCGCCAGACACCGGCACCTGGGAGTTCCGGCCCGGACCGGTCTTCGGCCACGTCGTCCTCCTCGACGAGCTCAACCGCACGCCGCCGCGAACCCAGTCCGCCCTGCTCGAGGCCATGGAGGAGCAGCAGGTGTCGGTGGACGGCGAGTCGTGGCCGCTCCCGCGTCCCCACCTGGTCATCGGCACACAGAACCCCATCGGCCAGCTCGGCACGTACCCGCTGGTCGAGAGCCAGCTGGACCGGTTCGGGCTCTCCACCACCATCGGCTATCCGGACGCCGACGTCGAGACCCGGCTCGTGCTGCACAACGGGGGCCGGTATGCACTGGACGCGCTCGAACCGGTGTCCGACCCCACCCACTGGGAGCGGGTGATCCGGGCCACGGCGTCGGCAATGGTGGTCAACGCCGTGGCCGAGTACGCGGTGGCCCTGGTCCGGGCGACCAGGACCACGGGGACGGTCCGGCTCGGTGCCAGCCCCCGAGCCGCCATCTCCCTCATCCGCAGCTCCCAGGCGTACGCCGTGCTGTCCGGTCGGGCCTATGTCACCCCGCAGGACGTCCAGGCCGTGGCCGGAGCGTGCCTGTCCCACCGGTTGATCGCCGAGGGCAGCGGTGGGGACGGCCCCTCCCTCGTCGGCCGGATCGTCGACGAGACGCCCGTCCCCCCGACGTGAGCCCGCGGACGCCCGGCCGGCGCGTCGCCGGCTGGCGCACCATCAACGCCACCCTGGCCGGCCTGGTGGCCGGTGTGTGCGGGGTGGTGCTGACCCGGGTCGTCTTCGGCCCCGGCGTCGTCGTCGCCGGGGCCGTCATCGGCGTGGTGGCGGTGGTGGCGGGGGCGTCGCTCTCGCTCGGGCTCTCGTCGCCCGGGCGCCGCCGCCACCGGCTCGCCGACGGCCGTCGGTTCCGGCGCCACGTGCACCCGATGGCGTGGCTGGCACCCGTGTCGAGCAGCGTCGTGGCCGTCCTGGCCTGGGCGGCCGTGGCCCACTCCAGTGGCGCCGGATGGGTCCAGGCGGTCGGCGCGCTACTGGCCGCCGTGCTCTTCATCGGCATGGCGGCTCCCCTGGTGCCGGCCTGGCGGGCCCGGGTGGTGTGCACGGCATCCCCCTCCGACGCTGTCGCCGGCAGGCCGGTGGAGCTCACCCTCGTGGCCAGCGGTCCCCTCCGGGCCACGCCCCGCTACCCGGCCGGTCCGGCGACGCGCGCCGAGGGCCCGGTCCACGGGCCCCGGCCGGTCACGGTGACCGTGACACCGACGCGCCGCGGGGTCCTCGACGCTGTGGCCGTCGAAGTGGCCTCCTGCGCCCCCTTCGGGCTGCTGTGGTGGGCCAGGGACCTCGAGGTCCCGCTCCCCCGGCCGCTACACGTGGCCCCGAGGTACGGGGAGGCCGGCCCGGTCCCGACCCGGCCGGACGATCCGTCCGGCGACGCGGCACGTCGGGTGCCGTCCGGGGTCGGCGATCCCCGCGGGGTCCGTCCCTACCGGCCGGGCGACACCAGACGCTCGGTCCACTGGCCGGCGACCTCGCACGTCGGCTCGCTGATGGTCCGTGAGAAGGAACGCCAGACCGACGAGCCCGTCGTGGTGGAGGTGGTCCTGCCGCCGGACCCGCTCGAAGCCGAGCACGAATCGGAGCGGGTGATGGCCACCGTCACCCGGGAGCTCGGTCGCGGCCGTCCGGTTGTCCTCGCCACGCTCGAGCCGGACGGCCGCACGGTGCGGCTCGTCCACGACCGGATCGACCTCGGGCGGCGCCTGGCCCGCGCCGTCTCCGCACCGGGCGACGCGGCGGACGATGCGGCGGGCGGGCATCCGTATCCGGCGCTCCGTCCCCCCGGGGACCGACGGGACCCGGCGTTGCGGGGCGACCGGCGGTGAGCCTCTGGCAGCGGGTGGTCGAGGCCAACCGGCCGGGGCCTGCGGAACACTCGATCTCCTTCCGCGTCGCCTCCACGGTCGCGGTGGTCATCGCGGTGGCTGCCTGCTGGAGCCAGTCCGAGCTGAGCCCCACCGTCGCCCTGGTGGCGGTGGTGGCCACCGTGACCGGCAACATTCTCTCGTACCGACGGCGCGATTCCCCCTGGCCCCTCGTCAAACCGGTGCTCGCCGCCTGCGCCATCGGCGGCTTCGTGTGGTTCATCGCCAAAGTCAGCCACAGCGCCACGCCGGGTGACATCTCGACCGTCGAGGGACCGCTCGCCGTCCTGTTCGCCTGGGTCCTGTCCACCCACGCGTTCGACGTGCCCGCCCGCCGGGACGTGGCCTACTCGCTGGCCGGCTCGGCCGCCCTCATGGCGGTGGCCGCCGCCCAGTCGGTCGATCTCACCCTCGGGATCTACGTGGTGGCGTGGCTGGCCACCGGTGTCTGGGGACTGGTGGCCATGTGGCAGTCAATGTCCGGCACCAGGGGGGTGCCCTGGCTCACACTCGGCGTCGCCGGAGTGGCCGTCGTCGTGGTGGCCGGGCTGCTGGTGGCGGTCCTGCCCGCCCCCAAGGTGTCCACCTCGCTGATCTTCCCCTCGTCCTCGGCCGGATCCTCACCGGTCGACAGCCCGGACAACCTCACCGACGGGCCGGCGTCGCTGCCCGCCCACGCCGCCAGCCCGAGCGGGCGGACCGGCGTCGGAGGATTCCTCGGGTTCGCCAAGTCGCTCGACACCGGGGTGCGGGCGACCCTCGGCGACGAGGTGGTCATGCGGGTGCGCGCCAGCCAACCGAGCTACTGGGTGGGCCAGACGTTCGACCAGTGGACCGGCCAGAGCTGGGTGCAGACGGCTCCCACCGGCGGCAAGGACGTCACCCGGCTGGTGTTCGGGTCACCGTTCTCCATCCCGCTGGCCGACGACCAGCAGGCCGAGCTGTCCGCCGGAACCACCGACGTCCAGACCTTCTACCTGGCCCAGTCCGGTCCCAACCTGGTCTTCCACGCCGACAACGCCCAACGCGTCTACATCCAGTCACATTCGCTCTTCCTGACCGGAGACGGCACCATCGTCTCCTCCACGTCGATGGGGGCCGGCACCGTCTACACCGTCGTCTCGAACGACACGACGGCCACGACGGAGGAGCTGCAGGCCGCCACCGTGCCGCTGCCGCCGGGCGATCCCGAGCCCCAGCCGCACCTCAACCCGGGTGAGATCCTCCGCTACACCCAGCTCCCCCGTCCCTACCCGCAGGTGGCCGCGCTGGCCCGGCAGATCACCGCTGACGTGGGCTCACCCGGCGACCCGGATCCCGACACCTACGACAAGGTGCACGCCATCGAGGACTGGATGACGACGCACATCCACTACACGACCGACATCCCGCCGCTCCCCCGCGGCGCCGACGCCGTCGACTCGTTCCTGTTCGGGAGCCGCACCGGCTACTGCGAGCAGATCTCGACGGCCACCGTGGTCATGTTGCGCACCCTCGGTATCCCGGCCCGCGAGACCGTTGGCTACGTCCCCGGCTCCTACGACCCGATCACCG
Source organism: Acidimicrobiales bacterium (assembly GCA_052143895.1). Classification (GTDB taxonomy): domain Bacteria; phylum Actinomycetota; class Acidimicrobiia; order Acidimicrobiales; family RAAP-2; genus Bog-756. Next base: position 942 of record JBKQRT010000328.1, on the reverse strand, counting down.
ACCTCTACGAGGTGGAGGCCAAGGACGCCCACGCCTGGGTGCAGGTCTGGTTCCCCGGGTACGGCTGGCAGAACTTCGACCCGACGGCGAACGTGCCGCTGGCCAACCCCTCACCCGGTTCGGTGCTCGTCCACGGGGCCGGCGCCACGCTGGCCCGGCTGCCGTGGATCCCCATCGTCATCGTGCTGGCCCTCGGGGGGCTGGTCGTGGAGCTCCGCCGGCGGCGCATGCGTCGGCCACCCACTTGGGCCCACCACGTGGCTGCGGACCTCGAACGGGGCGGTGCACGGCTCGGACGGAGCCGCCGGGTGGCCGAGACGCTGTCCGCCTACGGCGACCGCCTGGCGATCGCCGCGCCGTCAGAGGCCGACGGCCTGTGGGCGGTGACCGGCCTGGTGGAGCGGTCCACCTATGGCGGCGTCGAACCCTCGGCCGAGCAGATCGCCGCCGCGCTCGCCTTCAGCCACCGCTTCAGCACCGTGGGCCGGCGCGCCGACCCGGCCGGTGGTCACGGGCCCGGTCACGACCGCCCTCACGACCGCCCTCACGACCGCGCCACCGCCAATGCCTCGTCGAAGGATGCACCGGCGGCCAAGAGCGGGCGGTAGGCCATCAGCTGCCGCGGACGGCTGAAGGCGAGGACGGCGCGGAGGCGATCGCCGCGGCGGTACAACGCCACCAGCTTCCCCTCGTCGGGCGAGCCCTCCACCACGACCACCTCGTCGCCAGGACCGGGAAGGCCGATCATCTGGATCTTGGTCTGGTACTGATCGGACCAGAAGAACGGCACCGGGTCGTAGGGGCGGGCGGCGTCCCGACCGGCCAGGAGGTTGCGGGCGGCGGCGGCGCCGGCCTCGGCCGCATTGGTCCAGTGCTCGACCCGGAGCTGTTCGCCGAGCGACGGGTGGTGCCAGCGGGCCACGTCACCGGCGGCGACCACCC
>JBKQRT010000327.1:0-3161 GCA_052143895.1 Acidimicrobiales bacterium | reverse complement strand
GTGCCCGAGCCGCAGCATCAGCTCCCTCGTGCTGGCGCCCGTGGCCGCCGCCAGGGTGGCACCGGTGTGGCGCAGATCATGAATTCGTACGCCGCCGAGTCCCGCCTTCTCGGTCGCCCGCAACCAGGCGGTGTACAACGAGGCGCGCCGCACGGGCCGGCCCTGTTGCCCGGTGAAGACCACGTCCTCATCGTCGGGCCCGGCGAAGCGCTCCAGATGTGTGCGTAGCACCGGCACCACGTGCGGCGGCACGTACACGACCCGGATCCCCGCTTTCGTCTTCGGCGGCCCGACGATCCGCTCCCCGCTCTTCAGCTCGGCGGCCGACTTGTCGATACGGACGGTGCCTTCCTCGAGGTCGACGTCGGCCCGCGTGAGGGCCACCGCTTCGCCGACGCGCAGCCCGCACCAGGCGGCGAGGAGCACCAAGGCGGAGTAGCGATCTTCGATGGCGGCTGCCAGTGCCTCGACCTCGGGCACGGTCAGCACCGGACGCTCGGGGGAGTGCTCGACTGCAGCCCCCTTGATGTTGCACGGATTGCGTCCGATCATTTCGTCGCTGACCGCCGTCTCGCAGATGGTCCGGAGCAGGCGGTAGGCCTTGGCCACCGTCACCGGGCCGGGACGCCCGCGTTGCAGGAGTTCGGCGTGCCAGGATCGGACCTCCCGCGGGGAGAGCTCGCCGAGCTCCATGGGGCCGAGCTCGGGCATGATGTAACGGCGCAAGAGCCCTTCGTAGAGCTCCACCGTGCGTGGCCGCAGCGTCCGCTGCACGAGCCAGGTGGTCGCGTAAGTCTCCAGCGTCACCGAACCCCAGGCGGGGTCCATCCAGGTCCCGCTTTCGATGTCGCGCTTGATGCCGGCGAGCCACCGCGTGGCATCACCCTTGAGGGTGAACGTGTTCGGCGCCACGATGAACTGGTTGGTCCGCGGGTGGCGGTACTTCGCCTGCCACCGCCCCGAGGGCAGCCGGCGCACCGCGCCGAACTCTCGCCTGCTCACTGATACCTCCCCTTCGGCTCGTCGGCCATACTGGAGAACGGTCGCTCGGACATCCCGAACGTCACCGTCAATTTCTCCAGTTCATGCGGTGGGAACGCCCTTCGGTGGGCACCCGCTGACCGTCGATCCAGGCGGCGATCTCCTCGGGGTCGAACCGTACGAACCGGCCGATCTTCACGAACGGGATCCGGCGTTCGGCGACCAGCCGGCGCACGAAGACCACCTCGACACCCAGCCACCCGGCAAGCCCCTCGACGTCGAGGAACCGCACTCGCTGAGCAGCCACTATCTCCCTTCGGATAGAACCTTTCTGTGGAGGTGAGACCGCCTCTCCGTTCAGTGCGCCCGTCGCCATGGCACCTCCTCGTCGCGACCGCCACCGTCATGGTCGTGTGCACCGTCGCCGCCGGCCCGGCCCGGGGAGCCACAACGGCGGTCGTCCTCAGCCCGGACCAGGTCGCCGAAGCGGCCAGCCAGGGGACTGCGCCGAGCGACGGGCGACTCCGGGGCCAGGACTTCACTGCAGTCGTGTCGCAGGTCGCCTGGCCACAGGCGGTGCAATCCACCTCCGGCGTCGACTACGTCGCGGGGAGCGGCCATCGTCTGGTGACCTTCACGGTGGCGGTCACCCAGCCGACCAACGACTCGGGATTGCTCAACGCACCGACGGGAGTCTCGGCGGCGCTCAAGGCCGGGAGTGCGTCGCTCCCCGTGTCGATGACCCGCATCAACCAGGAGATCGCCGGCGGCACCAATGGATCCGCCGAGACGACCGGCACCAATGGATCCGCCGAGACGACCGGCACCGACAGTTTCGTGGTCTCCATACCCGCCGCCACGCACAATGTGGATCTCGTTCTCACCGAGGCCGGCTTCAACCAGTGGTTCGACCTCTGGACGCTCAAACGCCTGCCGCCAAGTCCGACCATTCTCTATAGGGACCCGAGCTCCTCGACCGTCACCGGTACGGCTGCCGGGTCTTTCAGCCTCGCCTTCACCAACCCGGCCGACGGCTTCTCGTCGAGCGACGACGACCAGGTCTCGAGCGCCGCCTTGACCTGGTTCGCCCCCGACGGCTCGGGCACGACGCCGGGCAACCCCTCGCAGGCGTACCTGGTGCTCGGCCTCCAGTCCTCCTATCCCGACGTCCCCTACGGCCAGCCCAACTCGGGCCACTTCTTCTCGAACTTCACCCCGCAGCCGGGCAACCGGCTCACCTTCACTCCCACTGGCGGCTCGCCCGTCACAGGCACCTCCAGCACGACCGCCTTCTCCTCGACCAGTGCCGCCAGCGACGACGACGGGATCTTCGACGCCCTCTACTGGTTCACCGTGCCGGCCTCCACGACCGGCGGCACGCTGACGGTCACCGACGGGCCGGCCACTGGAACCGAGTACACCGGCTTCACCGGGACCGGAAACGCCCTGCCCATCGACGTCACCGCGCCGGCGACCGTCTCGCTCAGCTTCCCTGCCGTCCCGGGCTCTCTCCCGGCCCAGAAGAAACCACCCTGGGTCGGCACTCCGTTGCCCGCCACGGGAGCCTCCGCCGCACCGAGCACCACGGACTCGAGCTCCCGCCGCGGCCCCGGTCTCCCAATCGGGATGGCCGTCGGGATCCTCGCCCTCCTCGCCGCCGCCGTGGTCGTGGTTCAGCGAGTCCGCCACCGCAGTCCGGCAACAGCAGCAGTTGCGACCGGGTCCGACATAAACGGCACTGATGTCGACCTCGAGCCGAGCGAGACACCGCCCCCGCCGAACAGTCCTCTCGTCGCCACCGCCCTCGTGCCCGCCGAGGAGGAGTCGGGCAATCTCGTCCCCACCGTCAACGTCATGGGACCCCTCGAGATCCTCGGTCTCCTCCAGCGCAGCGACCGCCGGATCGTCGAAGAGCTTTTGGTCTATCTGGTTCTCCACGATCGGCGGCACCTGCGGGTCGGCCAGATCCAGATCGGCCTGCGCCCCGTCGGCTCGAAGCGTCCCGAGATCAGTGCCAAGACGCTGCGCAACTACCTCTACGAGCTCCGGCGCTGCGTCGGGCCCGAGCACCTCCCCGAGGCCTCGGCGCGCGAGGGCTACCTGATCCAAGCCGTCCTCTGTGACTGGATCACCTTCCAGCACCTGGCCCGAGAAGCCGACGCGGTCGGCGGTACCGCCGC
>JBKQRT010000326.1:0-18708 GCA_052143895.1 Acidimicrobiales bacterium | reverse complement strand
GGGCGGCCCTGGAACACGCAGCTGCCCACGGGGTGGCCCGGACACGGCGTCTGGGACCAGTTCTGGCCGATGAGGGTGGAGCCGTTGGCCGTGATCGATCCGTCCGCCTGATGCTTGAAGAAGAGCTGGGCGACGCCCGTGCCGGCGAAGGCGTAGACGAACCCAAAGAAGATCGTCATGACCAGGATCGAGACGACGGACATGCGCAGGTTGGCGATCATGAGTTGGCTTCCATCAGTAGGCGTGGAGGGCGACGAGGATCAGGTCGATGAGCTTGATGAAGATGAACGGGACGATGATCCCGCCCACCCCGTAGATCCAGACGTTGCGGCGCAGGATGGCGGCGGAGTTGAGGGCCCGGAACTTCACGCCCTTCAGGGCGAGGGGAATGAGGGCCACGATCACCAATGCGTTGAAGATCACCGCGGAGAGCACAGCCGACTGCGGGCTGTGCAGCTTCATCACGTTCAATGTCTCGAGCTGCGGGTAGGTGGCCGCGAACAGGGCCGGGATGATGGCGAAGTACTTGGCGACATCATTCGCGATGGAGAAGGTGGTGAGCGACCCCCGGGTGATGAGCAGTTGCTTGCCGATCTCGACCACGTCGATGAGCTTCGTCGGGTTCGAGTCGAGGTCCACCATGTTCCCGGCCTCTTTGGCCGCGGTGGTGCCGGTGTTCATGGCCACCCCCACGTCGGCCTGGGCCAGGGCCGGGGCGTCGTTGGTCCCGTCGCCCGTCATGGCGATCAGCTTCCCGCCCTCCTGCTCGGACTTGATGAGGGCCATCTTGGCCTCGGGAGTGGCTTCGGCGAGGAAGTCGTCGACACCGGCCTCCTGGGCGATCGCCGCCGCCGTCAGGGGATTATCGCCGGTGATCATCACGGTGCGGATGCCCATCTGGCGCATCTCGTCGAACTTCTCCCGGATGCCTTGCTTGACCACGTCCTTCAGCTCGATGACGCCGAGGATGTCCCGACCGTCGGCCACCACCAGCGGCGTGGACCCGGCCCGCGACACCCGCTCCACGATCCCGTCCAGGTCGGCGGGGACGGTGCCGCCCTGCTCGGTGACCCAGCGCTTGACCGAGTCAGCCGCCCCCTTGCGGATCTGGCGGGCGCCGATGTCGAGCCCGGACATGCGAGTCTGGGCGGTGAAGGGCACGAAGGCATGCCCCCCTTCGAGATCGCGCTCGCGGATGTCGAAGCGCTCCTTTGCCAGGACCACGATGGAGCGGCCCTCGGGCGTCTCGTCGGCCAGCGAGGCGAATTGTCCGACGTCGGCCACGTCACGTTCGGTGTGGCCTCCGACCGGATAGAAATCAGACGCCATCCGGTTGCCCAGGGTGATGGTGCCGGTCTTGTCCAGCAAGAGGGTCTGCACGTCGCCGGCCGCCTCCACCGCCCGGCCGCTCATGGCCAGCACGTTGCGCTGGACCAGGCGGTCCATGCCGGCGATCCCGATGGCCGACAACAGGGCCCCGATGGTGGTGGGGATGAGGCAGACCAGCAGCGACACCAGGACGACCACCGACACTGTGGCCCCGGAGTAGTGGCCGAACATCTGAAGTGTCACGACCACGGGGATGAAGACGATGGTGAGCACAGCCAGTAGAATGGTGAGAGCGATCTCGTTGGGGGTCTTCTGACGGTTGGCCCCCTCGACCAGGGTGATCATCCGATCGAGGAAGGTGTGGCCTCGCTCCGCCGTGATCCGGATCACGATGCGGTCGGACAGAACCTTGGTCCCACCGGTGACCGCCGAGCGGTCACCTCCCGACTCACGGATGACCGGCGCCGACTCGCCGGTGATTGCCGACTCGTCGACAGAGGCAATCCCCTCGGTGATTTCCCCATCTGAGGGGATAAGGTCGTCCGCCTCGCAGACGACCATGTCTCCCTTGCCCAGCTCCGCGGCCGGTACCAGCTCCTCGGTCCCGTCGGCCTTCAGCCGGCGGGCCTCGGTCTCCGACCGCATCCGGCGGAGGGTGTCGGCCTGGGCCTTGCCCCGGCCTTCGGCCATGGCCTCAGCGAGGTTGGCGAAGATCACCGTCAGGAAGAGCCAGATGGTGATCAACCAGGTGAACGTGCTGGGGTGTGCGATGGCCTCGATGAAGGTGATCACGGTGCCCACCAGGACCACGAACATGACCGGGTTCTTGACCTGGATCGCCGGGTTCAGCTTCTTGAACGAGTCGACCAGAGCCTGCCGGAGGATCTCGCCGTCAAAGAGGCTGCGCGCCTCGGCGACGCCGTGGGCCTCGGTTCCCGGCCCCGGTTGACCCGGTTGGGTGGCGGTCATGGTCATCAGAAGAACTTCCCGTGGCTGAGCTGCTCGACGATCGGGCCGAGGGCGACGGCGGGGAAGAAGGTGAGACCACCGATGATCACGATCACTCCAATGGTGAGGCCGACGAACATGCCGTTGTCGGTGCGGAAGGTCCCGAGCGACTCGGGGACCACGTTCTTGGCGGCGAGAGAACCCCCGAGGGCGAGGGCCGGGATCATGATGCCGAACCGACCGATGAGCATGTCGATGGCACCGACAACGTTGTAGAAGGGGGTGTTGCCGGTCAGACCCGCCATAGCCGAGCCGTTGTTGTTCCCCTGTGAGGTCAGCCCATAAAGGATCTCTGAGAACCCGTGGGGGCCGGCGTTGAGGGGGCCGGCCCGGCCGGCGTGGATGGACACGGCGATCGCCGTGAGGACGAGCACGATGATGGGCATGACCAGGGCACCGAGGCCGGCCAGTTTCACCTCCTTGGCCTGTATCTTCTTCCCTAAGTACTCCGGCGTTCGCCCGATCATGAGGCCACCGATGAACACGGCGATGATGGCATAGATAAGAATCGTGTAGAGCCCGCTTCCGGTCCCCCCAGGCGTGACCTCGCCCAGCATCATGCCGGTCATCGGGCCCATACCCCCGATCGGGTTGTAGGAGTCGGTTGCGCTGTCCACAGCACCGTCGGAGGTCTGCGTCATCGAAACGTTGAAGAGCGCGCTGCTCGTGTCACCGAAGCGCACCTCCTTGCCTTCGGTGTTCCCGACCGTGGAGTGGATGCCGGCGGCGACCACGGCGGGGTTCTGCCCGTGCTCGGCATAGCTGGTGAAGCCCACCCAGACGCCGAAGATGATCACCATGGCTGCGAGCAGGGCGGCGCCGTGGCGGATGCTCTTCACCATCTTTCCGAAGGTGTAGGTGAGCGCGAACGGAATGGAGAGGGTAAGCCAGATGTAAAGCAGGTTTGTCAGCCCCGTCGGGTTCTCGAGGGGATGGGCCAGGTCGACGTTGAAGAACCCGCCGCCGTTCGTCCCGAGTTGCATGATGGGGCCCATGAAGCCGGCGGGACCTCGGGCGATGGTCTGCGTGACGCCGTTCAGCGAATCATGGATCAAGACCGGCCCGGCCAGGGTCTGCACTGCGCCCTGACCGACGGTGATCAAGCCTGTAATAAATGCGATCGGCAAGAGTATGTAGAGCATGCAACGGGTGATGTCGACCCAGAAGTTGCCGATCGTGGGAGAGTTCCGGCGGGAGAAACCCCGCACCACAGCGATCGCTACGGCGATCCCGACGGCTGCACTCACGAACTGCTGCACAGTGAGTACGCCGATCTGGGAGAAGTACGACATCGCTGTCTCGCCGCCATAGTTCTGCCAGTTGGTGTTGGTGACGAACGAGGCGGAGGTGTTGAAGCTGAGCGCTGATCCCACCGCCCCGAAATGCTGCGGGTTGAGCGGCAGAGACCCCTGGATCCTCAACAGGAGATATCCGACGCCAATGAACGCGGCGGAGAAGATTACGGCTGCACCGGCGTACCGCTTCCAGTTCTGCTCTTGCTCCGGCTCGGGACCGGTCCCGAGCAGCCGGTAGAAAGGGCGCTCGGCCCAGCGGAGGAAGTGCACGCGGCCCTCGAAGACTGCCGCCATGTAGGAACCCAGGTACCGCCAGGTAAGGCCGAGGGCGATGACCAGGATGATGATGGTCCAAGTGAAGCCCATATCAGAACTTCTCAGGCTTGAACATGGCGACGCCGAGATAGATGAACATCAGCGCGGCGATGCTGAGGAGGAGACCCTGGGTGACCGTCATACCCGGTCCAGGGCCCAGATGAGGCCGAGCATGACGAGGGCGAAGCCCACGATGCCTAGCACTACGAGGAAGTCTGCCATGGATCGAGTATCTTCCAGTCGACCTGAACAGACTCTGAACAGGTGCCGCGTCCGCTGAATAAATCCTCAACGGGCGGATTCCATCCGGCTGGTCGCGCGGATCCGTACGACAATGGGAACGTGCGTAGAGGACTGGTCGGCTCGCTGGTGGGGATCGTCCTCTCGTTGAGCCTCGGCGCCACCATGCTGCCGCTCCGGCCCCATCTGAGCATCGCCACCGCCGCTCTGGTATTCGTCCTCCCGGTGGTGGCGGGCGTGATCATCGGCGGCTTTCCGGCCGGTGTCGTATCCGTGATCGCCGGGTTCATCGTCTACGACGTCGGGTTCATCCCGCCCTACAACCGGCTACAGGTGGGCAGCGCGCAGGACTGGGCGGCGCTCGCCGTCTATGCAGTGGTGATGATCCTGGTGTCCCGGGTCGTCGCCCATCTCGGCTCGGCCCGCTCGGAGGCCGAGCGGAGCAGCGCCGAGGCCCAACGACTGTTCGACCTGTCCGAGCTGCTGGTCGAGGACCGCTCCGTCGAGGACCTGTTGAAGACCGTGGTCGGCGCGGTCAGGACCGTGTTCGGGGTGCCGGGCGTGGCCCTCCTCGTGCCGGAAGGGGACCGGCTGGAGATCGCCGCTTCGGCCGGTGAGGCGCTGTCCCGGGCGGAGCTCCAGGGCCTCGAGCCGCTGTCCGGAGTACCGGTCAGCCTCGGGACCGGACCGGGCACGCCGGACGAGATCCGGACGGTGGCGCTGACCGCGTCCGGGCGCCCGGTGGGCATGCTGGCCATGCGGGGGATGCCGGAGTCGGAGGCGGACCGGGCGCTCCTGCGCACGTTCGCCAACCACGCCGCCCTGGCGTTGGAACGGGTTCGGCTGCGGGAGCGGGCACTCCGGACCGAGGTGCTGGAGGAGGTGGACCGGCTCCGGCACGCCCTGATCGGGGCCGTGTCCCACGACCTGCGGACGCCGCTCGCCACCATGAAGGTGGCGTCCTCCACGTTGCTCGACCCTCCGATCCCCCTGTCCGAGGCCGACACCGACGAGCTGCACGCCCTGATCGACGTCGAGACCGACCGTCTGACCCGCCTGGTGAGCAGCCTGCTCGACATGACCCGCATCGACGCCGGCGTCCTCGAGGTCCGGCAGGCCCCGACGTCCGTGCCCGATCTGGTCCGGGAGGCGGTCGGCGCCCTCCGGTCGGCACTGGGGGACCGTCCGGTGGACGTGGTGGTACCCGATCATCTACCGGCGGTCGACATCGACCGCCTCCTGATCGGCCAGGTCCTCGCTAACCTCTTGGACAATGCCAATCGCCACGCGCCGCCACAGAGCCTGATCACGGTGGCCGCCCAACTCCAGGGCGAACGCGTCGCCCTGTCCGTGTCCGACGCGGGCCCTGGGGTCCCCCCGGTCGAGCGGGAGGCGGTGTTCGACCGGTTCGTGCGGTTCGACAGCGGGGGCCGCACGGGCCTCGGGCTGACCATCGCCAAGACATTCGTCGAGGCCCACGGCGAGCGCATCTGGGTCGAGGGCGCGCCAGGAGGAGGCGCCCGGTTCGTCTTCACCGTTCCCAAGATCATTGAAAACGGGGCCGGGGGCCACGGTGGTTAAGGTGTTGGTGATCGACGACGATTCCTCGCTGCTCCGGGCGCTCCGACTGGGGCTGCAGGCCGGTGGGCACGAGGTCACCACCGCGGTCAACGGCGAGCAGGGCATCTCGCAGACGGCGCTCACGTCCCCCGACATCGTCGTGCTCGACCTCGGGCTCCCCGACATCGACGGCCAGACAGTGTGCCGCAGGATCCGGCAGTGGAGCGAGGTGCCGATCATCATCCTGTCGGCCAGCGGCGACGAGGACCGCAAGGTCGCCGCGCTCGACGGTGGGGCGGACGACTACGTCACCAAGCCGTTCGGCATGGCCGAGCTCGAGGCGCGGATCCGCACGGCGATGCGTCACCGGAAGGGTGAGCCGGACGAGCCGGACGAGCCGACGCTCACCGTCGGCGCCCTGGAGCTCGATCTCGTCCACCACGAGGTCCGCCTCGCCGGGAGTCCCGTCGACCTCACGGCCAAGGAGTTCGACGTCCTGTCGTACCTGGCCCGCCACGCGGGCAAGACGTGCACCCGCCAGATGATCCTGTCGGCGGTGTGGGGGTCGGGGTACGGGCGCGAAGCGGGCTATCTGCACGCCTACGTGCACCGGCTGCGACAGAAGCTCGACGACCGCTCCGGCACGCTGATCCGTACCATGCCCGGTGTCGGGTACAGCCTCAGCATCGAAGCGAGCCGCCCGGCATGACGCCGAGGGTAGGCGGGCCAGACCGGCACCGTTCGGGGCGTAACCTTCATCGGGAGGGTGCCGCGTCTGGTGACAGTGGGGCACGCCGCGGCACCATGGTTGCCCGCTAGGTACAGGAGGCCATCGACTGTGGCACGAGGAAAGCTGCGGTTGTATCTCGGCGCCGCCCCCGGGGTCGGCAAGACCTACGCCATGCTCAACGAGGGGTGGCGGAGGAAGGGACGCGGCACCGATGTCGTGGTCGGCTGGGTCCAGGAGCACGGGCGGCCGCTGACCGACGCCCAGATCCGAGATCTGGAGATCTTCCCCCGGCGGACCTTCGAGTACCGGGGCCAGATCTTCGAGGAGATGGACCTCGACGGGCTCCTCGAGCGAAAGCCGGAGCTCGTGCTGGTCGACGAGCTCGCCCACTCCAACGTGCCCGGCTCGAAGCACGCCAAGCGGTGGCAGGACGTCGAGGAGCTCCTCGACGCCGGCATCAACGTCATCTCGACCGTCAACCTCCAGCATCTCGAATCGCTCAACGACGTCGTGGAGCGCATCACCGGCATCGCCCAGCAGGAGACGGTGCCCGACCCGGTGGTGCGGGCCGCCGACCAGATCGAACTGGTCGACATGGCGCCCGAGGCGCTGCGCCGGAGGCTGGCCCACGGCAACATCTACCCGCCCGAGCGCATCGATGCCGCCCTGGCCAATTACTTCCGCACCGGCAACCTCACCGCGCTGCGCGAGCTGACGCTGCTGTGGGTGGCGGACCGGGTCGACGAGGAGCTCAACGACTACCGCGAGCGCCACAACATTGCCGGGCCGTGGGAGACCAAGGAGCGGGTGGTGGTCTCGCTCACCGGCTCCCGCGGCAGCGCGGTCCTGATCCGGCGGGCCGCCCGCATGGCCATGCGGACCAAGGCCGAGCTGGTCGGCGTCCACGTCCGCACGGACGACAGCCTGACCGGCACCGGGACCCAGGGGCTGGTCAGGAACCGTGCCCTGCTCGACGACCTCGGCGGGCGGTACGTCGAGGTGGTCGGTGCCGAGGTGGCGCCGGCGCTGGTGCAGGTGGCCCGGGCCGAGAACGCAACGCAGCTGGTCATGGGGGCGACCCAACGGAGCCGGCTCACCGAGTTCCTCCGCGGCTCGGTCATCAACTCGGTCATCCGGGCCGCCGGCGGCGCGCTGGACGTCCACGTCATCGCCACCGAAGCGGAGCTGGAGACAGACTCGGAGCACGCCGCCGAAACGGGCGCGGGCGACGACGGCCAGCACGCTCCGTCCGCGCGGCGCCGGCGGGCCGCGGCCCGACACCGCCGCCGCCTGCTCTCGCCGATCCCGGCCCGCAGGCGGTTGGCCGCGCTACTCATCGGGCTCATCGGATTCCCGTTGCTCACAGTGATCCTCACGGCCGACCGGAGCGGCGCCAGCCTGGCCACCGCCCTCAGCTCGTACCTCGTGCTGGTGGTGGTGGTGGCCGCCACCGGTGGGGTGTGGCCGGCGGCGTTGGCCGCCCTGGCCGGCTTCCTCCTGTCCAACTACTACTTCGCCCCGCCCATCCACACGTTCACCATCTCCGACACCCGGGACATCCTGGCCCTGGTCATGTTTCTGGTCACGGCCGGTGTGGTCAGCGTGCTGGTGGACCTCGCCGCCCGGCGCACGGCGGCGGCGGTGGCGGCCCGGACCGATGCCCGGATGCTGGCCCGGGTGGCAGGCCGGATGGTGGCGCCGGAAGGCAATCCGCTGCCCGCGCTGCTCGGCGAGCTCATCGTCGCCTTCCGCCTCGACGTTGCGACCGTCGTCCGGTCCGAGACGGAGCTCCCCCCGAGCGGCACTGTCCCCGGGGGCACCGAGGCCTCCGCCGGGCCGTGGTCGACGGTGGCCTCGGCCGGACGGCAGCCGCCCGTCACGCCGGACCGGGCCACACTCGTGCTGCCCTTGACCGACCGGGACCTCCTCGCCCTGAAGGGGCCCGACCTCGCCGCCGAGGACCGGGAGATCCTGACGGCGTTCGCCGCCCAGCTGGCCACCGTCCTCGAGAGCGACCGGCTGCACGCCGAGGCCGCCGAGGCCGACTCGCTGGCCCGCGCCAATCAGCTGCGCTCGGCGCTGCTGGCCGCGGTGAGCCACGACCTCCGCACGCCGCTGGCGTCGATCAAGGCCGCGTCGTCCAGCCTGCTGTCCGATCAGCTCAGCTTCGGGCCCGACGAGACCCGCATCCTGCTCCAGACCATCGACGACGAGTCGGACCGGTTGAACGGCCTGGTCGAGAACCTGCTGGACATGAGTCGGCTGCAGACCGGCTCCATGGACGTCCTCGACCAGAGCACCGACGTGCACGACGTCATCGACGCCGCCATCGCCAGCCTGGGACCCCGCGGCACGCCGGCCGTCGTCGACGTACCGGACGACCTCCCCCGCGTGCGCACGGACCCGGTGCTCCTCGAACGGGCGGTGGCCAACCTGGTCGACAATGCCCTCATCCATGCCGGAGGGAGCGAGCTGCGCGTCGAGGCCGGCGCCGTGGCCGGGCGGGTCGACATCCGGATCGTCGACCGCGGGCCGGGGATCCCGAGGGAGGACCGCGAGCGCGTGTTCCAGCCGTTCCAGCGCCTGGGCGACTCGGACAGCCGGGTCGGGGTCGGCCTCGGGCTGGCCGTCGCCCGGGGGTTCGTGGAGGCCATCGGCGGGGAGCTCGATGCCGAGGACACACCGGGCGGCGGGTGCACGATGGTGATCAGGCTCCCCCTGGTCGGGTCCGGTGGGCCGGACGAGCCGCCGACCGAAGCGACGACCCCGGCGACCGGCGACGCGGCCCCGGCCCCGGTGACCGAGGACTCAACCCAGGAGCCGGCCCCAGCGTCGGACGGCACGGTGGCCTCGACGGCTCCGGGTCCGTGAACGAACCGGCACCGGCACCGCAACGGAGCGTTCCCGGCGAGGCCGGCACCCGGGTCCTGGTCTGCGACGACGACGCGTCGTTGCTGCAGGCGTTGGCCATCAGCCTGTCGGCCCGCGGCTACGACGTGGTGACGGCACGGACCGGCGAGGAGGGACTCGACCGGGCCGCGCACCGTCATCCAGACGTGGTCCTCCTCGACCTCGGCCTGCCAGGCATCGACGGTGTCGAGGTGGTCAAGGCGATCCGCGGTTGGAGCTCGGTGCCGATCATCGTCCTGTCCGCCCGGCACCAGAGCGTGAGCAAGGTGGAGGCGCTGGACGCCGGCGCCGACGACTACATGACCAAGCCGTTCGGCATGGACGAGCTGCTGGCCCGCCTGCGGGCCGCCCTGCGCAGGACCGGCGCCACGGACGAGCAGCCCCGGATCGAGACCGAGGAGTTCACGGTGGACCTCGCCGCCAAGCGGGTGACCCGGAACGGCTCCGACGTCCACCTCACGCCGAAGGAGTGGGACATCGTCGAGGTGCTGGTGCGCCATCCCGGCAGCCTGGTGTCCCAACGCCAGCTCCTCCACCAGGTGTGGGGGCCGGAGTACGACACCGAGACGGAATACCTCCGGGTGCTCATGGCCCGGGTCCGCCGGAAGCTCGAGGCGGATCCGTCCCGCCCCCGCCACTTCCGGACGGAGCCGGGCATGGGGTACCGCTTCGAGCCCTGACCGGCACCAGTCACCGTAGGATCGGCCCATGGAGCGGACCACCGTCGACATCTACGACGACCGGGGACTCCGCTGGGCCGCCACCCACGCCACCGCGGGCCGGCGCGACGACGCGGAGGGATTCGCCGCCAGGGCCGGCAACGGGGTGCTCCGTATCGACGTCGGATGCGGGGCCGGTCGGTACCTCCCCCATCTTGGGAGACCGGCCATCGCCTTCGACGCGTCGGCGGTCATGCTGAATGCCTGCCGGAGCCAGGTGCCCGAGGCGCTCTACGTCCAGGGCGACGTGGAGCGCCTCCCCTTCGCCCGGGGGTCGCTCGGCGGGGCGTGGTCGTGGATGACCCACCTCCACGTCCCCCGCAGCCGGCTTCCCATGGCCCTGTGGGACCTCCACCGGGTGCTGGCGGTGGGCACGCCGTTCGAGGTCCAGGTCCTCGAGGGGGAGTATGAGGGCGACGACCTGCCCGGCGACGACGTGGGCGGCAGGTTCTTCGCCGGCTGGAAGGCCGATCGGCTGGTCGACGTGGTGACGGGGGCCGGGTTCGCCGTCGAGGACGGATCGGTCGTCGTGACCGACGATGAGCTCCGCCTGCGGGCAACCAGAGCCAGGACGCTGGCCGACACCGTCGGCGAAGGGATGCGCCTTCTGGTCTGCGGCGTCAATCCGTCGATCTTCTCGGCGGACGCCGGGATCGGGTACGCCCGGCCCGGCAATCGGTTCTGGCCGGCCGCGCTGGCGACGGGCATCATCGCCCGTGACCGTGATCCGGCCGACGCCCTGGCCTGCGGTCTGGGCATGACCGACTTCGTCAAGCGCCCCACCCGCACGGCGGCCGAGGTGACCGCCGACGAGTACCGCCGGGGGTTCGCCCGGGTCGAACGTCTCGTCGAGTGGCTCCTTCCGGGTGCGGTGTGCTTCACCGGGCTCTCCGGCTGGAGGACCGCCGTCAACCCGAAGGCGGCGGCCGGGGTCCAGCCGGAAGGGATCGGTGGCCGCCCGGCCTACGTGCTGCCGTCGACCAGCGGGCTCAACGCCCGCACCTCCCTGGCCGAGCTCGCCGGCCACCTCGTCGACGCCTGGGAGCTGGCCGGGCAGTCCTGAACCGGCGCCGTCCTGATTCGGGGCCGTTCCTCACGACGCCCAGGGTCCCACCCCGCCGATGCGTTCGGGGGTGATGCGGACCACGAACCCGAGTGTCGGGTCGTCGACGCCCGGGAAGACGACACCGGGACCCAGGTAGACCCCGGCCAGACGCTGGAGCAGCGGGGCCGCCCCACCCTCGACCACCTCTGCCCGACCGTGCACCACGAGGTAGTGGTCGAGGCCGTGTTCGTCGCGGCCCTCGGCCTCGATGGACAGCGAGACCCGGGGGTCCCGGTGGAGGTTCTGGACCTTGCGCCACGCCGCCATATGGGCGGTGACGATCCGGTCGCCGTCCAGCCCCACCCAGACCAGCGAGACCTGGGGGGCGCCGTCGGGCTCCAGCGTCACCAGATGCGCCAGGCGGCCCGCAGTGATCACGTCGCGCACCTGGTCCGAGAGCACCACGGTCATCCCCCGATGTTCACCTGGGTGAGGTGGTCGACCACCGGTGGCGAGTCGAAATACGGGCCGATCAGTGCCCGCCACCGGGTGAAGGCCTCCGAGTTACGGAAGCCGGTGACGTGGTCCTCGAGCGTCTCCCATTCGACGAGGAGCACATAGCGGTCGGGCGTCTCGATCACCCGGTGCAGTGCGAGCGAGCGGAAGCCATGGGAGGCGGCGATAACGGAACGGGCCTCGCCGAGGGCGGCTTCGAACTGTGTTTCCGTCCCCGGCGTGACGGTGATGACGGCGTGTTCGAGGACCATGCGCACCGACGCTACCGGTCCCGACCGGCGGAATACCAGGGGCGACACCCCGGTTGGGAGAAGGGCGGTGGACCGGTCGTGCACCACCGGTGCGCCGGCAGTGGACAGGAGGGTTTGATGAAGGTCGAGATCTGGTCGGACGTGGTGTGCCCGTGGTGCTATGTGGGCAAGCGGCAATTCGAGGAGGCCCTGGCCCGGTTCGGGCACGCCGACGAGGTGGACGTCGAATGGCGGAGCTTCGAGCTCGATCCGACATCGCCGGCCCGGGTCGGCATGAGCATGGACCGGATCCTCGAGCGCAAGTACGGGATGACCCCGGAGCAGGCGCGGAAGGCGAACCAGCGGATGACGATGCTGGCCGCCGGGGTGGGGCTCGAGTACCACCTCGATCGGGTCCAGCCCGGCAACACCTTCGACGCCCACCGCCTGATCCACCTGGCCGCCGGCCACGGGCTGGGCGACGCCATGAAGGAGCGGCTGCTCGCCGCCTACTTCACGGAGGGCCGCTCGGTGGGTGACCGTGCGAGCCTGATCGATCTGGCTGCCGAGGTCGGCCTCGATCCCGTGGAGGTGGCCGCGGTGCTGGCCGCGGACGACTTCGCCGGCGCGGTACGGGAGGACGAAGCGCGGGCGGTGGCGCTCGGTGTCAGCGGCGTTCCGTTCTTCGTGATCGACAGCGCCCTCGGCGTGCCGGGGGCACAGCCGCCGGAGGTGCTCCTCGGGGCGCTCGAACGTGCGTGGTCGGCTTCGCACCCGTCGACGGCCGACGATCCCGGTCCGGCCGGCGCCCCGGGGCAGGGCGTCGCGTGCTCCGACGGCACGTGCGCAATCTGATCGGCGGGGCCGGCCGGCCGGGGCTCAGGCTCCGAGCATTCCGTAGGCACGGTCGGCGAGCAGGCTGACGACCAGCCTGCCCTCGGCGACCATCGAACGGCGGTACTCGTTCCAGTCCGGGTGCTCCCCGACGAGCGACCGGTAGAGCTCGACCAGCTCGTCGACCACGGGATCGTCCACGTTCCGGGCCACCGGTGAGAGGACGGCGTCGCCCTCGAGCACCACGTAGGCGAAGAAGTCGTCCCTGGTGACGTGCAGCGATGCCCGCGGGTCGCGGCGGAGGTTCGCCGTCTTGGCCCTGCCGTCGGTCACCGAGATCCGCGCCGAGCGGCCCGGCCCCAGCCCGTAGAGGACGTTGGAGAGCTGGGGTCGCCCGTCACGGCGCAGGGTCACCAGCACCCCTTGGCGGTGGTCGGCGGCGAAGGCGATGGCCTGGTCGACGGTGAGCGCCATGCCCTCACCGTACCGGGCCGCCGGCATCCGCTGGGCGGCGGCGGACGGTCGCGCCCCCGCCCGTGAGGCGTCCGACCGGCCGGGTCAGCCGGGTCAGCCGGGTCAGCCGGCCGGGGCGTCCTCCGGGATGGCGTCCCACCACTGGCACCACCAGTCGGCGCCCACCAGGATGCGCAGCTTCTGGTGCCAGCAGTACGAGATGTCCTTGTAGGGCTCGAGGTAGTAGCGGCAGTTGTCGCACCGCTCGTTGCCGGACGGCTTGCCCTTCAGCACGGCGTTGTCGGCGAGGTGGCGCAGCTCGATCGAGAGCTTCTCGTCGATCTCCTTCGGTTCTGGTTCGGGGATCACGTAGTCGGACATTCCGAAAAACCTACCTGCTCGGCCGCGCGCCTCTGCCCGGGCCGGGGTCAGACCAACCCGAACGAACCGCCCCGGACCTGCACCCGGGACCCCACGAGCTCGTTCCCGACGGCATAGGACGTCAGGGTGGCGTCCTCACTGACCGCCACGCAGCGTCGGCCGTCGGCGGTGTCACAGAGTGCGACCGTGCGGCACGGCGCCATCCCGTGGAACGTGACCGTGTAGGTGACCACGGTCGCCTGCCCGACGTAGCCATCGAGCGCGTCGATGACCTCGAGCGTGCCGGTCGTCTCGCCCGCCGGTCCGGCCAGGTCAGCCAGGAGTGGCTCCAGCCCGTCGGGGGTCCCTGACCACACCCCGATCCCCGGCTTGGTCAGCAGGCCGCTCACCGTGGTCACCACGCCGAGCGCCACCGGGTCGATCCGGAGGACTCCGACCACCTCCACCATGGCCTGCAGCACGAAGTTGTTGAACGGGCCCCCGGCGAACGTCATGCCGCCGGTGATCGTCGGCGTCGACGCCGGATCGAGGTCGAGCGACCGCTGCTGGACCCGCACGGCGGCGGGGAAGCAGCTGTAGAGCTCGAGGACCTCGGCGTCGGCCAGCGGACGTCCGATCCGCTCCGCCGCGGCCCTCCCCAGTACGGTCATGGCCGGCCAGGTGTGAGGTTCCCGCCGGCGGAGCAGCGAGACGGCGTGGCTCGATTCGATCCCGACCAGCGGGAACACCCATCGGTCGGGAGGCACGCCGGCATGCGCGGCCGTCTCCGCCGAACAGAGCAGGAGAGCTGCCGCCTGGTTGACGGTCCACTGGGCGGCGTGCCACTTGTTGTAGGGCAACGCCAACGGGCGGTTGGCCGGCGACGGCGTGGCGATGGCGGCTGCGTCCAGTGGCGCCGGAAAGGCGGCTCGCGGGTTGGACTGCGCCACCGCGTTGAACCGGGCCCACAGCTCGGAGATCTGGGTCCGGTGTGCCGCGGGCGAGAGACCGTCGGCGGCCCGGAGCGCGTTCTCGATCATGGCGTACTGCTGCACCGGGTCCCAGAGCCGGTGGGCGACCTCGATCGGTTCCAACAGCGGTCCGGGGCGGCGGTGGACCACGTCGGGCGTGACGCCCGGTTGGTCCGTCTCCGAGGACGGCCGGCCGGCACGGACGCGCTCCCTCGTCCACCGTTTCGCCTCTCCTCCCACCACCAGTGCTACGGCCGACCGGCCGGTGGCGATGGCAGACAGCGCCTCGGAGATCAGGGACTGCTGGGGGATACCCAGCTCGACCAGGTGGGTACGGGCCCGACGCGCCCCCACCTGGTCGGCCACCAGGCGGCCCGGATCGGCATACGACCAGCTCCCCTGGGGCACGGCGATGCGGTCGACCTCGGCCAGTAGCCCCGGTCGGCCGGCGTCGGCTCCCGCCCTCAGCACCGCCCGGGCCATCAGCTCGCTCGCCTCGGCGTCGCCGGTCGCCGACGCCACACCCACGAGCACCGGGGTCCGCGGATCGATCGAGCGACGCGTGGGGCCCGCACCCGGGACCGTCACCCGATCACACCACCCGCCGCCGGGTGCGCGTCCCCCCGGCGTCCGTGGAGCACGCCCCCGCCGCCACGGCGGCCCGTCGCTCACGCATCATCCGTCCGAGTTGGCGCCAGGTGACCGGGACGGCGCCGAGGGCGAGTGCGTCGCTGCGGACCCGCTCGGGCAGGTCGTAGTGGCCCTGGTGCGGACGGCTCACCCGCTGCTGGAACCACTCGCGCTTCATGCCCAGGTGAGAGGCGAACTCGTGGAGCTCGGCCTCGCTGTCAGCCACCAGATGCGACCAGCGGTCGTCCACCGGACCCAGCCGGGCCGGCTGTCGCCAATCGTCGAGGTACACGGTCATCGTCCGCGACGCCGAGGACTCAGATGACCCGGCCGACGGTGCCGGCGTCGGTGACCACGGGAAATCCGGCCTGCTCCCAGGCCAGCATGCCTCCGGCCACGTTGCGCACGTCGTGACCGGCGCCGGCCAGGGCAGCAGCCACCGCCCCCGAGCGCCCGCCCACCCGGCACAGGCACACCAGGACCCGGTCGTCCGGGAGCTCGCCGAGCCGGTCGGACACCGTCCCCATGGCCATGTGGAGCGCCTCGGGGGCGTGGCCGGCCCCCCACTCCTCGTCCTCGCGCACATCGAGCACGAGCGCGCCCCCGGCGGCGAGGCGGCGCGCCTCCGCGGGGTCGACGTCGGGCACGGTCGGGGGTTCGTGATGCACGGGATCACGGTACCGGACACCGGCAGCCCGCCGGTCGGTTCGGCAACGGGCACGGTCAGCCGGGCAGGTCCATGAGCTCGATGCGCACGCCGTCGGGATCGGTGCAGTAGAGGAAGTCCAAGCGGGCACCGGGCAGTTCGAGTGTCGTCCTCGTGCCGCTGACCACCGCGCCGCCCAGCCGCTCGATGGTCGAGGCGAGGCCATCCACGTCGTCGACCCGCAACGACAGATGGGTCAGGCCCAGCCCGTTCATCGGGCGGCGGTTCCCGTCACCGACGTGTCCCGGCGAGACGTACCAGAGCAACTCGATCGTGACCCCGTCCCGGGAGAGCATCCGCGACTCCACGTCCACGCCCTCGACCTCCATCAGTGCCGCGAACTCGCTGCCCACCCGGTGGGACGCCACCACCTCGAACCCGAGGCCCTCGCAGTAGAACCGCAGCGACCGGTCGAGATCGGAGACGCAGATGCCGAGGTGTGAGAACGAGAGTCCCATGGTTGTCCTTCCCGATCGATGGGTACGTAAGACCGTGGCATGCCCGATCTGACGACATCGTCCCGCGGAGCGCGCCGGGCGCTCAGCCGGCCTGCTCGGCCGACTCGACGGTTCCCGCCAACGACTCCGTCGCGTCGGGCCCGGCCCCGGCAGAGGTCTCGCCGGCGGCGGCGGATGCCCCCACCGGGAGATGCCGGTGGACGAAGTCGGCGACCGCCTCATACGTCCGGCGGCTGGCGTCGGCCCACGGCATGAGGATGGGGAACACGTGGAACATGCCGGGTTCCTCGTCGGCCTCCACGTCCACGCCGGCATCGTCCAGGTGGTCCACGAATTCGCGGATGGGGTCTCGGAACATCTCGTCGCTCCCGAAGGACACGAACGTGGGCGGCCAGCCGGAGACGTCCTGGTCCAGGGCCGACACGGAGGCGGCGGCGGGGTCCCGGCCGTGGAGGTAGGCGGCGGTGGGGATGTTCCACGGCAGGATGTCGCAATCGGCGTTGGCCGAGACCGACGGTTGGTCGAGGCGGAGATCGACCTCGGGGGAGAACAGCACCAGGCCGGCGAGCGGCCGGTGGCCGATGCGCTCCATGGTGAACATGAGCGAAGCGGCCAGCCCGCCGCCGCTCGAGTCGCCGGCGACGAAGAGGCGGTCCGGGTCGACGCCCCCCTCCAGCACGCCCTCGAGGACCAGGACCATGTCCTCCAACCCGGCCGGGAACGGGAACTCTGGCGCCAACCGGTAGTCGGCCACGAAGATCTCGCACCCGGTACGACGGCTGATCCACGAGGTGAAGGCGGCGTACATCCGGGGCGAGGTCCCGACGTAGCCGCCGCCGTGCAGGTAGAGGATCGTCCCGCACGGCGCGGCGCCCCAGGGCCGGTACCAGATACCGGGCACGCCGGCGACGGCGGACACCTCCCGGGTGATGTCGAGGCTCCGGACGAAGGGCGGCATCACCGCCCGGCAAAGGTCATCGAGCACCATCTCGACCGACCGGTACTCGTCGATCGGGAGCGAGGAGGCGTACCCCATGAACGAGCGGAGGGTCTCCCGGGTGACCGCCACCGCCAGGTTGTGCGGCAGGCTGTTCTCCCCCGCCCACGGCCGCCGGAACGGCACCCGCACAAGGGCCGTGGCCATCTGGCCGGCCAGCGCGGCCAGGTCGACGGCGGCGATCGGCCACGAGGCGGTGGCGACGTCGGGGCGGCGACCCATCACCATGGTGGACGTGCCCCCGCTCCTGTGGTGGTCATGGGCACCAGTCTCCCACTGGTGGCTGCACCTCCGGACCCCCGGGTGTGGTCCCGGTCGATGACCGGAAGGACTCAGACCGGCTCGGCGGCCAGGGTGGCTCCCAGCTGGAGCAGCTGTTCGGTGGCGCCACCCAGTGTGAGCTCGAGATGCTTCGTCATCAAGAAGTACCGGTGCAGGGGGTAGTCGCGGTCCACGCCGACCCCTCCGTGCAGGTGGACGGCCGCGTGCACGACCCGCTGACCGCCGTCGGCCGCCCAGAACTTGGCCACGGCGACCTCCTTGTCCGCCGGCAGTCCCTCGGAGATGCGCCACGCCGCCTGCCAGGCGGTGAGCCCGATCGCCTCGGTGTCCACGTACGCGTCGGCGGCCCGCTGGCCGACCGCCTGGAAGGTGGCGATGGGCTTGCCGAACTGCTCCCGCGTCTTGGTGTACTCGGCCACCAGGGCGAGGGAGGCCGAGGCTGCACCCGACTGGGCCAGGCAGACGGCGGCGGTGAAGCGTTGCACGAGCCAGTCGATGACGGCACGGCCGTCCCCGATCGAGCCGAGCAGTCCCTCGGGGCCCACCTCGGTGGCGGCCAGGGTGAGCACCGCCTCGGACTGTCCGGTGTTGACCGGCTGCCGCTCACGGTTCACCCCGGGGGCGGAGGTCTCGACGATGAAGACCCCCACCGAGTCCGGCTCGACCCGGGCGGTGACGAGCACGGCGTCCGCGAACATGCCCGAGGGCACGCACGCCTTGGTCCCCGACAGCCGCCACCCGTCTCCGTCCGGCTCGGCCACCACCGACGGGGCCGATGCGGAGCCGCCGAGCTCCACCAGCGCGGTCGAGAGCACGGCGTCACCCGACACCACCCGGGGGAGCCACCGATCGATCTGCTCGGGCGATCCGAACCGGGCGATGGCCGGCGCGGCGACGGCCAGCGTCTCGATGACGGGCACGTAGGCCGCGCTCCGACCCGCGGTCTCGACCACCAGCGCTGTCTCCAGGAACCCGAGGCCGGCGCCGCCCACCTCTTCGGGAAGGGCGATGCCGAGGAGGCCGGCGGCCGCCAACTCGGACCAGAGCTTCCGGTCGAACCGCTCGCCGTCCGGCTGGGATTCGAGCTCACGCAGGCGCTCGTGGGTGGCCAGGTCGGTGA
>JBKQRT010000325.1:0-7785 GCA_052143895.1 Acidimicrobiales bacterium | reverse complement strand
CGACAGACAGAGACACACTTGTCAGCGACGTGGGAGACGCCTCTTTGACCACTCCAGAGAATGGACCCTTCGGGCGGACCGTTCGACGCACTGGTGCGGTGGTGGTTCAAGATCTCGGTGCGCCAGTGCTCGAGTGTGGCACCGAGCGAGCGGATCTCTTCGACCTCGTCGCCCTTACACCCGATGATGGCCTTGTCGAGGAGAACCCTGGCCTCCTTGGAATCCTCGGTGAGGTAGATGTCGCGCACCGACTCCTTGGCCAACCACGCTCCCAGCAGCTCGTCGTGGGGGTCGCCGTGGCGCAGCCCGAGCAGCACGCGGTCATGACCGCGCTCGTCAAGGCGTTCGTAGCCGGCGAGCAAGAGCTTGCGGATCCGATAGAGCGGGTCGACCTTGCGGCCGCGATGCCCGAGCGTCTCGTTCTGGACGCGCCGGCGCACCTTGTCGACGCAGCGGTTGGCGATCCGCACGACATGAAACGGGTCGGCGACGCGGATCGCATGATCGAGGTGCGGGGATGTGCCGTTGCGATAGCTCTCGGCGAGGTCGGTGGCGACGACACGGATGGCCCGCATCCAGGCCGGGTCCTGCTCGGCACACCATCGCCGCAGGTCAGGGGCGGCGTTTCCTTCCACCATGTCGATGATCCTTTTGCGGTCGAGGTCGACCAGGCCGGTCACGTAGATGGTGCGGTGCTCCCTCGTCGCGGACAGGAACGAGGTCTCGTCGATGCCCAGGGCCCGGACCCTCTTCACGCGCTTGGGGTCCTCGACCAGTGGCGTGCCATGGAGGACCACGGCGTCCATCACGGTCCACCAGCAGACCCCGAGCTCACGGGCGACAACGGCGACGGGCAGGGCCAGCTCTCCGACCTGGCGGGTGGCTTCTGCTCCGGCCCGAAGGGTCAGCACGGCCCGTGGGGCCACGTGCTCGGTGCCCTCGGTCCACGTCTTGGCCGCGCAGTCGGGATCGGCACAGCGCCAGCGCCGCTTCATCCAGACGAGACGGGCCGGACGTCCGAAGCAGGGCAGGTCACGGATCTCGACCCGGAGGCGGTCCTTGCCCAGCGCACGCACACCACAGCTGGGACACCCGACGAAGTCAGCCGTCGTCTCGACGGTGACGATCACCTCGGAGGGGGTCTCTTCCACCGCCAGCACCGCGAACCCGTCGAGTCCCAACAGTGCTTCAGCCAGACCGGTAGCGTCGTCCATCGTCAGGGGTCCTCCTCGTTGAAGTCGTCACGAAACCTCAACGATGTCGGGACCCCTGGCCGCGTTCGCGGATACTTCCCTACGTCACACTCCCCAGTTCAACGCGAAGAGCCTGTAAAGTTACCCATTGGCGTGGTCGAAAGACCAGAGATGTTTAGGCGGAAGCATTCATGAGTGAATCACAAACCCTTCGTGGAACCGGTCGCCGGCAGGCCAAGGCAGCCCGAGAATCCTTCGGCACCAAAGCACGCACCCTGACCGGCAAACTCCTCCGCAACTTCCACGAGATCGAGCGGCTGAGCGGCAAGCGGCTGAGCAAGCTGGCCCTCTGGTTCGTCGATGACGTAGAGACACCGGGGCGCCTCGTGGCCGTCGTTGCCCCCTCTGCGATGCCCGACTCAATGGACCCGGTCCTCGCCTACGGGTTGGCCTGGCAGGGCGACGCCGACCTGATCCTGGTCGCACCTTCGGAGCTGGTCGGACCTAACTCGACCACCGTGATGCGACTGACCTGCGTGGCGACTCAGGTGCGGGTCTTCGGGTACAACTCTCGCGACCTCGAGTTGTCGGCCGTACCAATTCCCACACCTGACGAGGTCTCCGCCGCACTGACCATGGATGAGGACGACCGTCGTCGTTCCTTCGAGGTCTCGGGAGACGACAACTACCAACTCGTGGAGGATCTCACGACGTGGGCTGATTCCCAAGCGCCTCGGCTGGTCGATCGCTCGCGCTCGAGCTATCGGTCCTGGCAGTACCGCGGCAGCCAGGTCCTCAAGGTCCGCCCGACTCGCGCCGGAATCGAGATCGTCGCCGGCTCACAGAAGATCGCCGGGTTAGCTGGTGAGCCGACCCGCTACGAGGTCACCCCAGACACGGTTCTGCTCCCGATCCTTGATGCCGTTCGAGCCGACGTCGAGACTGCGGTGGAGGAGATTCACTCCGGCGAGGGTCGTCCCGACGTCGAGCACCGCCTCCAGTCCGGCCTCGTACCCAACCCCGACGAAGCGGGCCCCTTATCTCGAGCACTTGGTCTCGCCTACGCAGCGCGTGAGTTTCCCTGCTGGCGAGGGGTGGCCGGTCACCCGACCGGAAAGCCGGGGCTCATAGATTTTCTCGGGATCGACGGTAGGGATCGGCTGCACATCATCGAGACGAAGGCCAATGCCGACGACCCGAAGATCGTGCTCCAGGTGCTCGACTACGCGTTGTGGGTGCAGGCGAACGTGCACCGGGTCCGGAAGCATCCGAAGTTCGCTTCTGCGAGCGACGAGTTCCCGGTACTGGACTTCGTCTGCGCTCCGAAAGCGCCAGGGGATCGAGCAGTCGGGCCCTATATGGCCGGGCAGCTGGAAGCCCTCGCCCATGGGCAGCACTCGTGGCGGGTGTGGCTCGTGGAGGATCCCGATCACCCGGTTCCCACCTGGGGCAGAACGGGACAGATGCCGGAAGGACCGCTCGTGTCCGAGCCTGCGCTTGATGAGCGGCGATGGGCGTTCCATGTCCGGGAAGTGCTCGGACGAGCACGGCAGCAGCCCGATGCACTCCTGCTCCACGGCGCACTACCGCACTACGCCGACCTAGACCGTCGGCACCGTCTCCATCAGCACATCCACCAGAAGTATTCGTCCCAGGCGCTGTGCCTGAACCTGTTCTCGGACATCCCTGAGAGCGCCATGGTCCCTCTGATCAAGGAGTACCTCCACGTCTCGTTGCGTCGCTTCTACGGCGTGGTCTTCGAGTTCGAAGATCCCGACGACCACCTGGGTGAGCGCCAAGCCGGACATCGTCACCAGACCCAAATCGATGTCATTCTCCATGGTGAGACCTTCGACAGGCTCCACTGGATTGGTCTCGTGGAGTGCAAGTTCACTGAAGGTTTCAGCCGGTGCAGCGGGTACCTCGATCCTTCCAACGACGACCGGGAGGCCTGCCGATCACCTGGTCTCTTTGGATCCGACCCCGCCCGATGCTTCAAGCTCAAGCCACCGCCGGGCGAACAGCGCCTTTACGGTACCTTCCTTGGAGGTGTTCCCGTGTCCCCACCGCAGGGCGCTGCCAACTGTGGAGGGTGCTTCGTCCGGGGAGAGATGTACCAACCCATGCGTTCCCTGGCACTCGCCGAGGCCCTCCTCGAGAGCCGTGGGGCCGACCTCGCCACTTATGCCCTGTGCGCCCCGCGCCCGCACCAGGCTGCGTGGCGGCGACTGGCCGAACTCCGGGACCACTTCCCCGACACAGATCGGCGAACAGTCCGAGCCCTACCTGTTGAGTCCGTGGCCATGGCTCACCTCGACGTAGGGGAGGCGTTCCGCAATCTCTACGAGGACCTCTTCGAACGTCGGCTCGTCGTTCCCTGGGACCCGGACAACCTGGATGGGGCGTATTTGTCGCTCGAGCCAACAGCACCTCAGCCCGGTGACGCAAGCGAAGAGCGCTGACCCATGGAGCAACAGGCTGGGGCTCGGACCAGTCAACGAGGCAAACAAAGGGTCAGAGGCGCGCTCCTCAGTCCGCAGGTCATCGCAATAGTCGGCGGAACCGTCCTGCTCGTCGTCGTCGTGATGCTCGGGCTGACCGCATTGGAACGGGCCGCTGGAATCCGAACGAACGACATCGCCGTCAGTTTCTTCCTGGGAGCGTTGGTCACGGCCACAGTTCTGGTGCTCGTTGGTGTGGTGGCCGTCTACTCAGGCGGAGTGAATTGGATGACGGGCGGCCGAGCTGAGCGGTGGACTGACGAGGTCCTGCGCCGCCTAGGACCCGACTGGCACATTGCCCACAACCTCGAATTCACCGTTGGAGATGAACCTGACACATGGGTCGTAGACGTCGATCACGTCGCCGTCGGTCCCGGGGGCGTCCTCGTCGTCGAGACGAAATACTCGTCTGATCCGGTCGACCTCGATGCCCAGCGGTTAAAGCCGCAGGTTCCAAAAGCCGCTGAACAAGTGGCGCGGAACGCTCAGCGAGTTCGCGGCTTGTTTGCTGGAATGGACATACCACCTCCTGTCATTCCCCTGGTCATCTACTGGGGCTTCCGGGTGACCACTCCAGGAGAACCGATCCGTCTTGTAGGGCGAAACCAGGTGGTTATGGGTGCGGACGCCGACCGTTGGCTGTGCGCTTTTACGGAGGCGAAGAGCGTAGATCCTCAGGTGCGACGAGAAGCGTGGCAGCGGATTCAACAGCACCAAACAGCGACTGCCGAATCTATTTGATCTGACTAGTTGAGATTGGAAGTGCAACCACGTTAGGGCCGGTCCGCATCTGTTCGCCCGGCTCGTCCTGCTGGTCCACGCAACGGACCGGGAGGAGGCGCACAGGCTGATCGTGGAGGAGTGGCACCCCGCGTACGACGAGATTCGTCGCGAGGTGCCTGACGAGATGGACGACGGCCTACCAACGACCCCGAGGGGAGCTAGTTGCGGAGCAACATCAGGCCCGCGCCGCGGTCACCCGCTGTCGCAGATGCATCGAAAACCTCTGTTCGCTCGCTTGTGACCTCTTTGTGACCTGAGGGTGACCTCGCTGTCCTCCGGCCGCTCCCCGAGACCAGGCGCCGACTAGCTGATGGGCACTCCGAAAGGGACCCGGGTTCCGCACCTCTGACAGAGCATGAAGCCTCTACCCACTCCCCGGGTCGGCCCGGCGGTCACAACCGCTCCCTCAGGACGATCCACCGGCAGCGGCACGCTCCCGTGGGCTCCGCACTCGGGACAGTCCACAAAGTCGAGCACCTCGGCCGTGGGCATCTTCACCGGGTGGTCGTCCTGCTCGTCGTAAGGGGTGCCGAATCGGTCCGCCATGCATTGACTACACAGGGCGATCACCTCGTGTTTGCCCCCGGTGGTGTCCAGCAGGACGTGCTCCGTCGGTTTGCCGCACTGCACGCAACGCTTCTCGGGCATCGCCCACCTCCTTCTCGCTTGGTCAGGCCAGCCTGCCAGAGGGCTGTGTCAACGAGCTACTGAAGCCCGCACGTCCGGCACAATCAGCCGAAAAACTGGTCCAATGCCGTCGCGTCTTCGGGGTCCATGTGTCGGCGTGCCCATTCGACATCGGCAACGGCAAACGGCGCGTTGAACCGGGCCTCCATGGCATGCGAAAACTCGTGCTCCGTGAAGACGCCCTTCTCGATGAGGAGCTCCCGGATCACGTCCACCTCGATCTGCGCTCCTCCCATGACAGCCAGCAATGCCTCCTTGGCCTTCGCCCCGATGTTCTCCATTCGTGGTCTCTCCTTTTCCCGATGGTCGTCGGGGCTATTTCAGCGCAGGAGGGTGTCAGCGGCCATCACGTAGCCGGGTGAACGTCCGGTCCAGCTCCAGGCGCACCTCGGTCTCGTCCAGGGGCACGAGCGGGCGCGGCGCTCGCTTGATCTTGCCCCGGACGCTGAGGAACCAGCGGACACGAGCCGCGGAGACCGTCACGTGATGCCCCGCGCACCAGCCGGGGGTCGCTGCGGCCTGGGGGGCGGCAAAGGCCGCGACTGAGGCCACCAGTCGTTCCCGGCCTCGCACTCGATCCGTACTCGGAACTCCGGCAGTTGATCGGCCGCTCCACAGCACAGCGTGAACCGCACCTCCTCGCCCAAGGCGACCGGCCCGAGGGAAATCTCGTCGTCCTGCCACCCGGTGCCGCCTGTGACGGCAAGCGGGTACGTGATCCGGTCGGGCGGCTTCGGCCGGTACACGACGACTGAGGTGAGGTCCTGGGGGCCTTCGTTGCGGATGCTGTAGATGGCCTTGTCCGAGGGCGACGGAGTTGGCGCGACGAGGGTGATCGTCAGGTCGGGTTCACGGGCCAACCGGTTCGCTGACTCCGCTGCGAGCGCGGACCGTTCGGCGGCCCCTGCCGACTGTTCGGAAGCCGTGGCGGAGCGGTCTGCATGGCCGACGGACCTCTGCCCTTGCACCAGGGCGACGACGGACACGATGAGCGCAGCTCCGCTGACGCAGGCGAGGAAGATGGTCACTCGGGAGACGCTATCCCCGTGCTGTTGCCCGGCCCCGCCCAAGCGCCAGCGGTGCCGGTGCCCCTTCCCACGGTGGAGCGGGTCGGAACACCAGCACCGAGGCGATCCGGGTGCATGGTGGAGACCTACCCAGCACCGGAAGGGAAGGGACCTACCTCCCGACGCTCACCCGGAGAACTGGAGCGGCCGCCAGACGCTCCCAACGTGCCTCAGCGTCTTGGGGGGTCCGGCATGATGACCTCGCAGACCGTGCCGGGCGCCAGGGGCGCCACGAACGCCTCCTCCTCGGCCGCCCGGCGGTCGAGGAGAGCGTCCATGGCCTCCGTCACGTCCGCGCCGGTCTCAGCGAGCTCTCGGAGGACCTGCCACTCCGCTGCGTCGGGGTCGTCTGGCCGCTCGATCATTCCGCGTACGTCCCTGTGATTGGGAGTCCGCTGGCGCCGGTCGGGAGCACCGTGTTTTGGACCCGCATGCGGCTCTTCGCCAACCGCCGCGCTCACTGCATCGGTAGTCGTAAGAAGCTCGAATCCCTTGCCCTACAAAGTCGCGCTCGACCGATTCTCCATCAGGAACTCGGCGAAGAGCGGGACGGTGAAGTCGACCTGACCCCGCCGGGGGCTCCAGATGAGCCCCTTCTGGATGAGGGACTCCCGGTGCACCGACACCTTTCGCTGGTCGTCCACGCCGAAGGCCCGGGCGACGGCGGCAACCGGGTACGGCCCGAGCCCGAGCGACGCCATGGCGGCGAGGTACCGCTGCTCGGTGTCGGTGGCCATCTCGAAGCGCGTGCCGAAGAAGTTGCGCGCCAGGCTGTCCTTCACGATCACCCGGGCCGCTTCGAGATCGGCGCTCGTGATCGGTGCGGACTCGGCGTAGTTCCAGAGCTCCCGCCCGTACTCCTGGATGAAGTACGGGAATCCGGCCGCCTCGTCGACCACCTGGCGTGCGGTTGCCTCGTCGAAATCGACGCCGGCAGCCGCTGCAGGTCCGACGAGAGCGGAGCGGGCGGCAACGTCGGACAGACGGCCGAGCTCCGCATAGGAGAAGAGGCGATCGGCATACGGCTTGGCGGCCAGCAGTCGTACCTTGAGTTCTGGCAATCCGGCGCCCACGACGGCGACGGGCAATCCGGCCCGGCTGATGGCCTGGACAGCCATACAGATCGCGGAGAGCGACTCGGCGTTGAGATTCTGCATTTCGTCGACCAGGAACGCCGCCCCCATGCGATTGGCCCGCGCCACCTCACCCACCTCGCAGAAGAGGTCGGCGAGGTCCTGCTCGGGATCACCCGAATCGGCGACCCCGGTAGCGGCATCGACATCGAGCTTCAGCTCGACCGCGCCGGGGATGGCGACGCTGAAGGCCTTGACGACCGCCAGCGCGCGTTCGATCCGCTGCTTGGCCCGGTGCCGCCGGCTCATGTTGACCAGCAGCCGGGCGGCCATGCGGGCGAAGGTGGCCCGGAAGTCGGCATTGGTCCCGACCTCCTGCACGTCGGTGGTGGCCCACCCCGCCTCGGAAGCCAGGACGTCGAACTCCATCAGGAGGACGGTCTTGCCCACCCCCCGGAGGCCCGTATAGATGGGGCTGCGC
>JBKQRT010000324.1:0-23881 GCA_052143895.1 Acidimicrobiales bacterium | reverse complement strand
TTCGGCGATCCCATCCGCATCACCGAGGACCAGTTCGAATGCCTGTCCGAGGCGTTCTTCGCCGAGATCGAACGACGGTTCCTGTGGGGCGCAGCGACCGTGCTCCGACCCCGGAGGATGGGGGGTGGCGGGGCGCAGCTCGGGCGACCACGGCGCCCCTGCGCCCCGGCGCGATACTGAGCCGGTGTCCGATGCTCCGGCAGTGCCGAGGAGACAGTGGCGCGCCTGCACCCTGGTGATCGTCGCTGGGGTGCTGGCCGGGTGCGGCGATTCCGGTGGGCACTCGACGGCGACGACCAGCTCCGTTGTCCCGTCGGCAACGGGGGTCGTCCTCGAAGCCGACGGGCTCGGGGTCGTGGGCGTCGGCGACCCCGAGGGTCACGCCGTCCAGACGCTGCGCCGATACCTCGGCACACCGGCGAACACCACGACGCCAGGGCCGTGCCCCGGGACCACCGAGGTCCAATGGAGCGATCTGGCCGTCGAGTTCTCGCACGGGGTCCTCGACGGGTACCGCTCTCTGCGAGGGGGCATGTCGGATGTCGGGAAGGTCACTCGCCCCACGGGACCTGGCACTCCCCTGCTGCGGACCGCGACCGGTGCGACGCTCGGGATGACGCTCGCCGAGGTACAGCCCCGGTACCCGGCCGGCGATTTCAGCGAGGAGCAGCGAGGAGCAGGGAGGAGCAGGGAGGAGCCATCATCGTGCCGGGAACCGGGGCGGGCGAACGGCTGTTCCTCGGATTCTTCACCTCCGTGCCGTCGGCCCCCCTCACCGAGATCAAGGGCGGCAACACCTGCGGGGACGTCTGACTCACGTCAGGTCGGCGGGGCGACTGGCTCGAGGACCCGGGCCCACGCCTCGAGCTGGGGACCGGGGAGCGTCGGCTACTTGATGTGCACCCCGGAGATGGCCCGGCTGATGATGAGCCGCTGGATCTCCGACGTCCCCTCGAAGATCGTGTAGATCTTCGAGGCGCGGTGCCACCGCTCGACGGGATGCTCGCGGATGTAGCCGTAGCCGCCCATGATCTGGATGGCCTCCTCGGTCACGTACACGGCGGTCTCACCGGCGTACAGCTTGGACATGGAGCCCTCGCCGGCGGTGAAGTCCTTGCCAGTGCGACCCATCCACGAGGCCCGCCAGATGAGGAGCCGGGAGGCGTCGATGCGGGTCTTCATGTCGGCCAGTTTGAACGCGATGGCCTGGTTCTCGATGATTGCACGGCCGAAGGCCTTGCGCTCCTTGGCGTAGTCGAGCGAGTACTCGTAGGCGGCGCGGGCGATGCCGAGGGCCTGCGCCCCCACTGTCGGCCGGGAGGCTTCGAACGTCTTCATCGCCGCCTGGCTCGTCGAGCGCTTGCCCTCACGCGCCCGCGCCAGCTTCTCGTCCAGCTTGTCCTTACCACCCAGCAGGCAGTGCCCGGGGACCCGGCAGTTGTCGAGAACGACCTCGGCGGTGTGCGATGCGCGGATCCCCATCTTCTGGAACTTCTTGCCCTGGGAGATCCCCGGCGTGTTCGGCGGGACGATGAAGCTCGCCTGGCCCCTTGCTCCGAGCTCCGGGTCGACCGAGGCCACCACCACGTGGATGTCAGCGATGCCACCGTTGGTGATCCACGTCTTCGTCCCGTTCAGGACCCATTCGTCCTTGGCCTCGTCGTAGACCGCACGGGTGCGCAACGACGACACGTCCGATCCGGCATCTGGCTCCGACACGGCGAAGGCGGCCATCTGAATCTTGTCCGGGGTGCCGAAGCACTGGGGACCCCACTCCAGCAACTGTTCGGGTGTCCCGTTGCTGGCGATGCCGGCCAGGCCGAGCGTGCTCCCGAAGATGGCGAGCGCGATGCCGGCGTCACCCCAGGCCATCTCCTCGTTGGTGATGGGCATGAGCAGCCCGCTCTCGTCGAAGAACGCCTGGCTGATGAAGTCGAAGGAGTAGAGCCCGATCCGGGCCGCCTCCTCGATGATCGGCCACGGGGTCTCCTCCCGCTCGTCCCACTCGTGGCCGGCCGGGCGGATCACCGTCTCCGCGAAGTCGTGCACCCACTTCTGGATCTGCAGCTGGTCCTCGTTGAGGTCGAGGGAGAAATCGGCCATTGTGCCTCGCTCCGTTCCGGCCCCTGCGGGCCGTACCGTCCCCCTACCCACCGGGCCGGGGGAACTCTCGTAGTTACTCAATAGTAACCTCAAAACGGCGGCGCAAGCCACCACGCGGCCCGCAGCGACCCCGGTCGACAGTCGAACGGGCCCAGGGAGCGGACGCGTCGCGACCATGCGGGGGCCGGCGGCAGGGGTGTGGGACGGGCACGGTCACACCCCGCGCACAGTGGCGCGGCGCCGGACCGGTATGGGCGTCTAGGCCGGCTGCGCCAGCCGCACGTCGACGGCCTGGAGACCCTTCGGGCCCTCCTGGAGGTCGAACTCGACGGCCTGCCCCTCTTCGAGCGAGCGGAAGCCGTTCATCTGGATCGCGGTGTGGTGCACGAAGACATCGGCACCCCCGTCCGGCTGGGAGATGAAGCCGAAGCCCTTCTCGGCGTTGAACCACTTGACAGTTCCGGAAGCCACGGTGGCTTACCCCTTTCCTCCACACACGTAGTGCGCGGAGAGCCTGCAGCGGAGGCAACGGATGCCGACCCTCCCGCGTGCGAGCGGGTCGTCGACCACCTTCCGACGAGGACTCTCTGCCCCGGAAACGCTAGCAGTCTCCCCCGGAGAATCAACTTCCCGAGCGTTCCTCCGGCGCCTGTTCACACGCCGTTCACCGACGGCGGATCCGGGTGCCCTCTGGGCTGTCCTCGACCAGCCAGCCGGCCTCCTCCAATTCCTCCCGCAGGGCGTCGGCCCCGGCCCAGTCGCGTGCGGCCCGGGCGGCGTCACGGCGTCGCACAAGGTCGGCGGCGGCCGGGTCCACGTCCACGTCCCCCCCGGCGCGCAGGGACAGTCCCATCGCTGCACAGAGCAGTGCCACCGTGCCCGCGGCTCGACGGGAGCGCCCGGTGTCGCCGGCGTCGGCGTCGGCGTTGGCCGAGCGCACCAGTTCGAACACGGCGGCGAGCGCTCCGGGGGTATCGAGGTCGTCGTCCATGCGCTCACGGAAGGCCGCCACCGCACCGGCATCGATCCGGTCGGTCGCACCCGGGTCGACGACCGGCCCGTCGGCGAGCAGATCGGTGAGGCCGAAGCGCCTGGCCAGCTCGTCGAGGCGGGCGAGACCCGCCTCTGCGTCGCCGACGGTGTCCGGGGTGACCTCGATGGGAGAGCGGTAGTGGGAGCGGAGCACGAGCAGCCGGTAGGCGCGGGCGTCGCTTCGCTGCACCAGATCGTCGAGCGAGGTGAAGTTTCCCAGCGACTTCGACATCTTCTCCCCGGCGACGGTCACCCAGCCGTTGTGCACCCAGTGCCGGGCGAACTCCCGCCCCACGGCGACCGCCTGGGCGCGCTCGTTCTCGTGGTGGGGGAAGATCAAGTCGATGGCGCCGCCGTGCACGTCGAAGCCGTCGCCGAGCAGGTCGAGCGACATGACGACGCATTCGGTGTGCCATCCGGGACGTCCCGGTCCCCACGGCGAATCCCAGGTGGGCTCGCCGGGCTTGGCCTTCTTCCACAGCACGAAGTCCAAGGCGGAGTGCTTCTCGCCGGTGGCCTCCACCCGGGCCCCGGCGCGCAGGGACTCAAGCGGCTGGTGGGCGAGGAGCCCATAGCCGGGGACGTCCCCCACCGACAGATAGATGCCGTCAGACGTCTCGTAGGCGACCCCCCGGTCCATCAGCTCGGCGACCAGCTCGACCATGTGGCCAACGTAGGCCGTGGCGTGCGGGACCTCGTCGGGACGCAGCACGCCGAGCGCGTCCATCGCCTCCCACCAGACCGCCTCGTAGGTGGCGGTCAGCTCGGACTCGGGAATGCCCCGCTGGGCCGCCCGCTCGATGATCTTGTCCTCGATGTCGGTGATATTGGACACGTAGGTGACGTCCAGGCCGACGAAGAGGAGATAGCGCCGCAGCACGTCGAACACCAGGGAGAAGCGCCCGTGCCCCAGATGCGGCGAGTCGTAGACCGTCGGGCCGCACACGTACATGGACACCTTGCCGGGCTCGCGGAGGCGCAGCGGTGCCACCTCACCGGTGGCGGTGTCGTGGAGCTGGATCACGCAGGGTACGGTAACCCGATCATGAACACTGACGCGACCGGAACGGAACGGCGGATGGCCGGTCCGGTGGGGATCCCGGACAAGCCCGGCCTCGAGGGACTGGAGGCCGCCTGGTCGGCACGGTGGCAGGAGGCGGGAACCTACGCCTTCGACCGGTCGGCCGAGCGCCCCGCGGTGTTCTCGATCGATACGCCACCGCCCACCGTGTCGGGCTCACTCCACATCGGCCACGTGTTCTCCTACACCCACACCGACACGGTGGCCCGCTTCCAGCGCATGCGGGGCCGTGCCGTCTTCTACCCAATGGGGTGGGACGACAACGGGCTGCCGACCGAGCGCCGCGTCCAGAACTACTTCGGCGTCCGGTGCGACCCGAGCCTCCCGTTCGACCCGGACTTCGTCCCGCCCGCCGATCCCCCGAAGGATCCGATCTCCATCTCCCGGCCCAACTTCGTGGCGCTCTGCCACCAGCTGACCGCTGAGGACGAGCAGGTCTTCGAGTACCTGTGGCGCACCCTCGGCCTGTCGGTGGACTGGTCCCACACCTACGCCACCATCTCGGAGCGGGCCCAACGGGTGTCGCAACGGGGATTCCTGCGCCTGGTGACCCGCGGTCAGGTGTCGCAGCGCACCGCGCCCACCCTCTGGGACGTGGACTTCCGCACGGCGGTGTCCCAGGCGGAGCTCGAGGACCGGGAGCGTCCGGGCGCCTACCACCGCCTCCGGTTCCCCTGCGCCGACGGCTCGGGCGCCGTCGACATCGAGACGACCCGCCCCGAGCTCCTGCCCGCCTGCGTGGCGCTGGTGGCCCACCCCGACGACGACCGCTACCGGCCGCTCTTCGGCACCGAGGTGCACACCCCACTCTTCTCCGTCCGGGTGCCGGTGGTGGCCCACGAGCTCGCCGATCCCGAGAAGGGATCCGGAATCGCCATGGTCTGCACCTTCGGCGACACCACCGACGTCGTGTGGTGGCGCGAGCTCTCCCTGCCGACCCGCACCGTCGTCGGACGCGACGGTCGACTGCTCCCGGTGACCTGGGGCGGCGAGGGGTGGGCCACGGACACCCCGGCGGCGGCGACCCGCCACTACTCGGAGCTGGCCGGCCGCACGGTCAAACAGGCACAGGCACGCATCGTCGAACTGCTGGCCGAGTCGGGCGACCTCATCGGGGAGCCCACCCCCGTCACCCATCCCGTCAAGTACTACGAGAAAGGTGAGCGGCCACTCGAGATCGTCTCGTCCCGGCAGTGGTTCGTCGACACGCTGTCCCTGCGCGATCGCCTGTTGGCCCGCGGCGAGGAGCTGCGCTGGCACCCGCCGTACATGGCCCACCGCTTCCGGGCCTGGGTCGAGGGCCTCAACGCCGACTGGAACATCAGCCGACAGCGGTTCTTCGGGGTACCGTTCCCCGTCTGGTACCCGATCGACCGGGCCGGGACGATCGACTTCGAGGCACCGATCTTCGCCTCCGAGGGCCAGCTCCCCGTCGACCCGTCCACCGACGTGCCCGAGGCATTCACCGAGGACCAGCGGGGCAGGCCGGGGGGATTCGCCGGCGACCCCGACGTGATGGACACCTGGGCGACCTCCTCGCTCACCCCGCAGATCGCCGGGGGATGGGAGGACGACGCCGACCTGTTCACCCGGGTGTTCCCCATGGACGTGCGGCCGCAGGCCCACGAGATCATCCGCACCTGGTTGTTCTCGACCATCGTCCGGTCCGAGCTCGAGCACGGGTCACTGCCGTGGACCGACGCGGCCATCTCCGGCTGGGTGCTCGACCCGGACCGCAAGAAGATGTCGAAGTCGAAGGGCGACGTCGTCACCCCGCTCCCCCTGTTGGAGAAGCACGGCGCCGACGCCGTGCGTTACTGGGCGGCCGGGGGCCGACCCGGCACCGACACCGCCTTCGACGAGGGCCAGATGAAGGTCGGGCGGCGCCTGGCCATCAAGGTGCTCAATGCCTCGCGCTTCGCCCTCGGACGCATCGCCGTCGACGAGGGGCTGTCCGCTCCGGGACCGGGAGCGGTGACCGTCCCGATCGACCGGGCCATGCTCGGACGCCTGGCCGTGGTGGTCGGCGAGGTCACCGCCGCGTTCGAGGAGTTCGACTACGCCCGGGCGCTCGAACGCACCGAGTCGTTCTTCTGGTCGTTCTGCGACGACTACCTCGAACTGGTCAAGACCCGGGCCTACGGCGACGCCGGCGAGCCGGGGCCGGCGTCGGCCCAGGCTGCGCTGGCACTGGCACTGTCGGTCCTGCTGCGGCTGCTGGCACCGATCACCCCGTTCGTGACCGAGGAGGTGTGGTCGTGGTGGCAGACGGGGTCGATCCACACCGCACCGTGGCCGAGACGATCGGAGTTCGGCACCGCCCTCGACGGTCCCGGCACCGGACCGGCGTCGGTGCTGGAGGTCGCCGCCGACGTGCTCGGGGAGATCCGCAAGGCCAAGACCACGGCCAAGCGATCGATGCGGTGGCCGGCGGCCGCCGTGACGGTGGCCGACTCGGCCGAGCGCATCGCCGCGCTGCTGGCGGCCGAGGACGACCTCCGCGACGCGGGCGGGATCATGACGCTCGACACGATGGTGACCGACGACGTCGCCGTGGTGGTGGAGCTGGCCGAGGAGGGATGAGCCCGCTCCACCGGGCGGTCAGGCTGGGGGCTCAGGCCGGGTAGTCAGGGCAGTCAGGAGAGGTAGACGCTGAGGGCAGCGTCGGCCATCTCCCGGGGCGACCCTTCCTGCTCGATCCGGCCGTGGACCATGATGGCGGCGGCGGTGGCCACCGACAGCGCCGTGGTCACGAACTGCTCGACCAGCAGGATGGTCATCCCCCGGTCGGCGAGCGCGTGGACCAGGTCGTAGAGCTCGGCCACGATGAGGGGGGCCAACCCCATGGACAGCTCGTCCAACAGGAGCACCTTGGGCGAGGTGACCAGGGCGCGGGAGATGGCCAACATCTGCTGCTCCCCACCCGAGAGGGTCCCGGCCAGCTGCCGGCGACGCTCCTTGAGCCGGGGGAAGGCGGCGAAAGTCGACTCCTCGACGTCCTTGACCGTGACCCCGCCGCAGTAGGTCCAGATGCGGAGGTTCTCGCGCAGGGTCAGGTTGGGGAAGATCCCCCGGCCTTCGGGGATCGCGCAGATCCCGTCCCTGGCCAGCTTTTCGGTCGGGGTCTTCCCCACCAGTGTCTCGCCGATGCGCACCTCCCCGGCCGTCGACCGCAGCCGGCCGCTGATGACCTTGAGCAACGTCGACTTGCCGGCGCCGTTGGGTCCGAGGAGGGCGAAGACGCTCCCCGGCGGCACGACCAGGTCGATCCCGTGGAGCACCTCGATCCGTCCGTACGCCGCTCGCACGCCCCGGATGACGATGCCCGGGGGCAGCTGGTGGGGTTCCCCGGTCGAGCCGACGCCGGCGGTCGCGGCCATGTCGGTCACGACCGGGTCCCCGTCCCCGCATCGGTGCCCACCACGTCGGCGCCACCGGCGGATGGCGGGTCGGTGTGGGCCGCACCCAGGTAGGCGGCCTGGACCATCGGATCGTTGCGGATCTCCGCCGGGGTGCCGGCGGCGATGATGTCGCCGAAGTCGAGGACGTAGATGTAGTCGCAGATCGTCATGACCAGCTCCATGTCGTGCTCGACGAGGAGCACCGCCATGCCGCCGGCCGCCAGCTTGACCAACAGTTCGCCCAGCGCGGCCGACTCGGTCTCGTCGAGCCCCGAGCCCGGCTCGTCGAGCAGGAGGAGCTTCGGGCCGATGGCGAGCGCCCGGGCCAGCTCGACCATCCGGGCCAGACCGGTGGACATGTTCGCCGACTGCTCGTCCCCCAGTCCGTCGAGGCCGACACCCTCGAGCAGGCGCTCGCTGGTGGTGGCGATGAGCGAGCTGGAGTCGCGCCCGCCGCCGGCGCCGTCAGCGGCGTGGCCGGAACGGCCCCACGGCATCGCCCGGCGCAAGCTGCGCCACTCCCACCACTTGACGGCGGACTCGAGGCCCACCTGGACGTTCTCGCTGGCGGTCAGCGAGCCGAAGACCTCCAGGCGCTGGAAGGTGCGGGCCAGCCCGAGCCGTGCCCGCCGGTGCGGCTTCATGGTGGTGATGTCGGTGTCGAACAGGCGCACGGTGCCCCGGTCGGGCACCTGCAGGCCGCTGATGACGTTGAAGAGGGTCGTCTTGCCGGCGCCGTTCGGGCCGATGAGGCCGGTCACCGTGCCCGGGCGGACGGTGATGGAGACATCGTTGAGGGCGGAGACGCCTCCGAAGTGGACCGCCACCTCGGACACGGCGAGCGCCGCCGGTCCCGGCGTGTCGGGGTCAGCCGGCGGCACGTGTCTCACCCCCGACGCCGACCGCCGGGCCGATGACGGGTGCCGGGCCCTCGCGCAGGCCGGCCCGGCCGCGGCGGACCCACGGGAGGTCGAAATGCAGCGCCTCGATGCCGAGGATGCCCCCGGCGGCCCGACCGATGAGGATGATCCCCACCCCGGCGAACAGGCCGAGCCCGTTGGGCCACATCTGGTTGAGCACGACGTACGACAGGGCGGCGAGGAACGCCCCCGACACGGTGCGGATACTCCAGATGGTCACGAACAGGACGAAGATGATCCCCGGGAAGAAGTCGAAGTCCGTCGTCCCGACCACCCCCTGCACCGTGCCGTAGAGGGCGCCGGCCAGGCCGGCCATGCCGGCGGCGATGGCGAACACCGCCACCTTGGTGAACCCGATGTTGAGGCCGACGGTGGCGTAGGCGGCCGGGGAGTCGTTGAGGGCGACCAAGCGGCGGCCGAACAGGCTCCGCCGGATGGCCAGGACCAGCCAGGCGGCGAGCACGAAGAAGACGGTGACCATGAGGAACTCGGCGCTATCGCTCCCGAAGGACACGCCCGGGATCACGATCCGGCCGATGCTGACCCCGCCGCTCCCGTAGATGTGGCTGTCGGTGAAGAAGCCGGTGGCCACGGCGTCGGCGAAAGCGAAGGTGGCGAGGGCCAGGTAGAGGTCGCGGAGCCGGATGGTCGGGAGAGCGATGAGAGCCCCGACCGCCGCGCACACCGCAGTGGCGGCCAGCAGGCCGAAGAGCGAGCCTCCCCCGGCGATCTTGCCCATGACGAAGGCCCCGATGCCCATGAAGGAGAACTGGCACAGCGAGACCTGGCCCGAGTACCCGGTCACCAGGACCAACGAGAGGGCGACGATGCCCAGGCTCATCACCACCCCGCCGAGGGAGAGGACCGTCGTACCGTTGAACTGGGTGTTGTCGAAGACCACGGCGAGCACGACCGCAACGGCGAAGAAGACCAGGCCGGCCACCAGCGACTCGCGCCCGCCGGCCACCCGCGGCACCCGCATGGTGGTCAGCCGGCCGACCGCCCGCAGGCGAACCGACGGGAGCGTGACCAGGGCGATGAAGAGGAACACCATGGGCAGCGCCACGGTGATGTCGGGGACCAGATCCTGGGGCACGTGGGGCAGGAGGTAGTTGATGACGTAGTTCTCGGCCAGGCCGATGGCGATGGCGGCGACGAAGGTCACCGGGATGTTGCGGAGCCGGCCGACGATGGCAGCGGCATAGCCGTTGACCACCAGCAGGGTCATGGCCTCGATGCTGATGCCGGTGGTCTGGGTCGGTGCCAGGAGCACGCCGGCCAGGGCAGCCATGATGAACCCGAGGATCCAGCCGTACTGGCTCATCCGGTGGGGCGGCGCCCCCGACATGGCCAGCAGCTCGGGATCGTCGACCACCGCCCGCAGGGCGTACCCGGTCCTGGTCGAGTAGAAGAGCGCCCTCAGGACGACGGCGACGGCGATGGCCACGCCGATGATCAGGACCTCTTGGTACTGG
Organism: Acidimicrobiales bacterium; assembly: GCA_052143895.1. Taxonomy (GTDB): domain Bacteria; phylum Actinomycetota; class Acidimicrobiia; order Acidimicrobiales; family RAAP-2; genus Bog-756. The sequence goes on along the minus strand of JBKQRT010000324.1, from coordinate 13,869 downwards.
ATGTTGATGCCGAACAGCCCGAACTGCCCCGAGATCATGGAGTTGACCGACCGCTGGGTGTTCGGGTTCCAGATGATCGTCGCCAATCCGGTGAGGATCACCATCAACCCGAGGGTGACCATCACCGGCCGCTCCGCCGAGGCGCCGTGGAGCCGGCGCATGAGCCCCCGTTCCACCAGCGCCCCCGCCACCGGCGCCCCGAGGAGCAGGACCACCACGAGGGCCAGGGCGACGGGCAGCCCCTCGGACGTCACCAGGTCCCAGTAGCAGAAAGCGGCGATCATGCCGACCGCACCCTGGGCGAAGTTGAAGACACCCGAGGTCGTGTAGGTGACCACCAGGCCCGTGGCGGCGATGGCGTACCCGGCCCCGAGCATGACCCCGAACACGGTGTACTGCAGGAAGTTGCTCACCGACTCATCCTCGTCCCCCGCAGGTCACGTCGCGCCCTCCGATGCTTCGCAGCCCGTCAGGCTCCCGGTGGCGTCACGTACTGGTAGTTGCAACGGTACCCGTTGGTACTGCTGCTCACCGGAGGATCGTCGACGCGCTGGAAGTCCCCGTTGACCACCTGGCCGATGATGTAGCAGTTGCCGACCGTCTTGGCCGCCGGATTGTTCGGGGCGATGATGTTGTCGCCGCTGAAGGAGGTGATCTTGGACAGGGCCGACAGCAACGAGCCCCGGCTCGGGTCCGAGCCTGCGTTCTTCAGGGCCTGGGAGAACAGCTCGGCGGAGACCCAGCCGTACAGGGTGAAGAGGTCCGGCTTGAACCCCGGCGAGGCCACGCCGACCCAGTGGAGGAACGTGCCCACGGCGGGGATGGTGGAGGAGTCCTGGCCCAGGTAGAGCGCGGCGTTCTGTTGGAGGTGGTCCCCGTTCACCGCCGAGGGCCCGCCCGAGGCGGCCACAAGGGCGTTGCTGTAGGTCGCGGCGCCGAGGATGACCACCGGGTGGAAGTTCTGCTGGACGAGGGCCTTCAGCACGGCCGACGCGTAGTTCTCCGGCATCTGGTCGAGGAAGAGGATCTTGACCCCGAGACCCTTCATCTGCACGACGTTCTGGGTGAAGTCCGTCTGGGTCTCCGGGTAGATCGGCTCGTAGATGACCTTGAACCCCACCTGCTGCAGCGCGTACTTCTCGCCCTGCCAGTCGGTCTCGGCCGACGGCGAGTCCGCCACCAGGGTGGCGGCGGCGTCGAGCGTCGAGGGGAACTTCTGCTTGAAGTACTGGAGCGGTCCCTCCTGCCAGCCGCCGTTGAGCGGGACGGCGGCGAACACGTTGGGCAGCTTGTTGGTGGTCGGGTCGAGCACCTCCGACACATCGGGCATGCCGGGGTCCTGGGCCAGCAGCGCACCGCCGTAGTTGTCCTGGAGGGAGAAGCTGCCCACAAGGGCGAAGTCGGAGTTGATGGCGTTCTGGGTCGCCTGCCGGTTGCCGGCGCCCGAGAAACCGTCGTCGCCCGAGTCGACGACGACCTTGCGCCCGTTGATGCCACCCGTCGAGTTCACGTAGTCGGCGTAGGCCTGGGTCCCGACGTCGGCGCCCTTGAACAGGCCGCCGAGGGCCAGGGTGGAGACGTTGCCGACGTTGACGGTGGTGCCGGTGACGCCCGTGTGGTCGCTGAAGGCGCTGGCGGGGATCTTCGAGCTGGACGATCCGCCCCCCGAGGTCGTGGTGGTCGACGACGAGGTCGTCGAACTGCAGGCGACCGCCGAGGAGGCCACGAGCACGACCAAGCCCAGTGCGGCGATGCGCGTCTTCCACGAAGCAGAACCCAAGGCTCCCCCTTGATCTCGGAATGGTGCGTGCGACGACCGGACCCGGCCGGTCGCAGCCGGAACGAATATGTGACTCTACGTCAGAAACTCCGCTGCATGTCCAGCACCGCGGGCCGGAGCGCCGGGGAGCCGCGAACGGCCCACCCGGGCCCCGGGCTCACCGGCCCACCCGGAGCCGCATCCCCTCGAGGAACTGAACTGCCCCCATCGTCGTATGCCGGCACCGGATCGACGCCAGGACGTCGAAGGCATGCTGGGCGCAGGGCAGCTCGACGGCCGCCACCGGGGCGGTCGAGCACTCCCGCAGCCGCGCCACAAAGTAGCGGGCGACACCGGGTGGCACCAGGGTGTCGTTGCTTCCGTAGAACACGAACATGGGGGGCGCCTCGGCCGTGACCCGCTGGTCGGGGGACGCGGCCTGGAACAGGGCCAGATTGTCGGCGTGCCTCGTCTTCATCACCAGCCGCTCGAGGAGGTCCAGGCCCCCGGGGCCGTACGCCCCGAAGCGGTCGCGCGCCCCGGTCATGTCGTACACGCCGTAGAAGGGGAGGCAGGCGTCCACCGAGGTGTCGAGGTGCTCGAATCCGGGCTGCCACTCGGGCTCGTTGGGGGTCAGGGCCAGCAGTGCGGACAGGTGACCGCCGGCGGAGCCGCCCGACACGGCGATGAAGGACGGGTCGCCGCCGTACTCGGCGATGTGCTCGCGCACCCAGGCGACCGCCCGCTTGCAGTCCACGATGTGGGCCGGCCAGGTCGCCCGGGGGCTCAGCCGGTAGTTGATGGCCACACACAGCCAGCCCCGCTGCACCAGCTCGTGCATCATGGGGATGCCCTGCTGCCGCTTGTCGCCGATGACCCAGCCGCCGCCGTGGATGTAGACGAGCACCGGCGCTGACGCGGCCGCCACCCGACGCCTGGTCAGGAGGTCGAGCTTGTGCCGGTAGTTGCCGTCGCCCCAGTAGTCGATGTTGCTGATCCGCCTGATGGCCCGGAGCCGGAACGGCACGGCGATCACCAGCCGCCACCAGTGGTTCCAGGCCGGGGCCGGATCCAGGTCGCCCATGCCGTGGGCACCCCCGGTCGCCTCCTCCAGCGCCCGGTCGACCACGGCCTTGGAGCCGTGGGCCACGACGGCCAGCCGGACCATCCCGGCCCACGACGCAACGGCCACCGCCAGCCCGACCCAGCCAGGCCAGACCCGGAACGCCCCGGCGAAGCCGAAGGCGACGGTGACCGCCACTTCGAACGCACCCACGTGGAGGGGCAGTTCGCCGGGGATCCAGCCCAAGGCGAAGCTGGCCACGGTGAACGGTTCGCGCCGGATGGGGAAGAATGCGTTGACCACGAGCACGGCGAAGACCATGCTGACTGCGAGGAACACCCAGGCCACGCAGCCAGTCAACACGGTCGGGGACGGGTCCGTGGAACAGCGAGGGGAAACGGCCAGTGAACGAGAGGGAGCAGCCGTGGAACAACTGAGCGGACTCGACGCCAGCTTCCTCTACCTCGAGACACCGACCCTCCACATGCACGTGGCGCTGACCCTGGTGTTCGACCCGTCGACCGTTCCCGGCGGATACTCGTTCGAACGGATGAAGGCGTCCATCGCCACCCGGATCCCCTGCGCACCGGTGTTCCGCCGGCGGCTGGTCGAGGTGCCCTTCCGGCTCGGCCATCCGGTGTGGGTCGACGACCCCGAATTCGACATCGACTACCACGTCCGGTTGGCGGCGGTGCCCCGCCCCGGTGGGCTGCGCCAGCTGGCCGACCTCGCCGGCGACATCGCCGGACATCAGCTCGACCGGTCGAAGCCGCTCTGGGAGATGTGGGTCGTCGAGGGCCTGGCCGGCGGGCGCATCGGCCTCATCGCCAAGATGCACCATTCGACGGTGGATGGGGTGTCGGGTGCCGCGCTGCTCTCGGTGCTCTTCGATCTGGAGCCCGACCCCGCCCCTGCTCCCCCGGCGGAGGAGGAGGCCCAGCCGTCCGACGACCGGATGCCGTCGCCGCTCGAGCTCATGGCCCAGGCCATGGTGGCACGGACCCTCCGGCCCCTCGAGATGACCCGGGACGTGGTCCGTACCGGCCACCGGGTTCTCAACGTGCGCCGGGTCCGCCTCGGCACCCCGGACCAGTCCGGGCGGGCCAAGGCCGCGCTCCCGCTGTCCGCCCCGCGCACCTCGTTCAACGGGGCGCTGACCAGGCGGCGGAGCGTGGCCCTGACCGCCATCGGCCTGGACGACGTCAAGCGCGTGAAGGCTGCCACCGGTACCACTGTCAACGACGTGGTCCTAGCCGTGTGCACGGGCGCCCTCCGCTCCTTCCTCCTGGAGGGCGACGAGCTGCCGGACAAGCCCCTGGTGGCGGTGGTCCCCGTCTCCGTCCGCCCGGAGGTGTCGGCCCCCCGGGGTTCCAACCAGGTGTCCTCGATGTTCGTGCAGCTCCCGGTCGACCTCCACGACCCGGTCGATCGGCTCATGGCCATCCACGACGGGACCAAAGGGGCCAAGGAGGAGCACAACGCGCTGGGCGCCGACATGCTGCTCAACTGGGCGGAGCACGCCACCCCCAACGTCTTCGCCAATGCCGCCCGGCTCTACTCGAGGATGCGCCTGGCCGACCGGCATCGGCCCATCGCCAACCTGGTGATCTCCAACGTCCCCGGGCCCGACTTCCCGCTTTACCTGGCCGGGGCCGAGCTCACGGCCGGTTTCCCCCTCGGCCCGGTCATGGACGGCATGGGCGTCAACGTCACCATCATGAGCTACCGAGGGGTGCTCTATTGGGGGTTCATGGCCTGCCCCGAGACCATCCCCCGGGCCTGGAACCTGGCCGCCGACATCCCGGTCGCCCTCGACGACCTTCTCGCCGCCGCCGGGCTGCCGGCGGCGACCTACCGGTCCGAGGAGGCGGCGGAAGCCGCCCGGGCGTCGGGCGTCGACGTACTGGTGCCGGAGGGCTGACAGGGTCAGGGCGCCGGCGCCACCGCCATCGACGACGCGCCCGTGCATACCGGCACCGGACGACCGAAGGTCGAGGTCGAGCTGGCGAAAGGGATCACCGAGTCGAACCCGTCCACGATGAACGCCTCGTCACCGCCTGGGGCGAAGACCACATCGGTGGGGTGCCGGGTGGTGGTGGACACGCCGGCTTCCCGCGACGGCAGGGGGACAGGGAACGGGGGGTCGAGGAAGGTGGCGAGCGGCATCGGATTGACCCAGTCGTTGGCGGCATCGACGACGAGGAGCGACGATCCGTCCGGCGCCAACGCCACGGCGGCCGGGTCGGCGATGCCGTACCGGTCGAAGCTGGCCGGCGGGAGGGTCGTCCTCGTGGCCGTCACGATCGGCAGGACCCGACCACCGAAGTTCGGGCCCCCCTGGCCGACCACGTAGACCATGGCCCCGTCGGCCGACACGACGATGCCGTGCGGCGAGTAGACGGACGACACCGCCAGCCCGGTCAGGAGCTCGGCGCCGGCGGTGCCGGAGGCGGTGTCGACGGGGACGACCCCGCCGGACACCAGCACGTACACGGTGGTGCCGACCGGATCGAGGGCCATCCCGAAGACCGTGTGCCCGGGTCCGAGGTCAATCGGCGCACCGACCAGCCCTGACGCCACGTCGACGGGGACGACCGTGCTCCCGCTGGAGGCGAGGACGGAGCGGCCCCCGGGCAGCACCACGATGGCGTGGGTGGCCCCCCGGCCCGGGATCCTGATCGGCCGGCCGGCCTGCTGGGTGACCAGGTCGACCGGGATCACCACGTTCTGCCCGTCGACGCCGCCGGTCGTCGAGGTCCCCGACCCACCGGTGGAGGCGATGGCGCGGGGACCGGCGCTGTCGCCCGTCACGACGTAGGCCCACCGGCCGTCCGGCGAGGTGGCGATGGCGAAGTCGCCGAGCGCCGGCGTCCCCGACACGGGAAGCGGGATGGCCGCTTCGGGGGTGCGGGTGGACAGCTCGACGGGGGTCACCGCGTCCGGGCACACCACGTACCCCACCAGTCCGGCCGGGGCCTGCGAGGCGTCGGGATCCGGCACGGTCTGCGGCGTGGCCAGCGACGCACAGCCGGCCACGGCCGTGGCCGCCCCCAACGCGGCGACGGCCGCTACGAGGCGCGTCCGCCGGCGGGGGTCGGATGGGAGGAGGGCGGCCATAGACGGGCACGACCCTAGTGACGACCGCCATCCTCCCCGTGGCAGGGGGCGGTCCCGACCCGGCGGCTCAGGAATGCTCGAAGCTGGGGGCGCCCTCGACCTCGAAGGCGAATTCGTCGACGAAGCACCACCACCAGTCCTCGCCGGGCTCGAATGACTGGATCAGCGGATGACCGGTCTCGTCGAAGTGGCCGGTGGCGTGGCGGCCGGGTGAGTCGTCGCAGCAGCCGACGTGGCCGCAGATCATGCACAACCGGAGGTGCACCCACCGGCCGCCCGTCCTGAGGCAGTCCTCGCAGCCGTCGGCGGACGGCGTCACCTCCTGGACCTGCCCCAGATGGTTGCAGAACTCCTCTGCGTCGGTCATGGGCGCTCCCGGGACGCCGGCGGATCGGGGCGAACCGGCCGGTCTACCGTGATGGTAGCGGGCCGTACCCGCCGGGGTCCCGGTCACGGCGCGGCCGGCTCGGTCGACGGCCGGACGCCGCTGAGGGTGGCGCGCAACGCATCCTCGACGGGCGTGGGCTCGAGCCCGAATTCCTGCGTGAAGGCCGACGAGTCGACGACGAACGGCCGGTCGAACTGGTAGCGGACCTCGCGGACCTCGCGGAGCTCGGGCGAGAACAAGCCGGCCACCGCCAGGGCGGCTGCCGGGATGCGCCCGATCCGGGGCGCCGGAGCCCCAGCCAACCGGCAGAACCGCTCGGCCATCTCCCGCTGGGACGACGGCGGCGCCGTCGGGACGTGCCACGCCCGCCCCCACGCCCGGGGTTGCGTACCGAGGACGGCGAGTGCCCGCCCCACATCGGGGACGTAGGTCCAGCTGTGCGGCTGGTCCGGGTCGCCGACCACCCGGACCAGCCTGCCGGCCATCAACGCGCTCATGTTGCGGCCGAAGTGGCTCGACCCGACCGCGCCGGTCCCGAAGTAGTCCGACGCCCGCGCCTCGGTGGCCCGGACCCGGCCCGCCCGGTGGGCCGCCAGCGCCTCGGACCACATCGCCGCCCGGACCCTCCCCTTCCGGCCGGTCGAGACCAACGGGTCGTCCTCGGTCATGGGTCGGTCGCTGGGGCCGTAGCCGTACAGATTGCCCATGGTCACGAGCACGGCGCCGGAGCGCTCGGCGGCCGACAGGCACGCGGCGGCGATGGCCGGCCACAGCTCGGGCCACCGGTGGTAGGGCGGATTGGCGCAGTCGTAGAGGGCGTCGGCCCCGACGGTCAGGCCGACGAGGGCCGGCCGATCGGAGGCATCGGCGGAGATGCGCTCGATCCGTGGGTCCTCCGGCCCCGAGCCCGACCGGGAGACCATCCTGACCAGATGACCCTTGGCGACGAGCTCGAGGGCGGTCGCCCGCCCGATCACGCCGGCCCCGACGATGACCTGGATACCCATGTGTCCCTCCTTTGTGTGAGCACTGCTCTCCTTTGTGACCAGCATTAACCGGACAGCGGTCGAAGTCAAGAGCAGTGCTCAACTATTGATGCAGTGATCACAAGATGGGAGACTGGCGGGGTGACGACGTCCACCGGCCTGCGCGCCCGGGTGCGGGCCGAGCTCATCACCGAGATAAGGGACGAGGCCCGGCGCCAGTTGGCGGCCGAGGGCGCCCCGGCGCTGTCGCTGCGGGCGGTGACCAGGGCGCTCGGGATGGCCCCCTCCGGCATCTACCGCTACTTCGCCAGCCGGGACGACCTGCTCACCGCGCTCATCGTCGACGCCTACGACGCCATCGGCAGCGCGGCCGAGGACGCCGATGCCGGGTGTGACCGCGACGACTACGGGGGCCGGTGGCGGGCGGCGGCCCGGGCCATCCGCGCCTGGGGCCTCGCCAACCCCCACGAGTACGCCCTCGTCTACGGCTCGCCGGTCCCGGGGTACCGCGCCCCCGACGAGACGATCGGGCCGGCCAGCCGGGTCACGGCGGTGCTGTCGGCCATCCTCGAGGACGCGGCGCGGGGCGGGGCGCTCCACGCGGTCGACGGGTCGCTGCCGCCGTTGGCCCCGGCGGCCGCGGCTGAGGGCCGCCGGCTGGCCGAGGCCGCCTTCCCCTCCGTGCCGGTCGAGGTGGCCCTCCGGGCCGTCGGCGGTTGGACCCAGCTGTTCGGGATGGTCAGCTTCGAGCTCTTCGGTCACTTCGCCGGGGCCGTCGACGACCTGGCACCGGTGTTCGAGCGCCTCGTGCTGGAGAGCGGCGCCTCGATCGGGATCCCGCTGCCCCACCACCCCTGACGGTGGCTGCGGCGGCGGCCGCCGCCGGCGTGGCTCAACCGGGGAACGCTACACCACCGATCAAGGGGAGCAGTCCGTTCGTCCGTCCCGTCCGATGCGTTCCGCGTTTGACGGCGAACCGCAGGGGGCGGGGCTCCGGGTGACCGCCGGGCCAGCCGGTCGGATGCCCGTACGGCTCACCGAATGGTGGAACGTCAAAGTGGTGGCCACCACCATCCCGTCGGTGTTCTCCACCCTCACCAGCGTGGGGGCGGTCACCACAGCGCTGGCGAACCATGCGGCCGTCGACGCGCCCACCAACGCCTTCCTGTGGTTCCAGACGCTGGTGGGGGGAATGCTTCCCCACCCGGACCGGTCCAGACAGGCTACGTCAGCCATCTGGCTGCCGGCTCGGTGGTGGGTGCCGCCGCCCTCGACGACGGGACCGGCTACTTCGAGGTGGACGCCCAGGGTGACGTCGCCACCTTCGGTACGGCCACCTGCTACAGCTCGCTCACGGGTGTCGCCCTCAACAAGCCAATCGTGGGCACATGGGCCTCGACCGGAGGACCGGCGGCTACTGGCTGATGGCCGCCGACGGAGGCGTGTTCTCCTTCAGCCCGCCGGGCGAGGGAATGCCCTTCTTCGGATCAGCCGTCTGATCCCCGGCGCCAGGTCCAGCACCGGCCACGAAGGCGGGGCCCCGCCTTCGTGCTGCCCGGGTCCGGACCGGAGGTGGGCGGTCCCCCCGGATCGGAGGTGGGCGGTCCGCTCGGGAGGAAAGGACGCCGCCGGGCGGCAATGATGGAGCGACCGCCCGGAACGCCGGGTGGGAATCGAGGACGAGCCATGACCCATCTCGACACAGATCCGGCCGGTCCAGCCCCGACCGACACGGCGGCGCTTCACCACCCCACCCCGGCGGAGCGGGCCGCCCGCGGGAAGGCGGCGCGAGCCCTCACCCCACGGTCGAGCCAGGCCGTCTTCGACCCGCCCCCGTCACGGCCGGACCCGGTCGCCCTCCTCGAGCAGCAGGGGGCCACCCGGGTGCCCGAGCTGGTCCCGATCCGCTACGGACGCATGCTCGCCTCCCCGTTCGCCTTCTACCGGGGCGCGGCGCTGATCATGGTGTCGGACCTGGCGACGACACCCCGGTCGGGCCTGACCGCCCAGATCTGCGGCGACGCCCACCTGAGCAACTTCGGGGTGTTCGCCTCGCCCGAGCGGGCCCTGATGTTCGACGTCAACGACTTCGACGAGACGCTGCCCGGGCCGTGGGAGTGGGACGTCAAGCGCCTGGCCACCAGTGCGGTCATCGCCGGGCGCGACCTGGGGTTCACGGCCAAGGAGCAGTCGGCGGCGGCACTCGAGATCGGGGCCACCTACCGGCGGGAGATGGCCCGCCTGGCCGCGCTCGGCAACCTCGAGGTCTGGTACTCGCGCGTCGACATCACCGGGGTACTCGCCGAGCTCGAGGCGCAGGCCGGGGCCACCGGCTTGAAGTCCGCCAAGCGGATGGCTTCCCGGACCACCAAGATCCTGGCAAAGGCCCGGACCCGCGACAGCATGCAGGCCCTGGACAAGCTCACCACCGTGGTCGACGGGCAGCGCCGGATCGTGAGCGATCCCCCGCTGGTCGTTCCCGCCCAGGAGCTCGTCCCCGAGCTCGAGGCGAACCAGCTGCAGGACTGGATCCGCCGCCTCATCCGGAGCTACCGCCACAGCCTCCAGACCGACCGGCGCCAACTGGTCGAGCAGTTCGAGTTCGTGGAGCTGGCCCGCAAGGTCGTCGGGGTGGGCAGCGTCGGCACGCGGGCCTGGATCCTGCTCTTGGTGGGCCGGGACAACGACGACCCCCTGTTCCTCCAGGCCAAGGAGGCCGAGGCGTCAGTCCTCGAGCGCTTCGTCGGCAAGAGCAACTACGCCAGCCACGGGGAGCGGGTCGTGGCCGGCCAGCACCTCATGCAGGCGGCCAGCGACATCTTCCTCGGGTGGCAGTCGGCGCAGGGCCTGGACGGGATCTCCCGGGACTTCTACCTCCGGCAGCTCCACGACTGGAAGGGCTCGTTCGAGATCGAGGGGTCGATCCCGCCCGGGCTGGTCAAGTTCGGCAGTGTGTGCGCCCAGGCGCTCGCCCGGGCCCACGCCCGGTCCGGCGACCGCATCGCCATCGCCAGCTACCTCGGCTCGGGGGCCGTCTTCGAGCGGGCCATCTGCGAGTTCGCCACGGCCTACGCCGACCAGAGCCAGCGCGACTACGAGGCGCTCCAACGGGCGGTGGCCGACGGCCGCATCACGGCCACCGAGGGCCTCTAGCCTCTAGCCTCCGGCCCCCGGATCAGCTCAGCAGTTTCGCCTTCTGTGCCTCGAACTCGGCGTCGGTGATGACGCCCTGGGCCTTGAGGTCGGCCAGCTTGGCCAGCTCGTCGACGTTGCTCCCCGATGTGCCCGCCGCCTGCTTCACATAGGCATCGAACGCCTTCTGCTGCTCGGCTGCCTGGGCCGCGGCGCGCTCGTGCATCTTGCCGCCCCGGGCGATCAGGTAGACGAAGATGCCGAGGAAGGGGAGCACGATCACGAAGATCACCCAGAGGGCTTTGGCCACGCCGCCGAGGTCACGGCTCCGGAAGATGTCGGAGAAGACGACGATGAGGAGCCAGAACCAGATGAAGAAGACGAAGAGCCCGAGCATCGTCCCGAACAGGTCGGCGAGCGGATAGGTGTAGGCAAGCATGGCGAGCTCCTTGGTGATAGTCGGACGAGGAGCAACCTAGCAACCGGCCGCCCCGCACGCCCGGACTCCGGCCGGCGATGGGTCCGTGCTCCCGGTCGGCGAAGGGGGCGGCTCAGCCGACGCCGAGGCGCTGGTTGTAGCTCTGGATCAGCTTGTTGCTGGCACTGGCAGCGGCGGACAGTGCAGTCGACGGCGAGACGCCACTGACGAACATCGAGGACTCGGCCGAGACGATCGCCGTGCGCACGTCGTCGTACGGCCCGAGGACGGCACCGGCGGTGGCGTAGGACTGCACACCGCTCGTGAGCTGGGTGTACGCCACCTTGAACCCCGGCGACTGCGCCCAGACGGTCTGGACCACCGGGGACTGGGCCGAGGAGGTGCGCAGCGGGATGTAGCCGGTGCCCGCCGACCAGGTCGCCTGCGAGTCGGTCGAGTCGAGGAAAGCGACGTACTCCCAGGCGGCGGCCTGCTTGGCCGCCGACGACCGCTTCGAGATCCACAGGGCGCTCCCTCCGGGCTCGACGCCTCCCGTCGAGTCGGCGTCGAGCACGGGGAAGGCGCCGACACCGAGCTCGACGTTGGGGTACTGGCCACTGGCGAGCAGCTGCTGGATCGTCCCGAGGGCCGCCGAGGTGTCGATGGTCATCGCGTACTTGCCGGATCCGACGCCCAGGAGATTGTCGTAGTCATCGGCGCCGTTGGCTGAATTCGTCTGGGCCGCCCCGCTGCCCACCATCTGGTCGAGCTCGCTGAAGATCTGGATGCCGGTCGGGGTGTCGAAGACCACCTTGGTCGCCCGGGCGGTCCGTCCGTTGTCGTTGTTCACGAACAGCTGGTTGTCGGTCGCCAACCAGGTCTCGAGGTGCCAGGGGTCGAGCTTGAGGCCCATCCCGCCCGCGCCCGCCTGCTTGAGCAGCTTGGCGTCGGCCACCATCTGCGCCAGGGTGCCCGGGGGCTGGTCCGGGTTGAGCCCCGCCTTCTGGAAGGCGAGCTTGTTGTAGTAGAGCACCGGGCCCGACACGGCGAAGGGCATGGCCCACTGGGTGTTGTTCTCGCTCCAGTAGGCGAGTGCCCTCGGGAGCAGGTCACCCACCGAGTAGTGGAACCCGGCGAAGCAGTCCTGCACCGGAAGGACCGACTGGGTGTCGATGGCGCCCTGGGTGTCGGTGTCCTGCAGCTGGACGACATCGGGGAGCTCGCCGTTGCTGAGGCCCGCCTGGTACTTCTGCCAGGTGTCGTCGTAGCTCGCCTGGGCCACCAGGTTCACGTGGACCTTGTCCTGTGAGCTGTTGAACTTCTGGGTGAGGGCGGTGAGCACCTGGCCGTTGGCGCGGGGCATCGACTCCCAGAAGTTGACCGTCACCGGCGACGTCACCTTGGCGAGGGCGCTCGGCGAGCACGAACCGGACGCCGTGGGCTGGGCGGTGGGGGACGAGGAGCTCGACGACGAGGAGCAGGAGCTGAGGAGGACCGCCGCCGCACCCAACGAGATCACGACCGACGTGGACAGGAAGCGACGAAGGCGCATAGGCACGTTGTACCACGCCCGCCCCCGGACCGAGGGTCCGGCTACTTGACGGCCCCGGCCGTCAGGCTCCGGACCAGCTGCTTCTGGAAGATCACCAGGAGGACGACCAATGGGATGACGGCGATCACCGTGCCCGCCAAGGACACGTTGACCTGGTCGAGCTGGGTGTCGAGCAGCTGCTTGAGCCCGATCTGCACCGTCCGCACCGAGTTGTCGTTGCCGGTGACCAGCAGCGGCCACAGGTACTGGTTCCACGCCGCCAGGAAGCTGAACACACCGAGGGCGGCGATGGCCGGACGCACCAGGGGGACGGCCACGCTCCACAGGAACCGGAGGTGGCCGTAGCCGTCGAGGTTGGCGGCTTCGCGGAGATCGCGCGGGATCTGGAGGAAGGCCTGCCGGAGGAGGAACGTCCCGAAGCCGGTGGCGAGGAAGGGCACGGTGAGCCCCGGGAAGGTGTTGAACCATCCGAGCGACGAGACGGTGGCCAGGTTGGTCGTGATGGTGACCTCGAACGGGATCATCAGGGTCATGAGGAACACGAGGAACAACGTCCGCTTGAACGGGAAGTCGAGGAAGGCGAACGCGAAGGCGGCCAGGATGGACGTCACCAGCTGGCCGACCACGATGATGCCGGTCTGGACGGCGGAGTTGCGGAGGTAGACCGCGAGGTGCCCCGCGGTCCACGCCGTCGAGTAGGAGCTCCACTGCGGGTGGAGGGGGACCAGTGGGGGCGGCTGGTGGGCGATCTGGCTCGGCTCCAGCAGCGAGTTGACCACCGCCATGTAGATCGGGAACAGGATGACGACCGCCCCGATCGTGAGGAGGACGTAGCGGACGACGAGCCGGAGCGTTCGCCGCCGCCCGCGGGACGGGGCCACGGTCGGATCAGGCGCCGGCATAGTGGACCCGCCGCTCGAGGAAGCGGAGCTGCAGCAAAGTGAGCGTGAGCAGGATGGCGAACAGGACGATGGAGAGCACCGCGGCCACGCCAGGATCGTCCTGGATCGAGAGCGTCTGGTAGATGTAGTAGAGGAGCACGTTGGTGTGGGTGAACTGGGCGTTCTGGGGCCCAATCAGGATGTCGATCTGCCCGAAGCTCTGGAAGGCGTAGATGGTGCCGACCACCAGCCCGAAGAAGAGGGTCGGCGAGAGCAGCGGGACCGTCACCCGCCAGAACATCGTCCAGCTGCCGGCGCCGTCGAGGCGGGCGGCCTCGAGGACCTCTTCGGGGAGGGACTGCAGGCCCGCCGTCATGATGATGAACGAGAGGCCCAGGAACTGCCAGACGGCGATCAGCGACACCGCCGGCAGCGCCCAAGTGGGGTTTTCGAGGATGGCGGGGTGGGGGTTCACGCCGAGCCACGGGAGGAGCCCGACCACCGGGTCCATCAGCGTACCGAAGACCACGGCGGCCACGGCCACGGAGCTCACGACGGTCGACGAGAAGATCA
>JBKQRT010000323.1:0-9053 GCA_052143895.1 Acidimicrobiales bacterium | reverse complement strand
TGTAGCTCAATGGTAGAGCCTCTGCCTTCCAAGCAGATGACGAGGGTTCGATCCCCTTCAGCCGCTCGTGTGCGGCGCGCCCGGGTGCCCGCCGTCGTCGCCGTGCGCCCGCCGTACACCGGCGGCGGTCAGCTGGCCGAGGCGCCCGCCGGGTCGGCGGCCAGTCCCCGGCGGGGGGCCACGATCCCGTCGATGAGCCCGTATTCCGTCGCCTCCTCGGGCGTCATGAAGTAGTCGCGGTCGATGTCGGCGGCCACCTGCTCGACCGAGCGCCCGCTGTGGTGGGCGATGATCTCGGCCATCCTGCGGGTGATGGCCAGCACCTCACGCAGCTGGATCTCCATGTCGCTCGGCGCCCCCCGGGCGCCCGCGCTGCCCTGGTGGATCATGATGCGGGCATTGGGAAGGGCGAGCCGCTTCCCGGGGGCGCCCCCGCACAGGACCATGGCCGCCGCCGACATCCCCGTGCCCACGCAGATGGTCGACACTTCGGGGCGTACGTGCTGGATCACGTCGTAAATGGCCATGCCGGCATAGGCCATCCCCCCCGGCGAATTGATGTAGAGCGAGATGTCCTTGTCCGGGTCCTGTGCCTCGAGGTAGAGCATCTGCGAGATGACCAGGTTGGCCACCTGGTCGTCGATCTCCTGGCCCAGGAAGACGATCCGCTCGCGGAGCAGGAGCGAGAAGATGTCGAACGCCCGCTCCCCCCGGCTCGACTCCTCCAGCACCGTCGGGATGAGGGACTGCAGCGCGGCCATCGGACACCTCCGGGCGACTCCCCCGGCGGTCCTTCCGCTACGGGGTGTACGACCGATACTATCTCACCAGTGAGATATCACCGACGCGATATCATAGGAGGCCGGGGACGGCGTCCACGACTGCGCCGGCCGGCAGGAGACGAACGTGACCAGTGATCGGAAGCACCCACCGGTGTTCCCCGGCTTTCGGGAGATCTCGGAGCGACGACGGGCGCTCAGCGATGAGCTGGTCGAGCGACGACGGGCGCTCGGCCTCTCGCAGACCGAGGTGGCCGCCCGCATGGGCACCTCCCAGTCGGCGGTGGCACGGCTCGAGACGGGAGGTTCGGACGTCCTGCTGTCGACCGTCGACCGGTACGCGTCGGCCCTCGGGTGGCGCCTCGAATGGACGCTCGAGGCGGACGACGACGGCACGAGGGAGCTCCCGTGACGATGCCCGGTGGCTATCCCGTCCCGTCGGAGCCAGGCGGCGGCGACCCGCAGGACTGGATGCGGCGTCACCTCTTCGAACGCCGGACCGTCCTCCTCACGGGGCGACTCGACGACCAGGCGTCCAACGAGGCCGGTGCCGCCCTGATGATGCTCGACGCCACCGGCGACGATGCGGTCCAGCTCCGGATCGACTCCGGCGACGGAACGGTCGCCGCCGGGCTCGCCCTCATGGACGTCATCGACCTGCTCGGCGTTCCGGTCCACGCCTGGTGCACCGGCCAGGCGGCGGGACCGACGGTCGGGGTGCTGGCCGTGTGCCATCGGCGGCTGGTGTCGCCTCACGCCCGACTGCGGCTGGTCGAGCCGGCGATGGAGGCGCAGGGTCGTGCCGCGGACCTCGAAGGCCTGGCGGCGGCCCACCTCGAACGCTGGTCTGCCTTCTGCGCCCGGCTGTCCCAGGCGACCGGACGGTCCGCCGATGCGTGGCGGGAGGACGCGGCACGGGGTCGGTTCCTGTCGGCGGACGAGGCCGTCGAGCTGGGGGTGGCCGAGGAGGTGGCCACCCCCGACGCCCGCATGTATCGCCTGCCGAGCCGGTCCATCGGATTCGGTCCCCGGTAGGGCGCGAGCTGTTGGTCCGCCAGGGCGCTCCCGGCCGAGGTGGGCATTCGGGCAACGAGCTCGTCGTGGGAGGTCGACTGCCGTTTGGCGAGGCCGGCCGGAGGTGGCCCTCCCGGGTGTTCGCCGGCCGGCTGCCCAGTGGCGAGCCGCCGCCGGTCACGGCACCGCACCCGAGGCACCACGACGTTGCCCCGGGTGCCCGACGATCACCAGCCGGCCCACGCCACTGCATCGGGCACGACAGGCGGGAGCGTCCTCCTCGTCCTCGCCGCCGGGCAGTTCCTGATGACCCTGGATAGGATCAGTACGTTAGGAACGTAGCCCTAGAAACTTACTGAACAGGGTGTCGAGTGAGACGTTGCGTTCACCACGCTCGGCATCTCCGATGTACGTGGGGTGCATCCCGGTCTCGTCAGCCAACCGCTCCTGAGTCCAATCGAGCGCCAGTCGGCAGGCTCGAACACGTTGGCCGAACTGGACTCGCCAGGCGGGTTTGACAGCGGAAGGCATCGCCAAGCCATCCCAGTGCCCGGCAGACTATGAGTCCACAGATGTGAAGGTGCAACAGCTGTAGTCAAGTTCTCCATTGGCGATGCCGATACACGAGTCTGGCGGGTAATCGATCTGCCATGCAGCACCGATTGGCGAAGGAGAACCAATGGACTCGGAAAAGAAGTCACGGAAAGGCGGCCTGATTGCTGCACTCATCGGCGTGGCCATCCTCGGGCTGACCGCTGCCGTCACCCTCGGTGTGACCACATTCTCCGCCCAAGTCGGTGGCACCGGCACGTTCCAGACAGGGACGTTGCTGCTGTCGAAGACCAACGCGACGGGAACCTGTCTCTCGAGCTCCAACTCGGCTGGCAGCATCGTCACCAATGTCAACGCCGCCTGTCTCGGCAGTGACCTCGGTGCGGGCACGACCAACGTGCCCCAGGTCAACCAGACCTCGACGGTCACCCTCACCAATCAGGGTTCGATCAATTCTGCCAGCGGACTCACCTTGACGACGGGGGCCTGCACGGCCGTGGCCGCTCCCTATGGAGCGTCTGTCCTGAACCCGTTGTCCTCGGGTAGCGACACCGCCGGCTTCTGCGCCAAGGTCGACATCACCATCTACAGCACCACCGCCGGGAAGTGCATCTACCCGGCGGCCGCCGGTGCCTGCCCGGCCCCGTCGAACGCCAACACCCTGGTCACGCTGGCAACGGCCAGTCCGTTCACCTTGGCCGCCACCCTTGCATCGGGCGCCAGCGTCGGACTCACCATCACCACGCAGCTCGACGCCTCGGCCACCAACGCCGATCAGGGTCTCGCGGCCAACGCGACCATGACCTACACCCTCGGTCAGTAGTCGCTCAAAGACTGCTCCCGGGAGTCGAGACCTCGCAGGCTGGCGATCAAATGAGACTGAGGTGGAACGGACTGACCCAGGGGAAACCCTGGGTCAGTCCCGTTCTAGGGTCGTTGACCGTGCTTGGGGTGCTCGCCCTGGTGACCGGGCCTCTGGTCGGCTGGGGTGCCACCTTCTCGGGCCAGGCCGCCGGTACCGGGACGTTCCGCAGCGGGACGCAGCTGCTCTCCGACACGATCGGGGGCACCAACTGCCTGTCGTCGCCGAACTCGTCGGCCGGGATCACCACCAACCAAGCCACGTGCACCAAGACCTACCCGCTGTCGACCACCGTAGGATCTGCGTTGACCACCACGCTTGGCAACCAGGGATCGGTTCCTCCCACGTCGGCATCGGTGGCCACCGCCGGCACCTGTGGCGTCCAGCAGTTCGCCGACACCTCGGCGACCGGCACCAATACCGGCCTGCCTCTCGGCGGTACGACCTACGGTGCGGCCGGACCGACCCTCTACACCGACTCGCCCAGTTCTGTCGCCTTCGACGGCTCGACCGGCTGGGGTGAGACCCTTTCCGGGCTTGCCATGCCGGCGAACTACACACTGATGGCATGGATCAAGCCTTCGGCGCTGAACGGGGTCCTGCTGGGGGCTACCAGCACCCAGTCCAACATTGCTGCCACCAGCGTCGACCGCATGGTCTGGATCGATGCGGCCGGGCGGTTGGACTTCGGCAACGACGTAACCACGCTGCGGGCCACGGCAGCGTCGGCGCTGACCACCGGCACCTGGTATTTCGTCGTGGCGACCAAGTCGACGACCGCCGGTATGACCCTCTACATCAACGGGGTGGCCAACAACACCAACGTCACCGTGGGAGCGCTGGCCACGCTGAACTACACGGGCTTCTGGCATCTGGGCTGGGGCGCGGCCGTCGGTTCGGCGTTCGCCAACCTGCCCACGACCGACTATTTCGCAGGCGATATCGCCGACGAAGCGGTGTTTCCGACCGCCCTCAGCGCGGCGACGGTGACGGCACTCTACGGCCAGACGACCCAGGCTGGCTTCTCGACCCAGGTCCTGGCCAACGCACCGACCTCCTTCTGGGCGCTGCAGGACACGGGCACCTCCCTGTACTCGGGCGCCATCGCCAACGTCGCCGCCAACACCGCCGGGACCAGCTTCCGGGATTCGTCCAACAACCCGGGCACCAACACCGGAACCGGCCAGGGCGGTCTGGGCGTCGACGCCGCCGGGCCCATCGGCGACACCGCCACGACGTTCAACGGCACCACCGGGTGGATCCAGACAGCGGTGGGCACGCCGACCGCCTTCTACGCGTCACCGGGACCGCAGACGTTCTCCATCGCCGGGTGGTTCAAGACCACGACCAGTGGCTCGATCATCGGCTTTACCACCCTGCAGTCGAATGCCGCACCGGCCATGTGGGACCGCCACCTGTGGCTCGACCCGGCCGGACACGTCGTCTTCGGCGTCTATCCGAACGCAGTCTTTGAGGTCAACAGCTCGGCCACGACCGCCAAGAACTACGCCGACGGCAACTGGCATTTCGTTGTGGCCACGGTGGCACCGGTGTCGGCCACGGTCGGCACGGTGCTGCTCTACGTCGACGGCTCCTTGGTGGCCGGCTCGGTCGGCAACGAGACCATCACCGGCAGTGATCCCGCGCAGGTCTACGGGGGTTGGTGGCACCTCGGCTGGTCGAACGCCGTCAATGGCTGGACGGATGGCCCGACCACCGGCTACTGGGGAGGGTCGCTGGGCCAGATCGCCGTGGTCCCGTCGGTGCTGACGGCGGCCAATGTGGCCTCGCTGTATGCCGCGTCCTCGGCTTCGACCTACCTCAGTGCGGTCACCGGTGGGGTGGCTGCGTCCAACGCGTTCTGGCCGCTCGACGAACACGCCCAGCCGGCGTCTCCTGCCTGCACCTACATCGCGGTGACCGTGCAAGCCGGTGCCCAGTGCGTGTATCCCCTGGCCACCGGTGCCTGCCCGGCCGTACCGCCATCGAATTGGTTGTCGATGAGCGCCTCCATCCCGGTGGCCCTGCCGGCGCTCAGTTTCACCACGGCAACGTCGGGCGCGGTTCCCGCGGCTGCGGTGGGTCTCCATCTCTCTGTCCCGTGGGCGATCACGGACGGAGCCCACGGCTTTTCGTCCACGTTGACCCACAACTCGGGCTACGTGCTCCTGTGAATTCCTCGGCGACCGACCCAACGTTCTCTCTGCCGGGGGAAGAGGCTCCTGACGAAGAGATCGACCCCGAGCACGACGCCAACAAGTCGGGTCGTCCGTCTCGGAGCGGCGACAAGACCTCGGTAGCCGCTGTCACCACCGATCCGGAGGAGTCGGCTGTCATCGCCGATCCGGAGGAGGACAGGGCAGCGAGCTCCGGCCGTCGAGCCGCCCGGAGCTGGCCCGCCTTCCTGATCTCGGCAGCTCTGGTCGCACTGGCGCTCACCTGGGGAGGATGGCTCATCTCCGGGGGCGGGCTGTACCTGGTCGGCTCGCCGTCGATGGGCATGGTCGCGCCGGTCGGCTCTCTGGTGGCCACCCAGCCGCTATCACCGTCGGCCGTGCTGCGCGTCGGCGAGATCGTAGTGTTCGAGCCCCATGCCGGACGCTCGTTGACCTACGTGCACCGCATCTACCAGATCCTGCCCAGAGGGGAGTACCTGACCAAGGGCGACCTCAACCAAGGGCCAGACCCATGGGTGATCACCCGCAGCGACATCGTGGGGACTCCACAAGCAATCATTCCGGCGGTCGGCTGGATCTATAAGTGCGCGACCTGGCTGTTCCTTGGCGCCGCCGCTCTGTTTGTCGTCGCCCTTTACGTGGGTGAGCGCCAACGGCGATGGATCCTCGCCCTCGGACCGGCAGTCCTCTTGGCCGTCCCCCTGCTGTTGTACCGGCCGCTCATTGGGGGATTTCTCTTTGGGTCAGGACGCCGGGGCCGGATGGTGGCCGCCAACATCATCGACACCGGCATCCTGCCCGTCCACTTCACACCGACCCGCGGTGGCGTCGTCCACGCCGTCCCCGGGCAAGAGGTCCTCGTAACCGGGTGGACGCCCAAGCACCCCTCGGTGCTCCATATCAGGATCAGTGCCGCCCTCCCGTGGTGGGGCTGGGTCTTGGTCATCCTCGCGTGCCTCATTCCCCTGATCTTGGTGGCAGTAAACGCTCCGCTGAGGAGACCGATGCGGATAGCCGCAGAGGCAGCGGCCGGGCAGAATGCACTGGAGGCTGACGATCCCGATCCCATCGCGTCCCAGGCCGAGCTCATGGTCCTGACCGATGAGTCCACCCCTGGCCCATCCGGCAAAAGTGACGGTGAGCGACAGCCGTCAATCGGTCCTTTCCCTAGATCCATTAGTGTGAACGGGAACGTCGCGCGAGTTCCGCTCCGGCGTGCGCGCTCTCAAGTTGACCTGCCCCCGTGCCTCAAACGCTGCTCTCGTTGTACGTGCGTTCTCCCTCTCGACGCGTTCGGTAAGCACAAGGGGAAGTGCGATGGTTTGTCCAGTCGATGCAGAAAGTGCAACGCCGAAGTCGCCAGACAACGGAGATCCGCGACTGCACTCGATAAAATCTGACTGCTAAGGGGCCGCGGCGGATAGGAATTGACCTGCGGAAATACTTGACAGCGCTCGCCGGTGGGGTGCCCCACAACACCGCGGTTCGACTTCAAACAGAAAGAAGGCCCCGTCACAACCGCCCGACCTCTCTTCCTCAACTAACGAAGGCTGAGAAGTCAGCGGTTGAACAGAGGACCCGGGACTTTTCGATTCTCGACTATCTGTATCGACTTCGAGTCGACGACATCAGCCATGAGGGCCTCCCGGTCCTGCTCCGAGAGGAGGGGGTGTCGTTTCAAGTGATCAAGACCTGGAAGCAGTCCAACGACCCCGACTTCGAGGCCAAGAAGAACCGGATCCTCGAGCTCTACGCCAGCGCCGATGGCACCGCCCCACCAGGGGAATCCGACCCCAGCGTCGTCATCTGCTTCGACGAGTTCGGGCCGCTCAACCTCCAGCCCCATTCTGGCAAGCAATGGGCACCGGTCGGTTCCGCCGGCGGCGGACAGAGCCAACCTCGTCGGCGGCGACGCAGAGCCACCTACACCCGACCGAATGGTGTCCGGCACCTCATGGCCGGCTACGACCTGTCGACCGACCGCCTCTACGGACACGTGACCACGAAGAAGGGTCGCACCGAGTTCCTCGCCTTCATGCGCTACCTCCGCACACTCCACCCGCCCAAGGTCCGGATCGCCATCGTGCTCGACAACTTCAGCCCACACCTGTCGACGAAGAACGACCGGCGGGTCACTGAATGGGCCGAGGCCAACAACGTCGAACTCACCTATACCCCCACCTACTCGTCATGGCTCAACCGGATCGAGGCCCAGTTCCAGGCCCTCCGCTACTTCGCCCTCGATGGGACCGACCACGCCAGCCACCGAGAGCAGGCGTCCATGATCCGCCGCTACATCATCTGGCGAAACCGCAATGCACACGACCGGGCCCTACGTGAGCTGGTCAAGCGCGCAAACGTTGCATGACGCGGCACTAGGTCGACGACATCCGTCGTCGAGTCCAACAAGGGATCCTGGGGCACCGTCGAAGGAAGCATGATCCTCTCTATCGGACCCGGCGGTTGATGACACGAGGATGGGAGCGACTGTCCGAACGACAACGGGATAAGCTGCCTCGTGCACTCGACGAAGGCGATCGGACAGCGCGGACGGGAGCAGGACGGTGGCGGAACGGGTACCTGTTGGTGCCGAGAACCCCATCCGGGCAGCTCATGCGACGAGTCGGTACTCGTGAATGAGGCCGCCGAGAATCTCGTTTCGTCGTAGATTCATCGGATCGGGGTCGTCAATCGGATCTGGCGTTGCCCCCATGGTTCTCGACGCCCGTTGGTCGAGAGAGCGATGCGGGCGGTGGTCGTTGTAGTGCGTGACGTATTCGAACAGGACCTGCTCGAGGTGGCTCCGTCCGAAGATGAGGATCCTATCCGTGCACTCTCGCCGGACGGTTCCCACGAATCGCTCGGCGAATGCGTTCGCCCGAGGGGCTCGAACCGGTGTCTTGATGACTCTTATGCCTTCTGTTCGGAACACCTCATCGAAGCTGGCGGTGAATGTCGCATCTCGGTCCCGGATGAGGAACTTGACTGATCGGGAGCGCTCGGCGAGATCAAGGCTCAGGTTTCGAGCCTGCTGAGTAACCCACTCCCCCACCGGGTTGGCGGTGATACCAGTGAGGTGGACTCTCCGAGTGTGGATCTCGATGAAGAACAACACGTAGAGACGACGGAGCAGCACTGTGTCGACGGTGAAGAAGTCGCAGACCAACATCGTCGCCGCCTGGGCTCGCAGGAACTCTGACCAAGCCCGGTCTGATCGGTCAGGTGTGGGCGCGATGCCATGTCGGCGCAGGATCGCCCACACGCTCGAGGGTGCAAGCCGGATGCCCATGGTGTCCAGCTCCCCCTGGATCCGCCGGTAACCCCAGGTCGAGTTCTCCTTTGCCAGACGAATGATCAATGAGACGGTGCCCGCTGGAAGCCTCGGTCGTCCTGGCCGTCGGTGCGAGTAGGTCCACTTCCGTCGCACCAGGCCTCGATGCCATCGAAGCAGGGTCTCGGGCTGGACAATGAAGCGACCTCGGCGAGCAGTTGACAGAAGACGGCTCAGCCCTGCGAGTACGGCCCGATCTACGGGCACAAGTGCCGGACGCGCCACCTGTCTTCGCAAGACGGCGACCTCGTGGCGGAGCATGACGACCTCGATGGCCAGGTCCTGTTGGCTACCCCGTGAGAGGCGGGCCAGCTGGAGGAGACGGACGAAGGCAATGT
>JBKQRT010000322.1:0-3698 GCA_052143895.1 Acidimicrobiales bacterium | reverse complement strand
ACCAACCGGGCGCTTCCCCCCTTGGGCCAAATCGGTCGGGCGTCAACTTAGCCGCTCCCTAGGGTTCGGAGGTCGCGCCACTCGTCCGGCGCATGACGACGACGAGGTTCCAGGTGAGGAGCTCCCGCAACCCCGGCACCTTCAGGAGCACCTTCGTCCAGCGTGGGTAGTAGCGCGGAAAGGCATCGAGCACGCTGACGTCGGGACAGGACCGGCACCAGCCGAGGACCTCGGCCACGCTCAGGCGGAAGAGGCTGACACCGTATCGGTTCTTGGCGGGGGTGCCGGTCTTCCGCTCGTAGCGCCGGGCGGCCCACTCGCCCCCCAGGTAGTGCCAAGGCGATGTCTCGTGGCCCCCCCATGGTGAGAGCCAGTTGGTGAACGTGATGTAGATCACCCCTCCCGGCGAGACCACTCGGACCATCTCGGAAAGCATGCGCTGATAGGACACCACGTGCTCGAGCACGTTCGACGAGTATCCGACATCGACCGACCCCGTGGTGAGCGGTAGTGCACAGCCGTCACCGATGATGCCGTCCACCAGCTTCCGACCGTGCTCGTTCATCTGGTCGACGTCGTACTCGACCGTGAGTGCTCGGGAGCCTGCGGCGCGGAATGCATCGGCCACGTAGCCGGACGCACCACCGACGTCGAGCACCGTTGAGCCGTTCAGCTGGCAGTACCGGGAGGCATCCGACACGGTGTCATCGGCCAGTAGCCCATAGAAGGTTGCGGGATCCGTTCCCTCGTGGCGAAACGCCCGGAACAGTTCGACCGATCTCTTGATGCCCTTCACATCGCAAACTCCCGGGAGTGGACATCCAACGCCGACACCGGTGCGAAGAGCGCGCTGAACTCCACGCTCAGTTCCGTGGGATCGCATGCCTCGAGGTCGGAGAGCAGGCGCCTCGAGATCCGATGCGACACCGTCGGCGGCAGGCAGGGAAACAGCACGGCCGTTCCACCCTCCCACTCGACCATGAGATCCACGCTTCGGATGAACGGCCTGATCGACGCCCCCGCCATTTCGATCGGGACCTTCGGGACGAAGACGCCCTGGACCGGCGGTTGGAACCTACGCATCAGCCGGGATCGCGCCACGTCGCCGAGCATCTGCAATCCGTCGTGGACCGGCCGGACGTGGCTCCCGGCGACATCGGTCCAGTGGACGGCGACCTCCTCCCTTCGGAGACCGAGCCGGGCGGCAAGATCGAGCACCTCGACGTCGAAGGCGAAGCGGTCCACCCGGCTGCCATGGAACAGGAGCTTGGCGACGGATCCCTTGAACGCCTTGAACCCACACTGGGTGTCCATGTAGGGAAGCTGGGTCATCGACGCCACCAGCATCCCGAACGTCCGGTTCATCACCCGACGGTGCACCTCACGGTGCACCACCGATCCCGTGTGCGCCCGAGAGCCGAACGCGAGGTGGTTGCCGTCGAGTGCCGCCAGCAACGAGACCAGGTCACGCGGATCCGTCGCCATGTCGGCATCGACGTAGGCGATCACATCCCCGCGGGCCCGGACGACCCCGGCCCGGACTGCTGCCCCCTTGCCCCGGTTATGAGGAAGAGAAACGACCTCGTGACGGGGCCATGAGGCCAGGTGCGCCCGGGCCACCTCGGCCGTGTCGTCGCTGCTGCCGTCGTCGACGACGAGGATCTCGGTGTTGTCGGGGGAGACTTCCTCCATAAGCTGCTGCAGACCACCCCCCAGGCGGCCGGCCTCGTCAAAGGCCGGAATTACCAAGCTCAGGCTGGTTCCCATCCGGCTACCCCCCGTGTCCGACCACTCAAACGGTTTCCACCTCGGAAAACACTCACTCCAGCCTGCCCCATGGCCAGCGCCGAGGCAACAGCGCCTCGGGCGGGGCGACACAAAGTGGTCGGCACGAGTGCACACGGTGGTCGATAGCCACGAGGGGGTCGGCTTGGACCGGTGACCGGGCAGGCCCGTGACTACTCTGCGCGCCAGGAGGGCGGAACCTCGGACCGGACTGCCGGCCAGCTCGGACTCGACGGCATCGACCTCGCGAAAAGGGGACAGCCGCTCCACCGCGGCTTCGCGGCACCTGTCCCCGAGGTGGGACCCTCGTACCTCCACGAGTGGACCGAGCGGGAGAAGGGTTCGGCCCAGCGGCTCGGGGCGACGACGTCGTCGGCCATCTGGATGAGGGACAGTACCCGTCCTGTACCGCTTCCCGTCCAGCGGTCGATCCGTGGCCCGAGGTGCAGGAGACCCATGCAGACCGCTACAGTTCTTGGCGGTATCTCTGGTGGTTGGAGAACGTGGAGAAAGGGACCGGATGACTCGGAGTGATTCGCGGTCCGCGACAGTACCGCCGCTCCCCGTCAGGTTCCGGAGGCTCGCTCAACAGCGCCTTCGCAGAGCGACCACCAACCCTTTCGAGCCCGGGGCCGATCGGGTCCTGCTGATCCACTGCGCGTACCATAAGGCGGCGACCGTGTGGTTCCGTCAGGTACTGCTCGAGGTGATGCGGTCGTACGGCCTCCGCCAGCAGGAGGGCAAGTGGGAGCCCATCCGCCCGGCAACCGACCTGGCTTTCTATGGCCATGGCGGACGGTTCGACCGTGATCAGGTCGGATCTCGGGCGTTCCGTGGGTCCCACCTCATCCGGGACCCACGCGATCTGGTCGTGTCGGGCTATGAGTACCACTTGGTGACCGACGAATACTGGACCCGGAAGCCCTACCCCAGATTCGGGGGCCTCAGCTACCAGGACCACCTCCGGTCGCTTGACGAGCACGACGGCCTGATGGCCGAAATCGAGTGGTTCGCGGCGGCATCGGGAGCGGCCATGGGAACCTGGGATTACCACCAACCCGAGTTCCTCGAGCTCCGATACGAGGACGCCCTGGCGGACGAGCAAGGCACCTTCGAGCGGCTCTTCCGCTGGTACGGCTTCAACGACGCCGCCAGGGGCATCGGGCTGGAGGCGGTCGAACGCACGAGCCTCCGCCGCGGTGGGGCGATCCCGAACCACGCCCGCTCCGGCAGGCCCGGGGAGTGGAGGTCGCGACTGGGGTCCGACCATATCGAACGGCTCAAGGAGCTGACCGGTGACCTCGTTGCGCGACTGGGATACGAGCATGTGTCCACTTAGGGTCCACGCCTGATTAGTACGCGCGTAATATCCTGGCCATGCGGAGGTCACCAGCGAAGGACTCGCGCGATTCTTCGAGGTGGTCATGCCGCACATGAACGAGGTGCAGCGCCGTGTGGTGGCTGGCTCGATGTCCGAGATGCTCGGCCGGGGCGGAAAGTCGGCGGTGGCCGTGGCGTCGGGTATGAGCCGCAACACGGTGATCAAGGCCGAGGGTGAAGTGAAGGCCGGCATCGAACCGTCGGCTCGCCTACGTGCACCCGGTGGTGGTGACAAGTCGTTGCTCGACACCCGGCCTGGCCTCCTCCAAGCGCTCGATGAGCTGGTGAACCCCGAAACCAGGGGCAGCCCGATGTCGAAGTTGCGCTGGACGTCGAAGTCTTCGACCAAGTTGGCCGAAGAGCTGGGGCTGCGCATCACCGTCTGTGACTATCCGCCCGGGACCTCGAAGTGGAACCGGATCGAACACCGCATGTTCAGCTTCATCACCAT
The DNA here is from genome assembly GCA_052143895.1 of Acidimicrobiales bacterium. Taxonomy (GTDB): domain Bacteria; phylum Actinomycetota; class Acidimicrobiia; order Acidimicrobiales; family RAAP-2; genus Bog-756. Next base: position 82 of record JBKQRT010000322.1, on the reverse strand, counting down.
GAACAGGCGGGGCAAGCCCCTCACCACTCTGCGCACCGTCATCGAGCTGATCTCGGCCACCTCGACCACCACCGGGCTCACC
>JBKQRT010000321.1:0-9550 GCA_052143895.1 Acidimicrobiales bacterium | reverse complement strand
CGGACCAGGCTCTTCCCATGAAGCCGAGCGAGTACTTTGCCCGCAACTGCTGGGTGGGGGTCAGCTTCCCCTCTCCGGTCGAGGCAGCGGCGCGCTACGACATCGGTGTGGATCGGTTCCTGTGGGGAAGCGATTACCCGCACGATGAGTCGAGCTACCCGCATTCCCGAGAAGCACTCCGGCGTGCCTTCGCGGGCGCCCCCGAAAGCGAGCTCCGATTGGTGCTCGGTGGCAATGCCGCCTCCGTGTACGACTTCGACCTCTCTCGCCTCCAGGTGATCGCCGATCGCGTCGGCCCCACCCTCGCGGAACTCTCGGTTCCCTACGACGGTGGGATTCCCGAGGGGAATCGATCCCCCGCGTTCGTTCGGCCGTGAACGGTTCGATGCAGCAGCCGGCGCGACCGAACCGACCGGCAGTGGTCGGCCGACCCCGATGAGTGAAGCTCGTTTCATCGGGCGGCGGGTCATCGTGACCGGAGCCAGCCGTGGCATCGGAGCCGCCGTTGCGCAACGCCTTGCGGCGGAAGGTGCGGACGTGGCGATCACGGCGCGCACCTTGGATCGCCACCCCTCCCTCGAGGGCTCGCTGCACGAAACGGCGAACCGACTCGAACACTTCGGCGGTACCGTCGCCGTCATCACGGCCGATCTCGCTGATCCCGATGATCGAGCCCGCATCGTTCCCGAAGCGATGCGAGCCCTCGCAGGTCCGATTGACATCCTCGTCAACAACGCGGCGGCGGCGATCTACCAGCCTCTCCTGGATTTTCCGCTTCGCCGGCGCCGCCTGACGTTCGAGGTGAACGTGCACGCACCGTTCGACCTGGCCCAAGCCGTCCTCCCGTCGATGGTCGAACGGGGCGAGGGCTGGGTCGTCAATGTCTCGAGCGCGACGGCCCACCTCTGGCAACCGCCCTTTCATCTGGGTTCGCTCGGATCTACGACCGGCGTCTACGGGGCCTCCAAGGCAGCCCTGAACCGGCTCACCAACGCATTGGCAGCGGAGCTGGCCACTACGGGTGTCCGCATCAACACGGTGGAACCGCGGGCGGCCGTCATGAGCGAGGGTGCAGAGGTTCTCGCCGGGGCCTCGTTGCATGCTGACCAGATTGAGACAATGGAGGAGATGGTCGAGGCGGTCGTAGCGCTCTGCGACTGCTCGCCCGAAAGGACGGGTCGAACTGATGTCAGTCTGGATCTGATCGCAGAGCTGGAGCTCGTCGTGCGCGACCTGGAAGGAAAGCCTTTGGCTCGTCCGTAGAGACAATCATGCACCGCGCCCCTCGGCGACGCTCTGCCCGATCAGGAGTTCGTAGTGGGACGCGGTGCCGATCTACTGACTCGTTTGACGGTTGCCTCCCACCTTGCGAGCCGTCGGCTTCTTGGGGTTGGCCAGACCGAAGGTCGAAAAGATCATTCCGAACAGCGCCGCCATGGCCGCGGGGGCTGGCGTGGGGAGATCGAATGCCTCGAGAAGGCCGAGCCCGAGTTCGGCGCACCACATGGAGGAAACGGCGGTCTGCGTGTCGACTGTGGGTGAGGAGTCATAGGCCTGGAGCCAACGCTCGAAGCCAGCGACCCAGGACTCCTGATGACGCAGCTCTACCTCCCGCAGGCGATCATGGACCTCGGGGTCCGACCGAGCCGCGGCGGCGCCTTCGATGAGAAGCGCCCGCAGCCGTGTCCGCTGGGCAAATCCCTCGAGATGGAACTCGATCAGCTCCGCCGGCGAACCAGTTTCGATGAGCGTATCGGGGAGGTGCTCGAGGTCTTGGGCTAGGCGGGTCTCGATGGCCTCCACGAGCAGGATCGCCTTGTTGGCAAAGTTCCCGTAGATCGAACCGGTCGTCAATCCCGTCGCACGCGCCAGGTCACGGACCGTGACCGCCGCGTAACCCCTCTCCGCGAAGAGCTCGATCGCGGCCTCAATGAGCCTCTCCCGTGTGGATGGCTCGTCAGGGGGCTTGGGTGGCAACGAGATCTGGGGCACGGCGGATCCCGGAGCGCCCGACGGTCGCCGCGAGCTCACCCGTGATTGCCGGCCACGACCGGCTGATTCAGTGCTCAGTCTTCGAGTTGGTGAAGACCCACTTCCGCCATGACCCTCGAGGGCCTGCAGGAACGTCCCGACGAAATCTGCCAGAGCAGCGGGTTTCACCCGAACCGCCCCCTGGGCTTCGAGGACGCCGATTCCGAGCTCCATCGCCCACAGGATGGGCAGGAGGGTCGCCATGTCGACGTCGGGATCGACCTTGCCGAACTGCTGCCACACTCGATAGTCCTCGATCCATTGGTCGATGAGCGCGGTCAGTGGCGGGCGCAGGCTCTCGCGCAGTTCCCTGTCCGTCCGCGCCGCCGCGCCCGCTTCGAGGAGCAGGGCGCGCATCTGAAGTCTGTCGGACAATGTGAGGAAGCTTTCGTGGACGGCCTCCGGCAGCCACAGATCGGGCTGGGATCGCTGAGACCGCTCCATGTCCTCTCGTATGCGGACGTCGAGCACCTCGGCGAGAAGGTCACCCTTGCTCCTGAAATTGGAGTAGAGAGCGCCGGTCGTCACACCAAGCCGTGCAGCGAGGTCTCGTACCGAGACTTGGGCATACCCCTGCGTGGCGAAGAGCGTGGCGCTCAGTTGAAGCAACCTTGCCCGATTTTCCCCGGAGCGGGGTCCGTTGGCTGCGGTTCTCGTCATGGATCTAACCAATCGTAGGGGGTCGTGTCCGAGGCCCTTGGCCACGGGCAACTTTTGCTGTGGCCAACTCGGGACAGGTCCGCCCTCTGGACTGAACCGCGGGCCTGCCCACTCCTCCCGCTCCGGCTCTTGGCCGTCTTCAGCTGACGAAGGAAGGTCCCAGAGCACAGCCACAATCTTATCGTGAGAATATCGTTGTTATTCCTGCTAGCTTCTTCCACGTGGCGCAGCCACATGCGAACCGGGAGACGGAGTTCACCCTCGTCGGCGTCTTTGAGTCGGTTGCCGAGGCCGTGCCCGACCGCGCCGCAGTCGTCCAGGGCTCGCGGCGGGTGTCCTACGGCGAGCTGGCAGAGCGAGCTCGCCGACTGGCCTCGTATCTTCATGACCACGGCCTCGGCGCCCGCGCCGAGCGCTCCGACTTGGCGGGGCACGAGAGTGGCCAGGATCATCTGGCTCTCGTTCTGTACAACGGGCCCGAGTACATCGAAGGAATGCTCGGCGCTTTCGGCGCCCGGGTCGCCCCGTTCAACGTGAATTATCGCTACATCGGTGAGGAGCTCCGCTACCTGATCGCCGATGCCAAGCCCAAAGGAGTGCTCTTTCACGGCTCCTTGGCGCCGGTGCTCGGACCGGTCCTGGCGGATATGGGCTCGTCTTCCGTGCTGCTCCAGGTCGAAGACGGCTCGGGCAATGATCTTCTTCCTGGTGCTGTCGACTACGAGGCAGCGCTGGCTAGCGCAGACCCAGCCGGGCCACCCGTAACTCCGAACCCGGATGACCTCTACATTCTCTACACGGGCGGAACAACGGGCATGCCCAAGGGCGTGCTGTGGCGTCAGCACGACATCTTCATGGCGGCCATGGGCGGGCAAATAGTCGGTACGTGGGAGCCCATGCGGGACTATGACCAGATCCAACGCGGGGCCATCGACAACCCGGGCCTGGCCGTTCTCGTCCTTCCGCCCCTCATGCACGGCGGGGCGCAGTGGGGTGCCTTCCACCTGTTCCGAGACGGGAACACCGTCGTCATGCCGGAGGACACGCGCCGCATGGATCCAGCTGACGTGTGGCGGACCGTGGAGCGTGAGCGTGCGGTGACCATCTCAGTGATCGGAGACGCAGTGGTGAGGCCGTTGCTGGACGAATTGGAGCAGACCAGCTACGACACCGCTTCGCTGGCGGTGATCGCCAACGGCGGAGCGCCGCTCACTCCCGCCATGCGTCACAAGCTCCTCGAGCGCTTCCCGAAGCTGATCATCACCGACACCGTCGGATCGTCAGAGACGGGCGCACAGATGAACCTTGCCACCAATCAGGCCGATGGAGCCACGATTTTTACTCCGGGACCGGGTGCTGCTGTCCTCGATGACGATAGGTCGCGCATGCTGGAACCGGGGCACGACCGAACGGGTTGGTTGGGCCAATCCGGCTGGGTGCCACTCGGCTACTTCGGCGATGCCGAGAAGACGGCACGTACCTTTCCGGTGCTGGGCGGAGTCCGTTTCGCCCTACCCGGCGACCGGGCGCGCCACCTGCCCGATGGACGAATCGAGCTGCTCGGTCGTGATTCGCTCAGCATCAACTCCGGTGGGGAGAAGATCTTCGTCGAAGAGGTTGAGGGCGCCATCGCGGGCCATCCGGCGGTGGCTGACGTCGTCGTGGTGGGCAGGCCTTCAGAGCGTTGGGGCCAAGAGGTGTGCGCCGTCGTCGAGCTGGTGCCTGACGTCGCGGCGACCGATGATGAGATCATCGCATTCTCGGCGCAAGCAATTGCTCGCTTCAAGCTCCCAAAGAGCGTCCGGTTCGTAGACCACGTGCAGCGTTCGCCATCGGGCAAGGCCGACTATCGGTGGGCTAAGGAGGTAGCGACCTCTCAGCCGGCTTGAAAGCTCGTGCCTTTTCCGGACCGATTCAGATTCAGCAGAACTGGACTAATGAGGGTGAGGGTCGCGTGCAACGCCCTAACTTGTCCGCCGAGGAAGTACTGACGACCACCCGCGCCGTACGCAAGCGACTAGATCTTCAACGACCGGTGGAACGGGACCTCATCGAGGCATGCCTGCGCATCGCCTTCCAGGCACCGAATGGCTCGGACCAACAGACATGGGGCTGGGTTCTTGTCGATGACAGAGAGACCAAGCGCCAGATGGCGGCGATCTACCGATCAGCGCTCGCCGATTTCATCGACCGGCCCCGCGCTGACGCTGACGTCGTGCAGGTCACTGTGCAACAGGAACCTAAGCAGCGGCGGATGGCCGCGTCCGTGTTGTACCTCACGGATCACATGGAAGAAGTTCCGGTCCTCCTGATCCCGACCTTTCACGGGCGGGTGGAGCACCAGGGAGTCTTCTGGCAGGCCAGCAGATGGGGATCGATCGCCCCCGGGGTGTGGAGTTTCATGCTCGCGCTCCGCATGCATGGTCTTGGCAGCGCATGGACGACCCTCCATCTTCTCCGTGAGCGCGAGATGGGCGATCTGCTCGGGATTCTCGAGACCGAGACGCAGGCGGGTATGTTCCCCGTCGCCCACACACTGGGAACGGACTTCAAGGTGGCGGACCGATCCAAGTCCGAGGCGCAGATCCACTGGAACTGCTGGTGAGACCATCGAATGCATTGGTCCGGCCGGCACAGCCCGGACCCGCACGGCCGTACAGGATCCGTCACGCCCGGGGACTGTGGACGCGTCCGAACGAGTAGGCGTCCGGCCATCCCTGGCTGGCGAGGCGATCCTCCTGGCGGCCGATTACGGCCGGCAGATCGTCTGGCTGCCACCCATGGACAAGATGGAGACCATGGAGGTCGTGAACTGGTCGTCCTAGCTCCAGTAGAAGCTGAAGGCTGTAGGCGATGCGACCCGTCAGCACCGCCGGATCCCCCGAGCAGAGTGCGAGTGCTGCCTCGGCCATCGTGTCGAGCGGCTCGAACATCACCTCGTCGATCCACCCGGCAGCGACAAGGCTCGGCGTGGCAATGGCAGCCTGGGGCGACAGCGCGTTCACAGCGATACCATCGTCTTCACATTCGCTTGCTGCGGCGATCGTCAAGCGATTCAAAGAAGCTTTCGACGCGCCGTACTGGAAGCCAGCCTTTGCCGGCTTGTTGGTCGGGAAGGGTGGCCCAGGCGGCAGCTCCGCGGCGAACGAGGTCAAGTTGAGGATCCAGCCACGACCACGAGACCGCATGCCAGCTACGACTCCTTGCATCAGCTCCCAGGGCGCCCAGAGGTTCACCTGGAGGCAGCGTTCCAGTGCGTCGGGGGTCGTGCCATCGAACGGCTCGTAACCGTTGACTGCGGCGTTGTTCACCAGAATATCGATCGCACCCAGCTCCGATTCGACCCGTTCAATGAGGCCTGCTCGTCCGCCTCGTGGGTCGGCGAGGTCACAGGGGATCACGCATGCCAGGCCACCGATCGCTTCGATCCGGCGCTGGGTCTCCTCCAAACCTTCCAGCGTGCGGGCGGTGATGGCCACCTTCGCACCCTCGGCAGCGAGCCGAATGGCGATGGCAGTTCCCGTTCCGCCTTTGCTCGCCCCCGTCACCAAGGCGACTTTGCCCTCACAGGATTGCCAAGACATATGGGTCCACCCCTTCTCGTAGATTGCAGCGGCTGCCGCGTACCCTCGAGCCCTTCGGTTGCAGCCGATCCATTGCAGCGAAAATAGCGTTATATTTCGCGCCCGCACATTCTGTGCCAGAGCACCCGGGTCGGTGACGCTGCAACCGCGAGGCGTAGGAGCGACGTGGGGGCGCTGAGGCCAATCGGTACGTCAGCTCCAGGACATCACCTGAGTGAGGAGAGGACATGGACAGCAACAGCCTGAACCACCTGCACGACCTCACGGGACGCGTGGCCATCGTCACGGGTGGCACACGGGGTATCGGTCTGTCGATCGCCGAGGGTCTGGCGGCAGCCGGGGCGAAAATTGCGGTGGCGAGCCGCAAAGAGGACGCCTGTGAGCGCGTGGAGGCACATCTGCGCTCGATGGGTGGGGAGGCGATTGGCGTACCGACACACATGGGCGAAATCGACTCGATCAATGCCCTCGTGGACCGTTCTGTCGAGCAGTTCGGTCGTATTGACATCGTCGTGAACAACGCTGCCAACGCGCTGACACTGCCGTTCGGCCAACTCACACCAGAAGCATGGGACAAATCCCTGGGGACCAACCTCCGTGGCCCGGTGTTCCTCGTGGAGCGTGCGCTACCTCACCTTGAGGAATCCGGCAAAGCGGCAATCCTGAACGTCATCTCTGCGGGGGCATTCCTGTTCTCGGCCAATACAGCGATGTACGCAGCCGCCAAGGCGGGGCTGATGTCCATGACTCGTTCGATGGCTGCCGTCTTTGCTCCCAAAGGCATCCGAGTGAATGCCCTCGCCCCGGGAACGGTCGACACTGACATGGTCCGGAACAATCCGCCTGAGGCGATCGAGTCCATGAAGAATGCGTGCTTCATGAAGCGTGCGGCCCACCCGGACGAAATGGTGGGTCCGGCGCTGCTCCTCTGTTCGGATGCAGGCAGCTATATGACCGGCCAGGTTGTCATCGTGGATGGAGGCCTGACGCCACATTGACCCTGGTTCCGGCTGAGTTTTGAGGGCGGTCCTCCTCGATTCCCGAGCGCCTGGTCGCAGGAAATTATGGCGCCGACCAGGGCGGCATTAGGGGGCTAGCCACCGGACCCCTGAGTGCGATATAACAACGTCATTAGATACCAGTGGGTCTTTCGCTGCACTCGCAGGATTCACCGCGATCGATCGGGAAGGCGAGCCGCCGGTCAGCCAGGGTTGTTTCGGCGACGAAGGAGAATTGCCATGAGGAGCAGAGCAGCCATTCTGTGGGACACCCACACGAAGTGGAGCGTGGAGGAGATCGAGCTCGATCCTCCCAAGGCTGGTGAAGTGCTCGTCGAGTTGGCGGCGTCCGGTCTGTGCCACTCCGACGAGCACCTCGTCACCGGCGACATGGTCCTGGATCCGGCAATGGCCGAGGCTTTCAACGCGCGTCAGTTTCCCTGCATCGGCGGCCACGAAGGCGCGGGAGTGATTGTCGAAGTCGGGCCAGGGGTGACGACCCTCACTCCAGGCGACCACGTCGTATTGAGTTTCATCCCAGCGTGCGGACGTTGTCCCTCCTGCGCCATCGGCCAGCAGCACCTGTGCGACCTAGGCGCGTTCTCGCTCGCGGGAAGGCAACCCACGGACTTCACTGCACGGCACCACACCACCGACGGCACCGATCTGGGGGTGATGTGCATGATCGGGACTTTCGAGCCGCTGACAGTTGTGAGCGAAGCCAGCTGCGTCAAGATCGAACCTCACATTCCGCTTGACAAGGCGGCGCTGGTCGGATGCGGTGTGACCACGGGGTGGGGATCCGCCATCAACGCGGCCGAGGTCCGGGCGGGAGAGACGGTGGTGGTCGTTGGACTTGGTGGCATCGGTATGAATGCCGTGCAGGGCGCCCGCCTTGCCGGTGCCGACAAGATTGTCGCTGTTGATCCCCTCGAGAACAAGCGCACCGCGGCCGAGACGTTCGGAGCAACGCACTCCGCCGCCTTCATGGAGGAAGCTACGTTTCTCGTCGCAGAACTCACGAGAGGTGCGATGGCGGACAAGAGCATCCTCACGGTGAGCCTTGCCTATGGCGATCTCATTGCCCCGCTCCTCAACCTCACCAAGAAGGCTGGTCGCGCCGTCGTCACTGCAGTGGCCCCGATCTCCCAGACGGACGTCAAGCTCGATCTGTTCATGTTCGCCATGATGCGAAAGGAACTCGTTGGGTGCATCTTTGGCAATGCCAATCCTCGTCGCGACATCCCACGGATCCTCGATCTGTACATGAACGGCCGGGTACTTCTCGATGAACTTGTCACCAACACCTACACGCTCGAAGACATCAACCAGGGCTACGAGGACATGCGAAATGGGACGAATATCCGCGGCATGGTCGTCTTCTAAGCCGCACATGAGTGCATTTTCAACCGCCACAGCCCGTACCACGGCATCCCGCCCAGTGAAACGAGGTCAAGCATCATGACTGCAACCCAAGACCTGGCTACCGTCCTCAAACCGGCAGCACCACCGCGTGTGATCGACGGCGTGTATCGCAAGGACGAGTATGCGCGCATGGTTGATGTCGTAAAGCACTACGGGCCGTGGAAAAGCATCATCGCCAACCACTTCAAGTCAGTGGATGAGGTGATCGCGACGATCACCGGCAACATCGCTCCGGATCACGGACTCACGCTCGACGATATTGCGTCGGCACATTTTCGTGGGTTCTTCGCGAAGAATTCCGTCTGCTTCTACTCCGAGCTCGAGGACGTGTTCTACAACAGCCGGTTCCTGGCCGAGGTCAAGTCTTATTGGAATGCTCAATACGCGAAGCCCACACTCATGCTCTTCAACATCTGCGGACCCCACAACACGGGGTTGGCTCCGCACCTCGACGCCGTCACCTTCAGAGGTGTCCGCATTGAGAACACGCCCGTATGGCTGCAGAACATGATGGGAAAGTCCGGACTCTTCACCGACTACCTGATCAAGATGGCTCAGATCATCACGTGGTGGTACCTCGGTGAGCCAGGGGGTTTCACCTACTGGCCGGACGGACCTTACGGACCGCCGCAGAACCTTGAAATGCCGATGTGGAATCGCGGCGTCGTGGTACAGAACGAACTGATGTTCCACCGCGGTGACCCCGTGGGCCCACCAGAGGATCGTGCCATCGAAGGTCTGAAGAACCGGTCACTGTTCGGTTACGACGAGCCGGACGACAGCTGGACGATCGGGACGGACGGAGAGGTGATCAAGCGCTATAAGCCCGAGCAGATCAGACTCCTCGTCCAC
>JBKQRT010000320.1:0-145033 GCA_052143895.1 Acidimicrobiales bacterium | reverse complement strand
CGGACGGCGTCGGGTGACGGGAAGAGCCGGGTGACGTCCTCCTGGGCGGCGGCGAGGTCGTTGGCCGGCACGGCCCCCTCCAGCACACCAGCCCTCTTCGTGCCAATGCCGCCGGTGGGTCGCGTCGAGGGATGAGCGCTCCATCCGCCAGGTATACCAGCGCCGCCGGCGCCCCGGCGGGGTCGCTCAGCCGGTGGGCAGCGGCGTGAAGGGGACGACCGGGACCCAGCAGGTGATCTGGGGGATGCGATCCTTCGGCAGCTTGCACTGTGCCGACACGGGCGAGTTGATGTGCAACTCGACCACCTGGTACTGGGTGGGCCCGTCCCGCTTGTCCGGTCCGTAGCTCAGCACGGGTGCGTAGGTCCCGGGGAAGTCGGTGATCTTCGACATGGCGGTCACGAAGGTACGGCGGTTGAGATCCGGCCCGGCGGCCCGGGCGGCGGCGGCGAAGAGCCGGATGACCTGGCACCAGCCGGCGATGGGGCCCTGCTCCTCGATGTAGAAGGAGAGGTCGCCCGGGGGCACCTGCGGATAGGTCTTGTGCCAGAGCGTGAAGCAGCTGCGCAACCCGGGGTCGTAGCCGCCCTGGCTCTCGGGCCGGTCGTCATCGATCCCGCCCAGCGTCTCGGTGGTCACCCCCTCCTGTCCGTTGAGGGCCTTGGCGTATGGGATGGGCAGGAGCCCGAGGGCCGCCTCGATGCTCGACTCGTAGTCGCTCAGCAACAGCCGCGGGTAGTACTGCTGGGAACTCTCCGCCTCCAGCACGGGGAAGAAGACGTTGAACGGGATGAGGGGGACGACCGAGGTGACACCGGCACTGCGGAGCTGCTGGACGGCGAGCGGGGCCTCGGCGTCGGTGGTGGTGGTGTCGTTGGGGTCCGAGGCGACGGTCTCGACCACCGGGGTGACGCCGGCTCGCCGCAGGTCGGGAAGGAGGTAGTCGTCGAGGGCGGCCTGGTCCGAGGCCCGGTCGCCGGCGATCACACCGAGCTTGCCGGTGCCCCCCCGGCCCAGCAGCCCGGCCTTCGCCCCCCAGTCGACCACCGCTTGCAGCACGGCCGCCTGGTCGGGTCCGGTCCACCAGAGATAGGGCGATCCTTGATTGGTCCAATTGGTCACCGTGGTCCACTGGCCGATGAACGGGGTGTGGCCCTCCTGGGTGATGCAGAGCTCGTTGTCGCCGGTCCAGTCGCCGATGCCGTCGAGCACCGCGAAGGCGGCCGGGGACCCTTCGGTCCAGGTCTTGCACAACCCCCGCATGTCCGATTCGTCGGCCGGGTCGAAGCTCGTGATGATCGGGTTGATGGCCCGGCCGTTGATCCCGCCGGTGTCGTTGATCTGCTTCACGAAGAGCCGGATGGCCTGGTCCTGTTCTCCGAACTCGAGGTCCTCGGCGAAGCCCTCCTTGCCGGCCAGCGAGTTGAGCGACACCACCGGGAAGACGACGTTGATGCTGCCGCTCGCCACGCCCCGGCTCGACGTGCTGGCCTCGTCCACCGGGCTGGGGCCGCTGGTCGGGGTGACCGACGACACCGGCTTCGAGGAGGAGGCCGACGGGGCGGAGGCGATCCAGTAGCCGGTACCGGCCAGGACGGCTGCCACGATCAGCAAGGTGCGGATCTGGGTGGCGCGTGGACGCCGGACGAAGTGGCCCCACGAACGGGCCGGTCCGGCCAGGGGGTTCCACCGGGTCACCCGCAGAGGCCCTTCGGTGCCATCGGTACGTCCCCACCCCCGAGATTCATCCTCCGACCTCCATCGGCACCGGCGACCGCACGGATCTCCTCACCCGTCCGCCACCATGGGCTGTGCCCGCGTCGGCACGTACGGTGGCCCGTACCGTACTCCGTCGACCGGGAGAACTCCGTCGACCGGGAGACGGGACGAGCCGCGCCGCCGACCCCCGCGTACGGGGTGCCATGAACCGGGCACACACGCGACGATGCCCCGCTCCCGTGGAGGGAACAGGGCATCGTCGGTGCGACAGTGGTGCTGCGTTACCCGCCGGACCCGGTGCTCTCCGGGCGACGGGGTGGCAGCACCGGCCTGATCAGAGGCTCATCGTGGTGCCCTTGACCAGCGAGATCGCGCCGGTCTTTCCGCTGACGCAGGCACGGGCCGACGTCGAGTCACCGACGGCCGGGATCCCGGTGCCGCTGGTCGACGCGGCGGTGACCGAACCGGTGGCGTCTTACTCGACGGAGCCCTTCTTGCAGCCACCCTGGCCCGGCAAGGTGGCCGACAGCGACAACGTCGTGGTCCCGCCGCTCTTCGTCCAGGTGATGGTGCCACCCGTGGCCAGGGAGGCGGCCGGGGCCGAGGCCGACTTGTAGCCCTTGCCCCCGCACGCCGAACCTCTCGCATCCCACCGCCACGCAGCGTGATCGTCCGGGCGGCAGACGATCGGTGGGGTGCCCCCGCCCCGTCGGAGGGTGAAGAGCGGTCGGAGCCGGTTGGTTATGTTGGTGCCGGCCGTCGGCGCTCTTCGTCGACCCCTTCCTGCCAGTCGGACGGCGCCCTGCGAGGAGAACACGACGGATGACCGGGGGACCTCACGATCGAGCCGGTGCCACCCGATCCGATAGTGGCCAGGCCATCGGCGCACGAGCCGCGATCGACGCCCCCTCCCCCGCCACGAGCGGCGCCCCCGCCGTCGAGGTCGCCTGTCTGGTCAAGCGCTACCCGAAGGCACCCACCGACTCGTTGGCCGGGGTGACCTTCGACGTCCGCCGGGGGGAGGTGTTCGGGTTCCTCGGACCGAACGGCGCCGGCAAGACCACGACCATCGGGATCCTGACCACCAGGATCCGCCCCACCCGGGGGCGGGCCCGGGTGGCCGGGGTCGACGTGGTCGCCGACCCGGTGGCGGCGCGCCGCGTGCTCGGGGTGGTCCCCCAACAGAACAACCTCGACCGGTCCCTCTCGGTCCGCCAGAACCTCGTGTTCCACGCCAGCTACCACGGCGTGTCCCGGGCCCGGCGCCGGCGGCTGGCCGACGAGCTCCTCGAGCAGTTCGGGCTGGCCGACCGGCCCGGCGGCCGGCCCGACGACTTCTCGGGCGGCCAGATCCAGCGCATGATGATCGCCCGCGCCCTCATGCACTCGCCGGCCGTGCTGTTCCTCGACGAGCCGTCGACGGGGCTCGACCCGGCCGCCCGCCTCTTCCTGTGGGAGAAGGTGGCCGAGCTCAAGCAGGCAGGGACGACCGTCGTGATCACCACGCACGACATGGACGAGGCCGCCACCCTGAGCGACCGGGTGGCCATCATCGACCACGGCGCGCTGCTGGCCCTCGACACCCCCGCGGCACTGGTGCGCGGGATGACCAGCGACCGCACCCTCGACTGCACCATCGAGCCCGGGTCCGGGTCCGCCGCCGCCGCGCTCCGGGCCACCCTCGCCTCCCTCGAGGGCGTCCGCCACGCCGAGGAGCTGGACGACCCCGGCGGCAGCGGCTGGCGGTTCCGGATCTACGTGGAGGGCGAGGCCGCCCCGTTCGTGGCCCCGGTGGCCCACGTCATCACCGAGTCGGGGGGACGCCTGACCGACGTCCGGCTGGGCGAGCCCAACCTCGAGGACGTCTTCATCCACCTCACCGGGCGGGCACTGCGATGACGGCGATGCCGATCACCGAGGACACCGACGACCCGGCCGTCGCCCTCGTCGACCTCGCCCCCTGGGGACCGTGGCGGACCGGCGTGGCCATCCTCCGACGGGACCTGTTCGTCACCGGCCGGGAGTTCCCGATCTTCCTGGCCCAGGTGATCCTGCAGCCCCTCTTCCTCCTCTTCGTGTTCGGCAAGGTCCTCACCGAGCTCGGCTACGCACGACCGGGCTACGAACAGGTGCTGTTCCCGGGGCTGGTGGCCCTAGCCGCCGTCCTCACCGGACTGCAGAGCACCGCACTGCCCCTGGTCATCGAGTTCTCCTACAGCAACGAGATCGAGGACCGCCTCCTCGCACCCCTCCCCATCGGGGCGGTGGCCGTCGAGAAGGTGGTGTTCGCGGCCATGCGGGCCTGCGTGGCCGCGGCGGTGATGTTCCCCATCGGCATCTGGATCCTGGGGTCGATCCCCTGGCAGGCGGCCACGGCCGCCCCCGTGGTGGCCATGGTCGTCCTCGGGGCCCTGCTCGGGTCGGCGATGGGACTCATCCTCGGCACCTTCGTGCCGCCCAACCGGATCAACGTGACGTTCGCCCTGGTGCTGACCCCCCTCATCTTCACCGGTTCGAGCCAGTACCCGTGGCCCTCCCTCGGTGACCTCCGCTGGTTCCAGGTGGTGTCGGCCCTCAACCCCATGACCTACGTGAGCGAGGGGCTGCGGGGCCTCATGGCCGCCGGCGTCCCCCATATCCAGACCTGGATCTGCTTCGTGGTGGCCATCGGCGCCCTCGTCGTGCTGGTGGCCGTCGGGATGGCCGGATTCATCCGGCGGGCACTCGGGTGACTGCCGGGCCGCCCCGGTACGCTTCTCCCATGGATGCACGGACCCTGTGGGGCGCCCTCGACCGGTCGGTCCTGGATCGCATCGTGGTGGTCTCGCCCCACTTCGACGATGCCGCGCTCGGCGCCGCCCATGTGCTCACCACCTACCCGGCCAGCACCGTGATCACCGTGCTGGCCGGCTGGCCCCCGGCCTACCCCGACGAGGTGACCGAGTGGGACGCGTTGTCCGGCTTCGTGGCCGGCGACGACGTCGTCGCCCTGCGGCGCGAGGAGGACCGGGTGGCCATGGCCTCGATGGAGGCGACGCCGGTGTGGCTCGACTTCTCCGACCATCAGTACCTCCCCCCGGACCGGCGTCCCACCCCCGACGAGGTGGCGCCCGCCCTCCACCGTGCGGTGACCGAGGCCCGGGCGACCTCGGTCTTCCTGCCCATGGGCCTGGCCAACCCCGACCACGTGCTGACCCACGATGCCGGCCTGCTGGTGCGGGAGGCCATGGTCGCCGGCGACGGGGCCCCGGTCTGGTTCTGTTACGAGGAGGGTGGCTACAAGCACCTGCCCGGCCTCCTCGCCTGGCGGGTCTCGAAGCTCTTCCGCAGCGGACTGTGGCCCACGCCCGCCATCGTCCCGGTCGATCCGGACATGGCGCGCAAGCGCACCGCCATCACCCACTACACCAGCCAGCTCGGGCCGCTCGAGCAAGATCACCTCCTGTCGGACCGCCTCGACGCCAACGTGCCCGAGCAGTACTGGCGGCTCGACCCTCCGCCCCCGGGCTGGGAGCGCCTAACCTCGGCCGATGACCTGGATGCGCGTCCTGCGGACTGAGTGGCCTTCCTCCGACCGGATCGACGACCGCCGGTGACCGCCGCCCTCGTCACCGGCGCCTCGTCCGGCATCGGTGCGGCCACGGCCCGCGCCCTGGCCGCCGAGGGGACCACGGTCGCTCTGGTGGCCCGCCGGGCCGACCGGCTCGAGGAGGTGGCGTCCGACTGCCGGGTCGGCGCCCCGGGCTCGAGGTGGTGGGCCGCCGATCTGGCCGATCCGGACGTGGCTGCCGCCGTGGCCACGGAGATCTGGGACGAGCTCGGTCCACTCGACGTGATCGTGAACAACGCCGGCATCCCCATGCGACGGCCCGTACAGCGGCTGACCATGGCCGAGGTGGAGCGGGTCATGACGGTGAACTACTTCTCGCCGGTGGCCATCGTCCTGGCGCTGCTGCCCCGCCTGCTCGAGCGGGGGTCGGGGACCATCGTCAACGTGTCGAGCCTCGGGGGGCGGCTCGGCATCGCCACCGAGGCCGCCTACAGCGCGTCGAAGTTCGCGCTGGCCGGGTGGAGCGAGGCCCTCGCCGCCGACCTGGTCGGCACGGGCGTGTCGGTGCGGCTGGTGCTGCCCGGCGCCATCGACACCGAGATCTGGAACCAGCCGGACAACGATCCGGCCGCCTACTCGGGCCCCTTCGCCCCCCCGGAGGAGGTCGCCGCCGGCATCCTCGAGTGCATCGCCGGTAACCGGTTCGAGCTCTACGTCCCGGACCTGCGGGCGGTGGTGGAGATGAAGACGAAGGACTTCGAGGGCTTCGTGGCCGGCATGCGCGCCATGGCCGACGGAACCGATGACGAGCAGTCAGGGAACCAGCGATGAAGGCACTGGTGTTCGGCGCCCGACCCGATCCGCACGAGCAGCGGCCGGTACCGACCGACGAGCTCGAACAGCGACTGGCTGCGCTCCCCTTCGGGCTGCACCAGCTCGAGGACGCCCGGCCCATCCACCCCGACTGGGTGGTGACCCGGCCCATCCTCTCGGGGGTGTGCGGCTCGGACACCAAGCTTGTCCTCGGCGAATTCGAGGACGGCGACATCGACAATCCGATGGCGGCGTTCTCCTCGCTGCCCTGCGTGCCCGGTCACGAGGTGGTGACCGAGGTGATCTCCTTGGGGCCGGCCGCCCGCGGCGTGGAGATCGGGCAGCGGGTCGTGCTCAACCCGTGGCTGAGCTGCGCCCCGCGCGGCATCGAGCCGTTGTGCCCGCCGTGCCGGGCCGGCGACGTCAACCTGTGCTGGTCGTTCACCAAGGGTGACATCAGCCCGGGCGTCCACATCGGCGTCGTGACCGGGGCTCCGGGGGCCTGGGCCGAGCAGCTGGCCGCCCACCCTTCCATGCTCATCCCCGTCCCCGACGAGGTCTCCGACGAGGCCGCCGTGCTGGCCGACCCGTTCTCCGTGTCGTTCCACGCCATCCTCCGCAACCCACCACCACCCGGTGGCCGGGTGGTGGTGTTCGGCGCCGGCGCCCTCGGTCTGGCCAGTGTGGCCATCCTCACCTCGCTCTATCCCGGGGTCGAGGTGGCGGTGGTGGCCCGCTTCCCCCACCAGGTGGAGACGGCGCGCCGGTTCGGCGCGTCGCTGGTGGTGCCACACGAGCCGCGCACGGCCCTGGTCGAGGCGCTGGCCGACTGGTCCGGAGGGGTCCTCCACCAGGCCTTCGACGGGCTGCCCATGGCCCACCCGGGCCACATCGACGTCGTCTACGACTCGGTGGCCAAGCCCGAGACCTTCGAGGTCGGGGTGCGGGTCCTGGCCGAGCGCGGGCGCCTCGTCTACACCGGCGTAGCCGTCCCGGGACGCTGGGAGTGGACACCGGTGTACTTCAAGGAGCTGACCATCGTCGGCTCGAACGCCTTCGCCATGGAGGAGTTCGAAGGGGTCCGGCGCCACGCCATCGAGCACTACCTGGCGCTCGTGCAGGAGGGCCGGATCGACCTCACCGGCATGGTCACCCACCGCTACCCACTCGAGGACTGGTGGGGGGCGCTCACGACCTTGGCGCGGCCGGAGACCAGCGGCGTGCTCAAGGCCACCTTCACACCCAACGCCGGCGCGGCCTGAGCGGGTCCCCCGGACGCCCGCCTCAGCCCCGGGGGCCCAGCGACTCGAACTGCTCGAACCTTCCGGCCGCCGCCACCGCCCACACCGGGTCGGGTTCGATCCGTCGCCCCGGGTGCGCCCATCCGGCGGAGGCGCCGAAGCCGGCCTCGAGGCCGGCTGCCATCCGGGCCAGGAAGGCGGCCCCGAGGGCGGCCCCCTCCGGCACGGCCACCGTGTCGACCGGGAGCCCGGTGGCGTCGGCCACCGCCTGCATCCACGGCACCGAGCGGGAGCCGCCCCCGGTGGCCACGATGCGCCGGGCCGGTGCGCCCGAGCGCTCGACCATGCGCCGGATCACGAAACCGCTGGCCTCGTCGGCACCCCGGAGCAGCGCCTCGGGGCCCTGGGTGATGTCGATCCCGTGCACGCTGGCCCGCAGGCCCGGGTCGTAGAAGGGAGTCCGCTCGCCGCGGAGGTAGGGGAGCCAGACCGGGATCCGTTCGGGATCACCGGTGCGGACCGCGTCGGCGGCCGACGCCGTGGCCCGGCGCGACGGCCCGGCGACCACCGAACGCGCCCAGTCGGCGAACAGCGCACCGGCGTTGCTCGGGCCCCCGATCACCACCTGCCCGGGGACGGTGCTCGGGAAGGTGGTGAGCCCGGGCACCTCCCGCCACGTCTCGCTGACCACCCACACCACCAGGGTGGCCCCGAAGATGGCCAGTACGTCGCCGGGGCGGTCGGCGCCGGAGACGATCTGCTCGCAGAACGCGTCGATGGACCCGCCGCCGACCGCCGTCGAGGTGCCCGGCACGGTGCCCACTGGCCGGCCCAGGGGACGGACCAGGCAGACCTGGCGCTCCTCCACACCGAGCCGGCCGAGGGCGGCCCGGTCCCAGCGTCCGCCGTCGTACAGCCCGCCGAAGGACATGGCCGTGGCCGAGTCGACAGCGGCGATGCCGCTCAGGGCGTGGGTGGCCACCGCCTGACAGGGCCAGTAGCCGGCGGCACCGGGCAGCTGCCGGGCCGCCCATCCCAGCATGCGGCTGCCCTCGTCCCGCTCCCCCCCGTTGTCCTCCGGGCCGGCCGCCCGCTCGTCGCCCGCCCGGGCGTCGCCGTAGAGCAGGCCGGGGAGCTGGGGCACGCCCCGCCGGTTGACGGCGGTGATGGACGGGACCATGGACGCCACCACGACACCGGCGGCCGGTCGGTCGAGCCCGGCGGCGACGGCGGCGAAGGCACGGCGCGGTCCGCGGCGCCACGCGGCGACAGCGTCGTGCTCCAGCAGGTCCGCCGTGGGCGTGCCCACCCGGTGCGGGACCCTGGCCCGGGCCACTACCGTGCCGGCGGGGTCCACCGCCACCGCCTTCACCGACGTGGTCCCGACGTCCACCCCGATCGTGCAGCCGTCGCCGTCCGGCCGGTTCACCGGCGGTGCACCCGTCTCATGGGGGGTCATTATGGACGCAATTCGGCGGCTGAGTAGGTGCTACCCTCCGGGACCGCCCTCACTTCGAGCAAGGGGATGCCGATCGCATGTCCGAAGGACGACCACAGGCACTCGTGACCGCCGCCGTGCGCGGGCCCGGGCTCGACCTCCTCGGCCAGTTGGCCGACCTCACGCTCGACTCGTGGCTCGACCAGCCCACCCTCCGTATCTACGACGCGCAGCAATTGGCCGACCGGATGGACGCGGAGGGGGCGAACATCGCCGTCGTCGAGAGCGACCGGTGTGCCGGCCCGCTGTTCGAACACGACCTGCTGGCCGTGTGCAGCTGCCGGGGGGACCCCAACAACGTCGACGTGGCCGCGGCCACCGAGGCCGGCGTGCCGGTGCTCCGGGCGCCGGGCCGCAACGCCGACGCGGTGGCCGAGCTGGCGGTGGCCCTGCTCTTCGCCGCCTCCCGCCGGGTCGTGGCCGCCGACGCCGACGTGCGCCGCGGCGACATCTACAAGGACGGGACCATCCCCTACCAACGGTTCCGGGGCTGGGAGCTGGCCGGCCGCACCGCCGGGCTCGTCGGGCTCGGGGCGGTCGGGCGGGCGCTCCGGTGGCGCCTCCGCGGCCTCGGGATGGAGGTCGTCGCCTGCGACCCCTATGCGGACGAGTCCACGGTCACCCTCGAGGAGCTGTTCGAACGGTCC
This sequence comes from Acidimicrobiales bacterium, assembly GCA_052143895.1. GTDB lineage: Bacteria > Actinomycetota > Acidimicrobiia > Acidimicrobiales > RAAP-2 > Bog-756. The sequence continues at coordinate 135,565 of JBKQRT010000320.1, read as the reverse complement.
GACGTGGTCTCGCTGCACGCACCGGTGACCCCCGAGACCACCGGCATGATCGGTGCCGACCAGTTCGCCGCCATGCGCGACGGGGTGGTGTTCCTCAACTCGGCCAGGGCAGCGCTGCACGACACCGATGCCCTGGTGGCGGCCCTCGCCTCCGGCAAGGTGGTGGCTGCTGGGCTGGACCACTTCGAGGGTGAGTTCCTGGCCAGCGACCATCCCCTCACCACCTTCGACTCGGTGGTGCTCACCCCCCATATCGGCGGTGCCACCTACGACACCGAGTCCAACCACACGCGGACCATCGCCGAGGACCTCTGCCGTCTGCTGGCCGGTGCCCGCCCACTCCACATCGTCAACCCCGAAGTGCTGGGTGGCCGGTGACCGTGACGACCCGGCCGCGCCGCCCTCGGCGGGACTCCTAGGCCGCCCGGTGCCCGCACGCGGCCCCGCCATCCGACTGCTGCCCCGGGTCGACGAAGAGAACGGGTTCTTCTGGACCAGCGGCGCCGACGGCCGCCTCCGGTTCTTGCGCTGCCGCCACTGCCGCACCTTCGTCCACCCCCCCGCGCCGCGCTGCCCGGCCTGCCTGTCAGAGGAGGTCTCGCCCGACGTGGTGAGCGGGCGGGCCACGGTGGTGGCCTCCACCCTCAACGTCCAGGAGTGGATCCCCGGGAGCGAGCCCTACCTCATCGGGCTGGTCGCCATCGACGAGCAGGAGAGCGTGCGCCTCACCACCAACCTGGTCGAGGTGGAGCCGGAGGACGTCTACGACGGCATGCCCGTCGAGGTCGTCTTCGAGCAGCACGACGATGTCTACCTCCCGCTGTTCCGACCGGCCTCGCCGCCCGCCCCGTGAGCGCCAGCGAACCACCGCTGGAGCGGCGGGCGATCATCTCCGGGATCGGCCAGTCGGCGGTCGGGCGGCGCCTCGGTCGGACCGATCTCGACCTCACCCTCGACGCCTGTCTGGCCGCCGTGACCGACGCCGGCCTGACCCGCGACGACATCGACGGGCTGGCCACCTATCCGGGCATGGGCACCGGCACACCGGGGTTCGCCGGACCGACCACACCCGAGGTCCAGGACGCGCTGCGCCTCCGGCTCGACTGGCACGACGGCGGGGGCGAAGGGCCGGCCCAGATGCGGGCCCTCATCGCCGCCTGCCTGGCGGTGGGCGCCGGCCTGGCCCGCCACGTGCTCGTCTACCGGACCGTGTCCGAGTCCACCGCCCAAGGTGCCGGGGGGCGTCAGGGCATCGGTGGATCGAGCGGTGGGGGCGGCGGCGTCCCGAGGTTCTCCGGGTTCCTCCAGTGGACGCTGCCCTTCGGCGCCGTCTCCGCCGTCAACTGGATCGCCCTGGTGGCACAGCGCCGCATGCACGAGTTCGGGCTCACCAGGGAGCAGCTGGCCCGGATCGCCCTGAACGCCCGCCGCAACGCCGCCGTCAACCCCTCCGCCATCTACCGCGACCCGATGGACCTGGCCGACTACCTCGATGCCCGCATGATCTCCACCCCGCTCTGCCTCTTCGACTGCGACGCCCCGAGCGACGGCTCGACGGCGTTCGTGGTCTCGCACCGCGACTACGCCGGCGACACGCCCCGGCCCGCCTGTCACGTCAACGCGGTGGGCACCGCCCTCCGGGGGCGGCCCAGCTGGGACCAGTTCGACGACATGACGACCATGGCAGCCCGGGACGCGGGCGCCTCCATGTGGGAACGGACCGAGTTGCGCCCGGCGGACGTCGACGTGGCCCAGCTCTACGACGGCTTCTCCATCCTCACCTTGGTGTGGCTGGAGGCCCTCGGGTTCTGCGGCCGTGGCGAGAGCGGGGCGTTCGTCGAGGACGGCACGGCCATCGGCCGCGACGGCGTACTGCCGCTCAACACGGCGGGGGGCCAGCTCTCCGGAGGCCGCCTGCACGGATTCGGGCTCATCCATGAGGCCTGCGTGCAGCTCCGGGGCGACGGCGGTGACCGCCAGGTCCACCGGAGCGGGGACCGGCTGCCAGAGGTCGCCGTGGTCAGCAACGGGGGCGGACCGATCGCCGGGTCGTTACTGCTGACCCGGGGGCCCGGCTGACGGTCGCGTCCCGGCCAGCAGGTGGGCAGCCCGGGCGGCCAGCGCCACCAGGGTGAGCGTCGGCCCGTAGCCGGACGAGGTGACGAACACCGAGGAGTCGGCCACCACCACGTTGTCGAACTGGTGGAGGCGCCCGGTGGGGTCAACCGCCGACGTGGCCGGGTCGGTTCCCATGCGCACCGTCCCCATGTTGTGGCGGCTCTCCGGGATCGCCTCCGGTGAGCCGGCGTTGCCCCCGCCGGGCGACGTGGTGACCACGGTCCACTCCGCCCCCATCTCCTTCAGGATGGCGGCCAGCCGCGGACCGTGGTGCTCCGAGGCAACCCACTCGTGGCGGCCCGGACGGTAGGTGATCCGGGCCACCGGGTAGCCACGGGCGTCGCGGACCGTGGGGTCGAGGTCGACCCGGTTGCCCGCGTAGGGCAGGTCCTCCCCCTGCATGATGAACGCCCACAGGCGGGCGCGGATCGGCGAGTGCTCCATCAACGCCGAGTGCTGCGGGCCCCACGGGTAGTGCTTCGCCTCCATGACGGGAAGGGCGGCACCGCTGTGCTCCACCATGCCGCCGCGCAGCCACGGCAGTCCGGCCGCGGCCGCGGCCGCCCGGGCGGCGGCGTCGCCGACGATCATGTCGTCATGGACGTGGGTGACGGCGCGGCCCCGCTCGGCGTAGGTCCGGAACGGGAGCGTGCCGGCGGCGATGGTCTGGAAGTGGGTCATCAGGTACCGGCCGACCAGGGGGTGGTCGATCCCGGAGAGCAGCAACAGGCGCGGGGTCTCGATGGCGCCGGCGGCGACGATCACGTGGCCGGCGGCCAGCTGCCGGCGCTCCCCGTCGGCGCCGATCAGCTCGACACCGGTGGCCCGGCGACCGTCGATCTGGATCCGGGAGACGAAGGTTTCGGGGAGGAGCTCGGCCCGGCCGCTGGCGAGTGCCCGCCGCAGCATGGCCACGGGGTCACCCTTGGCGTGGATGGGGCAGCCGAAGAAGGCGCAGAAGCCACAGTTGTTGCAGGCCGGCCGTCCGTCGTAGGGCACGCTGTTGGCCGCAGTGGGGGCCGGGTAGGGGTGGTAGCCGAGGCGTTCGGCGGCCACCGACGAGCGGGTCGCACCGAACATCGGTGCCCCCGACGGCATGGGGAACGGACCGGACCGGGGCCCGGCGAACGGGTTCGACCCGTCGGTGCCGGCCACGCCCACCACGCGCTCGACCTCCGCGTAATAGGGCTCGAGCTCGTCGTAGCCGATGGGCCAGTCGACCACCTCGGCGTCGGGCTGCGGCCCGAGCAGCGAATGGAGGCGGAAGTCGTCCGGCATGAAGCGCGGCACCTTGCCGTCGGCGTGGGTGCCGCCGCCGCCCACCGTCGAGGGGACGGAGTTGACCTCGCCGACGTGGGTACGGTCGCCGTCGTCCGCGCCGGTCCGGAACGTCCGCGGCTCCACCAGCGGGTCGGGTCCGAGGAAGTGCCGGGAGAGGAACTTGATCTCGTCGTTGGAGAAGTCGGAGGCGGGCGTCCTCAGGTCGTCGTCGAACAGGTGGTTGCGACCCTTCTCGACGATCGCCACCGACCACCCCGCCGCCGACAGCACGTCGGCCGCCGTCGCCCCCCCCGGCCCCGACCCGACGATGACCGCGTCGAGGGTCACGGGTTGGTGACCTCGTCGTCGGTCCACCCGCGGGGCTGGACGTCACCGGCGAACCCGATGGCCTGCCACGCGACACCGTCGCGGTTGCCCCCGTACTCGGGCGCGCCGTACATGCCCTCGCAGACGTGGTGGAAGAGCAGCGTTGCGAAGTCGGGGTCCGACCGGAGGCGGGAGTCCTGTTCGGCGGGTTCGAGCCGCTCGAAGTCGGTGCCCAGGGCGGCGAGCCCCGAGCGGTAGCGCTCCTGCAGGCCGGCCACCGGCCCGTTGAACTCGCGTTCGGGCAGGCCGCGCGACCCCTCGACGCGCATGCGCCAGGCCAGCTCGTCGAGCGCCGACAATCGGTGGAACCGGGCGAAGGCGGCGTCGCCCCCCGTCCGCCCCGACGTCGGTCCCCCGGCCCAGATACGCGGGGGGTCGAACTCGAAGGCACCGAGCAGCCCGTCGATGTAGTCGGGGACACCGGCAGCCGAGGCGGAGGGCCCGGCGACAGACGGCGGGATCATCCGGTCGCACGCCGCCGACAGCGTGCGCCATTCGTCATCGGTCAGCCATACGGGCAACGGGTCGCCGCCCTCAGCAGGGGGTGAAGGCGACCGGCAGGGCGATCGGCGACCGGAAGGCCATCCCCTTGATGTGGAGATCCTGGCCGGGTGCGGGCGCGAGCTGCAGGTCGGGGAGGCGGTCGAACAGCGTATTGATGGCCACCCTGGCCTCCATCCGGGCCAGGTGCATGCCGAGGCAGACGTGGACGCCGAAGCCGAACCCGACGCTCTGCCGGGAGGCCCGGAAGATGTCGAAGCGATCGGGATGCTCGTACTTGCGCTCGTCCCGGTTGGCCGACCCGAGGAGCAGTCCGACGTCCGCCCCTGCCTCGACGGGCACCCCTCCCACCTCGGTGTCGCGCACGGCGCGCCGGAGGATGACCGTCACCGGCGGCTCCCAGCGGATCGACTCCTCGAAGGCCACCGGCACCAGCGATCGGTCGTCCATGACGGCGCGCAGCTGGTCCGGATGGGTGAGCAGTCCGTAGAGCAGGTTGCCCGAGGCCCGATAGGTCGTCTCGACCCCGGCGGGCAGCAGGAGCCGCAGGAACGAGTAGATCTCCTCGTCGTCCAGCCTCCGGCCGTCGACCTCGGCGACAAGGAGATCGCTGATCAGGTCGTCGGCCGGGCGGCGTTTGCGCTCGGCCAGCACGTCGGCGAAGTAGTCGCGCAGGGCGACCGAGGCGGCCGTGCCGCGGTCCCAGTTCGACGCCACGCTGGTGATCTCGATGGCCCACCGCTGGAACACCGGGAAGTCCGACCGCGGCAGCCCGAGGATGTGGGCGATGACCTGGACGGGGAAGTTGAACGTGACCTCCTGGACAAGGTCGGCGGTGCCGAGACCGGCGAACTCGTCGATGAGCTCGTTGACCACCTGCTGGACGAGGTCCCCCTCCCACCGCTCGAGCACCTTCGAGCGGAACGTGGGCGAGACCAGCGCCCGGTGGAGCCGGTGCTCGGGCTCGTCCATCTGGAGGATGGACCGGCCGAGGACCATCCCCATGATCCCGTCGTACACGGACGAGGAGAACGTCTCGTTGTCGCGGAGGACCTGCACGGCCTCGTCGAAGCCGAACACCGTCACCGGCTGGGGACGGCTCGGGTCGGACTCCTCGGCGCCGTCGCCGAGGTCGACCGGTCCCACGTGGACCGGGCTCTGGCGGCGGAGCTCGGCCATCCTCGGATATGGGTCGCGGATGTTGCCGGACACGGTGTCCTGCAGTTCGAACGGATCGAAGCGCGGGTGGGCCGGTGCTTCGTCCTCCGCGCTCCGAGTCTGCATCGGCATCTCCCCCACGTTCCGGACCGGGCACCCGCTGGCCATCACCCTATATCAAACGTTCGTTCGGAACCATCCCGCTCCGCGGTGACCCGGCCGCGGGCCCGGAGGGTCCACAATGGAGCCGTGCCGCCATCCGGACAGGAGCCCGCCCCCCGGCCCGACGGGTCGGCGCAACGCCAGCACATCATCACCACGGCGCTCTCGCTGATGGCCCAGCAGGGGGTCGACGGCACCAGCATGCGCAACCTGGCCACCGCCGCCGGGCTCAACGTGGCGTCGCTCTACCACTACTTCCCGTCCAAGCGCGATCTGCTGGTGGCCGTGCTCGAGGAGCGCGGGTTCGTCGATAATCCGGTGGCCGCCTCCCTCCCCTCGCTCTCGAGCGAGGCCGGCGCCGGGCTGGCCGACCTCCTGGGGGAGATCCTCCAGTCGATGCTGGAGGTCGAGGACTTCGTACGTCTCATGCTGGGCGAGGTCATGCGCGGGGACGACACCGCCTACGCGGTCGGGAGCGAGCTGTTCGCCGCCACCCAGGCGTCGCTCGAGCACTGGCTCGGCGAGCAGCAGCCGCCCCTCTGCGCTCCCGACGACCGGGCGACCATGGCCCGGTTGCTGCGCAGCCTGCTCGTTGGCCTGTTCATCGAGCACCTGGCCGGGGTGCTCGACGGCGATCCGGCCGCCACGTTCCGGGCCCGGGCCGCCGAGGTGGCCGCCCTCCTCGGTTCGCCGGTCCCCGGCTGAGTGCCGCCGGACGGCACGGACGTCACCGGTTGGCGGCCACTCCGACCAGCTGGTCGGCCACCCGCCGCCATTGGTGGCCGCTGCCGCCCATCAGCACCTCGTTCTGCTTGGCCCGCTTGAACAGGAAGTGGGCGTCGTTGGCCCAGGTGAACCCAACGCCCCCGTGGATCTGGATGTCGTCGCCGGTCACCCGCACCGCCGCCTCGGCCGCGTAGGCCGCGGCCATGGCGGCCGCCCGGGTGCGCTCCGGCGAGTCGGTGTCGGCCGCCCAGGCGGCGAAGTGCACGCCGGCGCGCGCCATCTCCAGCGAGTGGTACATGTCGACGATCCGGTGCTTGACCGACTGGAACGAGGCGATGGGTCGGTCGAACACCACTCGGACCTTGGCGTACTCGACCGCCTCCTCGAGGGCCCGGTCGGCCACGCCCACCAGTTCGGCGGCGAGGCCCACCGACACGTCGTCGAGCACGGTGCGCCACTGCGACGTCTGGTCCCCGGTCAGTCCGAGCGGCTCGACCAGCTCCTCCTCGAGCACCAGCCGCGCCAGCTTACGGGTCGGATCGAGAGCGGGGACGGGCTCGGCCTTCGGCGACCGGAGCAGGAACGACCGCACACCGTCCTCGACCAGGGCGACCACGATGACCCAGTCGGCGGTGTGGCCGTCGACGACGACCGGCTTGGTGCCGGACACCACCCACCCGGCGCCCTTCCGGCGCGCCCGGGCGCGGACGGTACCCAACGGATGTCCATGCCCCTGCTCGTGGAGGGCCACCGTGCCCCGTGCGTCGCCCTCGGCGAGCTCGGCCAGCAGCTCGTCGGCCCCGAGGGCGCGGGCCGCCAGCGTGGCGGCGACCGCCGACGAGAAGAACGGACCGGGCAGCGGCACCCTCCCCATCTGTTCGAGGACGATGCACATCTCGATCAGTCCGGCCCCTCCCTCGGGGGCCAGCATCCCGTGCCAACCCAGCGGGAGCAGCCGGTCCCAGACCTCCGGGCCCACACCGACCGGGTCGTCGGCCAGCCGCCGCAGGGTGTCGCCACCCACCTCGGCCATGGCCCGTCGGGCCACGTCCTGCAGCGCCAGCTGCTCCGCATCGAAAGTGAAATCCACCGTCCACCCCCGGAGTGGCCTCGCTGATGTTGGCGACAGTGTAGACGGGCCCGCGGCTATCCTCCTGGTCCGTGGACTTCGCACTTGCGCCCGAGGACGAGGCATTCCGGGACGAGTTGCGGGCGTGGCTCGACGAGCACCTGCCCCCGTTTCTGGCGAGCGAGGAACTGGCCGACGACTCCTCCCTGTCGGGAGAGAAGTCCCAGCAACGACGGGCGGCCTGGCAGCGCGTGCTCAACGAGGGGCGGTGGGCGGCCGTGCACTGGCCCGAGGAGTACGGGGGCCGCAACGCCACGGCCATGCAGCGCATCATCTACTCGGAGGTCAACGCCGAGTACCGGACCCCGGGGCTGTTCAACCCCAACGGGCTCTGGCAGATCGGGCCCATGATCATCGCCTGGGGCACCGAGGAGCAGAAGGCCCGCTGGCTGCCCTCCATCCTCGACGCCACCGACCACTGGTGCCAGGGCTTTTCCGAACCCGATGCCGGCAACGACCTCGCCAACCTGCGCACCACCGCCATCCGTGACGGCGACGAGTACGTGGTGAACGGCCAGAAGATCTGGATCTCCACGGCCCACCTCGCCCGGTGGGGCCTGTTCCTGCTGCGCACCGACCCCACCGCCATCGAGCGCGGTGCGAAGCACGAGGGGATCACCGCCTTCATCATCGACATGCACACGCCGGGCATCGAGGCCCGACCCATCCGCGACATGGCCGGCGAGGAGATGTTCAACGAGGTGTTCTTCACCGACGCCCGCATCCCGGTGGACAGTCGCCTGGGGGGCGAGGGCGAGGGGTGGATGGTGGCCATGGGAACGCTCGGGCACGAGCGGGTGGGCATCGCCGGGCAGATCTCCCTCCTGGGCGCCGACCTCCACGCCATGGTGACCGCAGCCCGGTCGGTCAACCCGGCCGCACTCGACGACCCGGCCCTCCGCGAGCGGCTGGCCCGGGCCTGGACCGACATCGAGCTGGCCCGGCTCCTGTCGCTGCGGGCCTTGAGCAAGATCATCAAGGGCGAGAAGAACTGGCCCGAGGTGCCGTTCGCCAAGCTGGCGTGGTCCTCGCTCGCCCAGACCCTGGCCGCCCTGTCCGTCGACCTCCTCGGCCCGGTCGGGGTGCTCGCCCGCGGCGGCCCCGACGCCGTCGACCGCGGGAAGTGGACCCGCCTCTACTCCTTCCAGCGCTACAGCACCATCGGTGGGGGCTCCACCGAGGTGCAGAAGAACATCATCGCCGACCGGGCCATCAAGCTCCCCGGCCAGGCGCGCCTCTCCTGAGGTGACCGTCGACCCGCGGACGCCGTGCATCATCGGCGCAGCTCGGCACACCTGGCGGGAGGAACCGGCGCCCGAGCCCCTCGACCAGTGGGAAGAGATGGCGCGGGCCGCCGCCGCCGACGCCGGCTCCCCGTCGGCGCTCGCCGGCCTTGGCAGCCTCCAGGTCGTCTACTGCCAGTCGTGGGAGTACGACGATCCGTGCGGTCGCCTGTCCGAACGGCTCGGCGCCGATCCGGCCCACCGCACCTACTCCGGGCTCGGCGGCTCGGTGCCGCTACGCCTGGTGGGTGACGCAGCGGCGGCGATGCTCGACGGCGGGCTCGACCTGGCGCTGGTCGTGGGCGGGGAGGCGCTCGCCACCCGACGCCACCTCCCCGACCCACCGTGGTCCCACCGGCCGCCGGAACCAAGCCCCTTCCCGCTGACGATCGACCGCGACGAGGCCCGTCACGGGATCTACCAGGCATACCTCACCTTCGCCCTGTTCGACACCGCCCGGCGCGCCTACCTGGGTCGGACCCCGGTCGAGCACCGTGACGAACTCGGGCGGCTGCTCGCCCCCCTGACCGAGGTGGCCGCCTCGCAGCCGGAGCACGCCTGGTTCCCCGTCGCCCGTGCGGCCGCGGAGATCACCACGCCGTCGCCCGCGAACCGAATGGTGGCCACTCCCTACACGAAGCTCATGACGGCCATCATGGACGTCGACATGGCCGCGGCCGTGCTCCTCGCCACCCACGCCCGCGCCGACGAACTGGGCGTGCCCGCCGAGCGCCGCGTCTACCTGCGCGGCCTCGGCACCGCCGAGGAACCTCCGGCCATGGCGTCGCGACCGGACCTCTGGCGGTCGCCGGCGATGCGAGCGGCCATGCACGGGGCGCTGGGCGCGGTCAGCGGGGACGACGTGACGCATCTCGACCTCTACTCGTGCTTCGCCAGCTCGCTCGCCTTCGCCCGTGACGCCCTCGCCATCACCGGCGACCGGGACCTGACCGTCACGGGGGGGCTGCCCTACCACGGCGGGCCGGGGAGCAACTACACGACCCACGCCCTGGCGGCCATGGCCGAGGTCCTCCGTCGCGACCCGGGCTCGCTGGGGCTGGTGAGCGGCATCGGCATGCACATGGCCGGCCACGCCGCCTCGCTCTGGTCGACGAGGCCGGGCACCTTCACCGCCGCAGAACCGCCAGGACCGCTGCCCACCGTGCCGGTAGCCCACGAGGCCGACGGGGCTGCCCGGATCGCCACGTTCTCCACCGTCCACAACCGCGAAGGGCCGGAGTGGACGGCGCTCATCTGCGACCTGCCCGACGGCTCGCGCTGCTACGCGCGGCTCGAGGACCCGCCCGACGACGACGATCTGGCCGGGGAGGCCGTCACCCTGGCCGCCGGCCCGCGTCGGGTCATCACCGCCCACCGGTGACGCCCGGGTCGCGGTCGACGTGCCCGCGGTCCGGGCGTCGACACGCGGGCGCGCCTAACATCACCTCGGGCCGGACCGACGGTCCCCGCCGCGCCCGGTCGGCCCCGTCCTGTGTCTCGGAGGTGAAGGTGTGAGAACCGAGGACCTCGTGCTGGTCAGCGTGGACGACCACGTGGTCGAGCCGCCCGGCATGTTCGACGGACGCCTGCCCGCCCGGTTCGAGGACCGCGCCCCCGTCCTCGTGCGCAAGGACGACGGCACCGACGTCTGGCGCTACCGGGACAGCGAGATCCCCAACATCGGGCTCAACGCCGTCGTCGGGCGACCACCCGACGAGTACGGCATCGAGCCCTCCTCCCTCGACGAGATGCGGCGGGGCTGCTGGGACGTCCACGAGCGGGTGCGGGACATGAGCGCCAACGGGGTGCTCGGCTCGATGTGCTTCCCGTCCTTCCCCCAGTTCTGCGGGCAGCTCTTCGCCCGGACGGCGGCCACCGACGCCGACGAGGCGCTGGCCATGGTGCGGGCCTACAACGACTGGCACGTGGACGGATGGTGCGGCACCGAACCCGGGCGCTTCATCCCGCTGTCGATCCCGGCGATCTGGGACCCGCACCTGGCCGCCGACGAGGTGCGGCGGATGGCCGGACTGGGGTGTCACGCCGTCACCTTCTCCGAGAACCCCGAGAAGCTGGGCTGGCCGTCGCTCCACAGCGATCACTGGGACCCCTTCTGGACGGCCTGTGCCGACGAGGGCACCATCGTGTGCATGCACCTGGGGTCGTCGTCCCAACTGGTGGTGACCTCGGTCGAGGCCCCCATCGACGTGATGATCAGCCTCCAGCCCATGAACATGGTGCAGGCGGCAGCCGACCTGCTCTGGTCGCCCGTGCTCCGCAAGTACGAGAACCTCCGCTTCGCCCTGTCGGAGGGTGGCATCGGCTGGATCCCCTACGCCCTCGAGCGCATCGACTACGTCTACCAGCACCACCATGCCTGGACCGGTCAGGACTTCGGTGACCGGCTGCCGAGCGACCTGTTCAAGGAACGGATCATCGCCTGCTTCATCGACGACGCGTTCGGCATCGCCAACCGCCACGCCCTCAACGTCGACAACATCACCTGGGAGTGCGACTATCCGCACTCCGACTCCACCTGGCCGCAGTCGCCGGAGATGGCCATGAAGTACCTGGACGACGTGCCCGACGACGAGATCGACAAGATCACCCACCTGAACGCCATGCGGCACTTTCGCTACGACCCGTTCGCCACCCGGCCCCGGGACCGGTGCACGGTGGGGGCGCTCCGTGCCGAAGCCATCGGTGTCGACACCTCCCTCGTCTCGCACCGGCGGGACGGCCAGGCGGCCCGGACCGGCATCGTCGACCTGGGCACGGTCACCCGGGCCTTCGACCGCCTCGGCGAGGCCGACCCCGACCAGTAGCCGTACCGTACCCACGAGGAGCGCCATGCCCGTCCACTACCAGCGCGGCGACGACCACGTCGTCCACATCACCATCGACCGCCCGGAGGCGCGCAACGCCCTGGACATGGAGCACTTCGCCCAGCTCCGGACGGCGTGGGAGGGGTTCGGGGACGACGACGAGGCCTGGGTGGCCGTCATCACCGGCGTCGGTGCCGACTTCTGCGTCGGTGCCGACCTCAAGACCTACATCCCCCAGATCACCCGGCTGCAGTCCCAGATGCAGAAGGAGGGCGTGACCGAGCTCGACGGCTACCGGCTCGACGACGGGGTCAAGGCAGTCCTTCGCAACGTCAAGCTGTACAAGCCGATCGTGGCCGCCGTCAACGGCACCTGCGTGGCCGGCGGGATGGAGATGCTCGGCGGCTGCGACATCCGGGTGGCGTCGGACACCGCCACCTTCGGGGTCCTCGAGCCCAAACGCGGGCTGTTCGCCGGGGGTGGCACCACTGTGCGCCTCCCCCGGCAGATCCCCTACCCGGCAGCCATGGAGCTGCTCCTGTGCGCCGACCGCCTGTCCGCCAACCGGGCGTACGAGATGGGGCTGCTGAACGAGGTCTGCCCGCCGGCGCAGCTGATGGACCGGGCCCTCGACTACGCCCACCGCATCACCGCCAACGGACCCTTCGCCGTGTGCAAGACCAAGGAGTCGGTGCTGCGCGGGCTGGCCGTAGACATGAAGGAGGCGTACCGCATCGAGTCGGCCATCGCCTCGGAGGTGTTCTCCAGCGAGGACGCGGTCGAGGGCCCGGCCGCCTTCGCCGAGAAGCGGGAGCCGGCATGGAGGAACCGGTGACGGCGCCGGGTTCCTTCGACGGCGCCCGGGTGCTGATCACCGGCGGGTCGTCGGGTATCGGCGCCGGGCTGGCCGAGGCCTTCGCCGCCGCCGGGGCCACGGTGGGGATCGCCGCCCGCCGGCGGGACCGGCTGACCGAGGTGCTCGACCGGTGCCGGGCCCACGCCCCCGGTTCGGCCATGTGGGCGGTCGACCTCACCGACGACGCCGCCGTCGACCGACTGGCCGCCGACGCCGTCGCCGTCTTCGGTGGCGTCGACATCCTGGTCAACAACGCCGGCATCCCCAAACGCCGGCACGTGACCCGCCTCGACCCGGACACGGTGGCGTCGGTGATGGCCATCAACTACCTGTCACCGGTGCGCCTCACGTTGGCGCTCCTCCCGCAGATGCTGGACCGGGGCTCGGGCCACGTCGTGAGCGTGTCCTCGGTGGCCGCCCCGTTGAGCTCACCAGGCGAGGCCGCCTACGACGCCTCCAAGGCGGCGCTCGCCGTGTTCTCCGAGGCCATGGCCGTCGACCTGTGGGACACCGGGATCAAGGTCACCGTCGTCTACCCGGGGGTGGTCGACACCGAGCTGTTCACCCTCCCTGACAACGACCCGTTCACCGCCGACGTCGAGGCCATCCCGGTGGACGAGGCCGTCCGGACCATCATGGACGGGATCGCCCGCCAGGCACTGTCGGTGTACGTGCCCGGGTACTTCGCCGAGTTCGCGAGCCACAAGGCCAAGAATGTCGACGGCTTCCTGGCCGGCACCGCCGCCTACCTGCGGGCACGGGCCGACCGGGGCACGGACGGCTGACCGCCCGGGCCGGCGTGCGCACCCAGATCGCCGTCATCGGGGCATCCGACGCGACCCCTCCGGAGGCAGCAGCGGCCGAGGCGGTGGGTGCCGCCCTCGCCGCGGCCGGGGCCATCGTCGTCTGCGGTGGTCTCGGCGGGGTGATGGCAGCCGCCTGCCGCGGCGCCAAGTCTGCCGGCGGGTTGACCGTGGGTCTCCTGCCGGGGCGGGATCCGTCGGCGGCCAACCCGTGGGTCGACGTGGTCGTCGCCACCGGGCTGGGCGAGGTCCGCAACTCGCTGGTGGTGGGTGCCGCCTCGGTGGTCGTCGCCGTGGGCGGTGGGTACGGGACACTGTCGGAAACCGCCCTGGCTCTGCGGGCCGGCACGCCCGTCCTCGGGCTGGGCACCTGGGTGCTCACCCGACCGGACGGTGCCGCCGACACCGGCATCGTGCCGATGGCGGACCCGACCGAGGCGGCCGCCGTGGCCGTCCGACTGGCCGCCGGGCCGTCGTGAGCGGGACGTTCAGGCCAGGCGCTCGATCACGGTGGCGTTGGCCTGCCCGCCACCCTCGCACATGGTCTGGAACCCGTACCGGCCGCCGGTGGCCTCCAACCGGTTGAGCAGCGTGGCCGCCAGCCGGACGCCGCTCGCACCGAGGGGATGGCCTATGGCGACGGCCCCCCCGCACGGGTTGAGCCGCTCGGGATCGGCGCGGAAGGCACGGTTCCACATGAGGGGGATGGCGGCGAAGGCCTCGTTGCACTCGATGGCGTCGAACTGCTCGATCTTCATGCCCGACCGCTCGAGGAGCCGCTCGGTGGCGGGCACCGGGGCCGAGAGCACGATGGCGGCGTCGTCGGCCGCCACCGTGGCATGGGCGAACCGGGCCCGGACCGGCAGGCCCAGCTCCTCGGCGACCGACCGGTCGGCGAGGAGCATGGCCGCGGCCCCGTCGGTCATCTGGGACGAATTGCCGGCGGTGATGTCCGGCGCCGTGTCCGGCTCCCACGACTGGGCCGGTGCCAGGCCGGCCAGGGACTCCATCGAACCGGTGCGCCGGATCCCCTCGTCGTTCCGGAGGTGCTCGCCGGTCAGCGAGCCGTCCTCCGCCTTGAGCGGTACCGCCAGCGCCTCGCGCTCGAAGGCGCCCGAGTCCCAGGCCGCCGCCGCCCGGCGGTGGCTCTCGAGGGAGTACTCGTCCATCTCCTCCCGGCTGATGTCCCAGCGGTCGGCCAGCACCTGGGCCACCCGGAACTGGGCCCAGAGCCGTCCGTCGATCTGGTCCAGGAAGGACGGCGGGAACGGCCCGATCCCGCCCCGGGCGTTGGACGCCAGCGGCACCCGGCTCATCGTCTCCACCCCGCAGGCCACCACCAGGTCGTAGTGGCCGGCCTTGACCCCGGCGGCGGCGAAGTGCATTGCCTGCTGTGACGATCCGCACTGCCGGTCGACGGTGGTGGCCGGGACGTGCTGGGGCAGACCGGCGGCGACCCAGGCGTTACGGGTCACGTTGGTGCTCTGCTCCCCCACCTGGGTCACGCACCCACCGATGACGTCGTCGATGCGCCCCGGTTCGATCCCGGTGCGTTCCATCAGCGACGCCAGAGCGAACCCCAGGAGGTCGGCCGGATGCCAGAAGGCCAGCGCACCACCCCGCTTGCCCAGGGTGGTGCGCACCACGTCGACGACGACTGCATCTCGGACCTGCTCGCTCACGACGGTTCCTCTCGTTCCGCTGACTCGTCGGGTTGCCGTCCGGCATGCCGCCCGGTCCGTCCCAGGCGCCAGTGGCGCGGCCGGCGGGCCACGTTACCCGTCCGGCCGCCTCCCGGCCTGTCCGCCCCACGGAGGGCGTCCACCGCCGCCCGCTCGCCGCGCGAGGCCAGGACGAGCTCGACGGCGTCGAGCGCACCGTCCGTCGAGCCGGCGTAGGCCACCGACCCGTGCTCGAGGACCACGGCCGTCTCCGCCAGCTCGAGGACGCGGTCCACCTGCTGCTCGACGATGAGCAGGGCGGTGCCGGCCCGATTGATCTGGCGCAGCCCGTCGTAGACGGCGTCGATCATCACCGGCGCCAACCCCAGGGAGATCTCGTCGGCCACCAGCAGGCTGGGCGGGACGATCAGCACCTTGGCCAAGGACAGGATGCGCTGCTCCCCGCCCGACAGGGTTCCACCGTGCTGTTTGCGGCGGCTGCCGAGCACGGGGAAGGCGGCGTATGCCTGGACCAGCGAGTCGGCGACCCCGCGCCGGCCTCCCCGCTGGCGGAACGCCAGCTTGAGGTTCTCCTCGACGGTGAGGTTGGCGAAGACGCCCCTTCCCTCGGGGACGTGGGCCGAGCCGGCCCGGGCGATCTTGTAGGCGGGCCAGCCGGTCACGTCGGTGCCGTTCAGGCGGATGGTCCCCTGTGAGCTGGCCAGCAGCCCGGTCACCACCCGGGCGACAGTCGACTTGCCGGCACCGTTGGAGCCGATGAGGGCGGTGATCCCCCCGCCGGGAACGTCGAAGGTGACGCCGAACAGGGCACGGTAGGGGCCGTAACTCGCGCTGACGCCGACGACCTCCAGCGCCGGTGGTCCACCCACGCCCGGGGCCGGCCCGGTGGCGCCCGTGTCCCCGGGCGCCGGGCGGTCGGCGGTGACACTCACGCGCTCAGTCCCAGATAGGCCTGGCGGACGGCGGGGTCGCCCATTACGTCGTCGAAGGGGCCCTCGGCGATGACGGAACCCAGGTTCATCACGATGGTGCGGTCGACGACCTCACCCACCATCCCCAGATCGTGCTCGACGAGGAGTATGGCCATCCCCCGCTCGCGTTGGAGCATCAGCAGCACCTGGGCCAGCTCGTGCGTCTCGTGGATGTCCAGCCCGGACGAGGGCTCGTCGGCCAGCAGCAGGACGGGCTCGGCCACCAACGCCCGCGCCAGCTCGACAAGGCGGCACGATCCCAGCCCCAGCGTGGACACCGGGGCGTTGGCCCGGTCCTCGATCCCGACCAGCGCGAGGACCACCGCCACCCGCTCCTTCTCGGCCGGGGTGGGCGCGCTCAGATTGCAGAGGTCCTTCCACAGACGGCCCTGGCGCTCCCGCGCCCGCACGGCGACCACCAGGTGGTCCTGCACCGTCATGTCCGGGAAGATCTCGACGCGCTGGTAGGTCCGGCCGATGCCCAGGCGGGCACGCTTGAAGGTGGGGAGGCCCAGCAGCTCTCTCCCGTCGAGCTCGACGCTCCCCCGCTCGGGTCGGAGCTGCCCGCAGATGCAGTTGAACAGTGTGGTCTTGCCGGCCCCGTTAGGGCCGACCAGGCCGACGCTCTCCCCCCGTCGGACGACGAGGTTCACGCCGCTCACCGCGGCGATCCCCCCGAACGTCTTGGAGACGCCGGACACCTGGAGCAGCGGGTCGTCCTCAGCCATGGTCGGTCACCGCCGGGCTCGGCTCGACCGCCTGGTGGGCAGCGAACGCACCGTTGCCCGCTCCGTCGTGGTCGAGGGCGCCGGCCAGGTAGGCGCCGGGTGGCATCCCCACTGTGTCGTCGGAGCGGAAGATCAACCGCTCCATCCGGAGGGTCCACCGCCGCTTCTGGTACTCGAGGATCCCCTCCGGGTGGGCCGAGTAGGTCAGGGCGCCGAAGGCGAAGAACACGATGACCAGGCTGTTGCCCCCGAACCGGGCGGGGACGTAGGTGAGGAGCTGCTGGAGGATCACGAACCCGAAGCCGGCGTTGATCGCCCCCTCCACCGTGCTGACCCCGGTGGTCACGACAACGACCACGAAGACGAGGGAGATCTGGTAGTTGAACAGGGCCGGATTGACCTGCTGCTGCTGGATGGACATGAGGGTCCCACCGAGGCCGGCCACCACCCCCGACATGGCGAACACCAGCACGTGCTGCCAGGTCAGGTTGATGCCCAGGCCGGCGGCGGCCGTCTCGCTGCCCCGCATTGCCCCGAGGAACCGGCCGGTCGTCCCCTTGCGCACCAGCAGCACGCCGGCAATGCAGACGAGCAGCACGAGCATGGCCAGCACGAAGAACGCATGGCCGTTCGGGTTGAAGATGCCGAGGCCCACCCACTGGGGCTTGACGTCGAGCCCCTGGCCGTTGCCGCTGGTCAGCTGCGGGAACACCGTGTTGTCGAAGAACAGTGCGGCGGCGATGGTCATGAGGGCCAGTCCCAGGCCCCGCAGCCGAACCGAGGCGAAGGCCAGGACAACAGCCACCACGGCGGCGGCGACCGCACCGACCAGTCCGCCGACCAGCAGGCTCAAGCCGAGGTGGTTGGCCAACTGGGCGGCGGTAAAGGCCCCGACGCCGGCCAGGGTGGCCTGGGCCAGCGAGAGCTGTCCGCCCATCCCGGTGATGAGGGTGATCGACAGAAAGATGGTGGCGAAGACCAGGCCGGCGTTGAACACGTTCTCCCAGGACGTCGGTATCCAGGTGAGCATCGAGACGATGAAGGCCCCGAGGAGCACGTACCACAGGACCCGTATCACCCGGTCGATCTGCGGGGCGCGGAGCGTGGCCGTGGTCGGTGGGGTCGGTGGGTCGACCGAGGAGAGCGGGTCCTTGGTGCGGTCCAACGACCGCAGCCCCGGCACGATGAGCAGCGCGGCCATGAGCACGATGAACGGGAGCGAGGTCAGCGTGGCCGACGACCACACGCTGCTGACCGGCAGGTACCCGGCCAGCACGGTGGAGACTACGCCCATGAGGATGCCGACCAGTGCGGCGATCGGCATCGACCGGAGCACGGCCCAGGCGGCGGCGGCGAAGGCGGCCACCATCAGGGCGGCGTAGTCACTGAACTGCAGCTGGCCGTAGATCGGGGCCAGGAGCACGCCGGCCAGTCCGGCCATCAACCCGGAGATGGCCCAGGCCACCGCCACCACCCGGCCGGCGTTGACGCCGTCCAGCTCGATGAGGCGACGGCTCTCCACCGCGCCGCGCATCTGGAGCCCCAGGTTAGTGAGCCGCATCAGTGCCACCAGGGCGGCCAAGACGATGACGGTCGTCAGCACCGTGGTCAGGTAGATCCCGTTGATGGGGGTTCCCGCCACGCGGAAGTAGACCGTGCCCGGGCTGAACAAGATGCTCGGCGGGTTGTACTGGTTGGCGTTGCCGAAGATGACGGACAGCACCGACGGGATGCCGACGAACAGGGTGATCCCCGTGACCAGCTTGGCTGTCGTGTTGGTGTTGGGGATCTTGCGGAACAGAAAGTGGTCGAACGCCAGACCCAGGGCCGGACCGAGCACGACCACCGACAGCAGGAACGCCAGCCAGATCGGCAGGTGCTGGTTCTGCACGAAGCGGGTGAAGAGGAACGCCGAGGTGTAGGCCTGGGCCCCGTAGGCGAAGTTGAAGACGCCGGTGGCCTGGTACGTGAGAACGAGTCCCACCGCCACGATGGCGTAGGTGCACCCATAGGGAATTCCGGGGATGGCAAAACCCAGGAAGTGCTCCACCGTCGCCCCTCGCCCCTACCTGGCCCCGGCGGCAACCAGGCTCATGCCCCGGGCGTACCAGGTGGCGGTGGCACCGGCACAGGGTTCTTCACGCTGGCCCCGAGGCAGATGAAGACCTGCTTTCCCGTGCCGAACACCGAGACGTACTTGTCCCCCTGCACCTGGATGAAGGCGTTGCAGGCGGGCAGCGTGTCCGAGGTGTGGGACACCTTCCAGTTGACCGGGGCGGACACTCCGTCGGCGGTGAAGTTCGTGATCTGGTTGGTGGCGTTGATCACGTTGGCCTGGGTGAGGTTGGTTCCGGCCGCCTTGATCCCGGCGGCCAGCAGAGCTGCCGACTGCCAGCCCTGGAAGGACACCTCGTTGTACGTGAACGTCGGCTCGTACTTGTTCATCTCCGCGATGTAGGTCTGCATGCCCGCATAGAGGTTCCCGTACTTGGCAGTGTCGGCGGCCTCGAAGGGGACGCTGCCGGTGTTGTTGAGGTACACACCCTGCATCACGCTCTGGTACTGGTTGAGGAGCGACTGGTCGTAGCCGTTGAGCCACAGCTGCTTGATCTTGAGGCCGTACTGCTGGATGTCGCGGGCCAGGGTCACGTTGTCAGACGCCTGCATGCACGAGACGACCAGGTCAGACCCCGCCTGCTGCATCCGCTGGACGTCGGACGCGTAGCTGCCACCGAGCTGGGCACCCACGTCGACGTAGCTGACGTTGTAGCCGTTGGCCTTCATGCCGTTGGCGTAGGAGTTGCAGGCGTCGTACGACGAGGAGATGGCCGGCCCGTAGCTGATGAAGGCGGCGGACTTGGAGTTCGTCTTCTTGATGAAGTAGGCCATCGACGGAAAACCCGAGGAGTAGATCTGGGTCGACCCGCCGGCTGCGAAGAGGTTCGGGGCCGTCTGCCAATTCGACGAGACGTTGTAGCCGTATGTCGGCGTGTTGGTGGCCACGAAGTAGTTGGGGGTGAACCAGGCCGACGCCACCCCGACGGCGAAGGCGTGGTCCTGGTCGATGAGTGTGTGGGTGAGCTGGGTGAACTGGCTGGGCTCGCCGCCGTCGTCGAGGTTGTACGCCAGCACCAACTTGCGCCCGTCGACCCCGCCCTGGGCGTTGATCATGTCGAAGTAGGCGATCATCCCGGGCCCGATGCCGTCGAAGTACCCGGCCAGTGGTCCGGTCCGCGAGGAGATGGCGCCGACGTTGATCTGCGTGGCAGTCACGCCCGGTGCGGACGACGGTGGCGCACTGCCGGTCGTCGTCGACGACGCCCCGGTGGTCGTGGTGGTCGGGTTGGCCGAGCCGCCCCCTGATGAACATCCGGCGGCGACGACCGCCACCCCCAGCGCCACTGCCGCTGGCAACACCCAGCTCCCCCGGTGTGTCCCCATGTTCACGCTTTCTGTGCTCAGGACCTGCCGAGCCGGCGCCGCGTGGACGCAACCCCCCATGGTCGGCAAATCGTTGTGCCTGTTCTTATGACACGGACACTACCGATGTCAACAGCCAGTTGGCTGGCATGCCCCCGGCCCGGGGACCGGTACGCGGGTCCCGGGGTGCCGGGCCCGACCCGACGGGAGGAGCCCCGGGGCGCCGAGCCCCGCGTCAGCCGACGAGTACGTCTAGCGGGGTACCCAGTGCTGTCAGGTCGGCGCTGTCGTTGTCCTCGAGGTACCGGAGCCCCTGGACGTTGAAGAGCGTCACCGAGTCCGCCGCCACCGGGAAGGGCCCCCAGTGCCACGTCCCACGGTGCAGCACGACGGCCGCCAGGGGGTCGAGGACGAACGCTCGCACCTGCTCCACGTCGGCCGGCGCGGTCATGGCCACCGTCGGCGGCGCCACCGTCACCACCGCTGTGACGTCGAGCGGCATCAGGACCTGGGTGTGGGTCAGGTGTCGGTAGAGCACCTCGCACCGGAGGCCGCCGTCGACCTCGGGCACCTCGTCACGCCGGTGGCCGATGCGGTTGACATGGACGTCGTTCCAGGCGAACTCAAGCCGCTGGTCCCCGTCGCTCGGATCGGTGTCCGCCACGGGAACCCACCCGAAGGGGCGCCAGGCGTCCACGGTCAGGAGCTCAGGAACGATCCGGCGAACCGACTCACCCATGACGCCGCTCATCCATCGCACCAGCTCCCGTGGCCGACCGCCGGGGACGACCTCTACCGACGGTTGCACCTAGCATCGGTCCGGCAGCGGACCGACCAGCAAAGGAGACCACAAGGTGATGGACGTGCGCAACATCGAGGACGTCGCCCCCATCGTCGAGCACAACGGCACCGTGCCCGTGTGGTGGATGGTGAACTCGAGGGAGATGAAGGAGCAGACCGACGGGGGCTTCCTCGAGCTCGTCAACGAGTTCGAGGTGCCGGGCGGCGGGTACGTCGATCCGCACTCCCACCCCACCCACGAGTTCTACTACGTGCTGCGGGGTCGGGGGATCATGACGATTTCCGGGGAGGACCGCACCATCGGTCAGGGTGACCTGGTCCACATCCCGCCCGATGCCGTCCACAGCCTGCGTCCGATCACCGACCACGCGCCCATCCACTGCTTCTGCTTCGCCATCGGCGTCAAGGGTGCCGGTCCCATCGACTACACCCACCACTGAACCGTCACGCTAGGGGAAACCGTCACCGACCTCGATGAGCGAGGCGTCGAGTTCGAGGAGCTCGACAGTGGTCGACCCCTGGCGCAGTGCCTCGAAGTACCGCTCCTCGGCCGCGGCCCGCGCCCGCCCGGCGTCGATGGCGGCGTCGAGGCCGGCCGCCGGCACCACGGCCACGCCGTCCACGTCGGCCACCACCCAGTCGCCCGGTCCGACCGGCACCCCTCCCACGGTGGCAGTGCGGCCCACCGCACCACGGGACCGCTTGGTGGCACCGCGCAGGGCGATCGTGCTCGAGAACACGGGGAAGGCGAGCCGTTCCAGTGCAGCGACGTCACGGACCCCCCCGTCGATGACCAGGCCGGCCAGGTCCCGGGCCGTCGCCGCCGTCGTCAGGACCTCGCCCCAGTAGCCGCGGTCGGGCACGTCGCCCACGTCCACCACCAGGACGGCACCCATCGGGGCGCGGGCCACACCCACGTGGACGGCCAGGTTGTCGCCCGGCGTGCAGGTGACCGGATAGGCGGGGGCGGCCAGGGCCGCCCCCGGCCATGCCGGACGGATCCGCGGCACCATGACCGCAGCCCCCGACTCGCCGAGCGTGGCCGCGCCGAGCTGCGCCAGCGCGTCCGCTCTCTGGTGGTGGTCCATGTCCTCTCCTCCTCGATCGGTGTTGCGGATGGTGTCGGCCCCCGGGCTCGCCTCGGCGGGAGATGGTGGGCGTGCCCGTCAGTCACGGACCGCCACCGTCACTTCGATCTCCACCGCGCCCCTTCTCGGCAGCGATGCCACGCCGATCGCCGAGCGGGTGTGGCGCCCGTCGTCGCCGAAGAGCCGGTAGAGCACCGAGCTGGCACCGTCGACCACGTCGGGCTGCCGGTGGAAGTCGGGGGTCGACGCCACGAAGCCGGTGACGGTCAGCACACGCTCGATACGGTCGAGGGAGCCCAGGGCCACCTCGAGGACGGCCAGGGCGTTGAGGGCGCAGACGGCCGCCGCCTCCGCCCCATCCTCCACACTGACCGTGGCGCCCAGGGTCCCGCAGCAGGTCAGTTGGCCGTCGATCCGTGGGAGCTGTCCCGAGGTCCGGGCCACGCCCGCGTGCACGACCACGGCGTCGAGCGGGTCGTGGGGAGGATGCGGTCCGTGCAGGCGCAGGCCGAGCTCGGCCAGACGGGCCCGCACGCGCCCCGGGTCGCCGGTGCCGGGGCTCGGGGCGTCCTCGACGGATCGGGGCATCGGGCGGTACCTCCTGCGACAGGCCGGGAGCCAGCCGGCGGGACCACGAGATGCTAGCCCCGCGCCGCGGCGCGGCGATGTGGCGCGGCGACGTGGCGCGGCGGCGTGACCGACGGGTGGGCGACGGGTGGGCGGCGCCGATTGACCGCCGGGCCCATGTCGGTCATGCTGCTGGCGCAGTCCCAGGGCGGTCGGCGACGACCGGCCGTCCGATCGTGCACCGAAGGAGCTGGCTACATGGGTCACCGCAGGACCTCCGACACGGCCGGCCGGTGGCCGAGCCTCCGGCACCCGTCACGCGGCTGAAGGGACCGGACCGATGAGCCACCCGCCCGTACTCCCCCCCGAGCAGCTGCACGCCATGGCGCTCGCCTTCGGTGACGAGACGGCGTACCAGGTCGTGGGCGGCGGGTCGCTCACCTTTGCCGAGTGGGACACCTCGGCCAGCCGCCTGGCGCGTGGGCTCATCGTCGCCGGCCTGCAGCCCGGCGACCGCGTGGCCATCCACCTGGATCCGTCCAATGCGCTCCGGTGGATCGTCGCGTATGCCGCCGTCCACCGCGCCGGGGCGGTGGCCGTGCCCCTCAACCCGCAGCTCACCCAGCCCGAGGTGGAGCGGATGCTGGCCCACTCCGGCGCGGCGGCGGCCATCGTAGAGGCGTCGCTGCTCTCCCGCTACGCCGGCGAGCGGCCGAGCCTGGTGGTGCGCGTCCCGGCCGCCGGTGATGCCGGGGTAGATGCCGCGGGCGAGCCTTCGGGAGGGGCGGTGGCCACGGGCGCGGTGGCTTGGGAGGCCATCCTGAGCACTGACCCCGGCTACCTGCAGGTGCCCCGCGAGCCCAGTGATCTGGCCGACATCCTCTACACCTCGGGGACCACCGGACAACCCAAGGCGGTGGCGGTGCGCCACGACAACTCCTCGTTGGTGCCGTTCCGGGCCCCGGCCTGGACCGGCGGTGGCTGGCTGCACGCCAGCCCGCCCTACACCTTCGCGGGGCTCGCCTTCGTGTACACCCCGATGCGACTCGGCCTGCGCGCCATCTACATGCCCCGCTTCGACGCCGGCATCTGGCTCGACACCGTCGAGTCCGAGCGGCCAGGTTCGGTGTTCCTCGTGCCGGCCATGGCCACGCTGCTGCTCGAGCACCCGCGGTTCGACACCGCCGACCTAGGGTCGGTCGAGCTGTGCACGGTCGGCAGCGCCCCGCTGGCCCCCCTGGTGGTGGAGCGGCTGCAGGAGCGGATGCCCACCGCGCTCGTCTCCAACAACTACGGCATGACCGAGGCCGGGTCCGTGTACTGCCTCATGCCGCCCGGCGAGGCGGTGCGCCGGCCCGGCTCGGTGGGCCAGCCGCTGCCGCCGGCCGAGGTCGTCTGCGTCGACGACGAGGGGCGGCCGGTCGAGGCGGGGACCGTGGGTCACGTCCGCATGCGCATCCCCGGCCGGCCCCGCGAGTACTACGGCGATCCGGAGGCCACGTCGCGGACCTGGGTCGACGGCTGGCTGATGACCGGTGACCTCGGTCGGCTCGATGAGGACGGCTACCTCTACATCGTCGGGCGGAGCAAGGACGTGATCATCCGGGGTGGGAACAACATCCATCCGACCGATGTCGAGCACGCCATCGAGTCCCACCCGGCAGTACGGGAGGTGGCCGTGGTCGGTGTCCACCACTCGGTCCTGGGCGAGGACGTGGTGGCGTTCGTCGCCCTCAGCCCGGGCCGACGAGCCACCGACGACGAGCTGCGTGCGCACACCCTCGAGCTCCTGGCCCGGTACAAGGTGCCGCGGCAGTGGTACTTCGTGGAGGCCCTGCCCCGCAACGCCACCGGCAAGGTGTTGAAGGCGGAGCTCCGCGAGCGACTCGACGCCGACGCCGCTGCGGTCGCACCCGACAGGAACGTTCGACCATGACCGCCGCGGCCGACGCCGGTAACGTACCGGCCGTGCCCCCGAACTCCCGCGCTCCGAGGATCGGGATCGTGGGGGCCGGCAACATCGCCTCGCTCAACGTGGCCGGCTACCTCGAGGACCCGCGGTGCACAGTGGCTGCGGTCTGCGATCCCGAGGAGGGTCGTGCGGCAGCGGCGGCCAAGGCCTGGGGCGTGCCCGACGCCTATACCGAGCTCGACGCCCTGCTCGCCGACCCCACCATCGATGCCGTCGAGATCCTCACGCCGACCCATCTCCACCACGACCACGTGCTGGCCGCCCTGGCCGCCGGCAAGCACGTCTCGTGCCAGAAGCCGCTGGCCAACTCCGTGGCCGAGGCCCGGGCCATGGCCGCCGCCGCCGAGGAGGCCGGGAAGATCCTCCGGGTGAGCGAGTGCTTCCGGCACTACCCGCCGCTCGAACTGGCCAAGCGCCTCATTACCACCGGGGCGGTCGGCCGGCCCAACCACCTGCGCATGCGGACGGTGGTGGGACAGACCGAGTCCTCGTTCCAGGGGGGGCTCGACGCGGGCGGCTACGTGTGGCGGATGACGTCCACCAGCCCGGGGGGCCATCTCTTCGACGACATGATCCACAAGTACGCGGTGGCACTCTGGCTCTTCGACCAGGACATCGTGTCGGTCCAGGCCGCCGTGCGGCGGCGCGACCACTACTTCGAGCCGTGCGCGGCCATCTTCGAGTACGAGGATCCCGGGATCCTCGGGACCATGGACGTGAGCTACGCGCCGGACATGTGGCTGCGGAGCGACTTCTACGGTGCCGACGAGTTCTTCGAGGTCCAGGGGGACGAGGGGTTCCTGTGGGTCACCCGGTGCACCGGCCAGATGCTCGACCTGCCCGCCGTGGTCCTCTACGACGGGAAGAAGGGCAAGCAGACCACCACGTCGTTCCCCCACGTGGACGACGACTGGGGCGCGGGCTTCCGGCGCGCCTCGAAGCACTTCGTCGACGCCCTCGTCGACGGGACCCCGGCGGAGATGAGTGCCGCCGAGGCCATCAAGGCCCTGCAGCTCTGCTTCGCCGTCTACGAGGCGGGCAACACCCGGCAACCGGTGGATCCCCGCTCGATCGACGGGGCGGTCGTGCCCGAGGGATGGCCGGCGTGAAGGTCACCCGCACGCTGCACCACAGCGTCAACGTAGAGGGAGGACTGGACCCGGCGGTCCGGTTCTACCGCGAGCTGCTCGAGATGCCCGACGAGGACCGCCCCACCATCCCCGGAATCGGCGGGCACTGGTTCGGCGCCGGCGGCGCCCAGCTGCACCTGGTGGACGCCCCGGCCGGCCCCGGCCCCATCCGTCCCGCCGGCCCGCACGTGTGCTTCGCCGTCGCCGACCTCGACGCCGCCGTGGCCGAGTTGCAGCGAGCCGGCATCCCCTACGCCGAGGGTGCGCAGGGCACGACCGTGCAGATCTGGTTCGCCGATCCGGCGGGCAACACCGTCGAGATCCAGCAGGACCCCGACCTCGCACCGCCGCTGGCCCCGCCCGGGCCGTGAGCGGGTCGGCCCGCCGCCGGACACTGGTGGTGGGCGCGTCCTCCGGCATCGGTCGGAGCGTGGTCGTCGCCCTCGGTCGCCGCGGCGGAGCGGTGGCGGTGGCCGCCCGACGTGCCGGTCCGCTGGCGGAGGCGGCCACCGAGGCCGGCGTGTTCGCCGCCAACGTCATCGGGGCGGCCACGGTCGTCTCGGCCGCCCTCGACCACCTCCGCCGGGGCCCCACCCCACCGTCGCCCTGCTCTTGTCCCACTCGGTGGGCCGCCCGTGGCCCGGGCTGGTCCCCTACGCCTCGAGCAAGGCGGCACTCGACGAGCTGGTGCTCGGCCTCCGGTCCGAGGAGCCCTGCCTCCGCACCGTCCGGGTGGTCGTCGGTCCGACGGCCACCCCCTTCGCCGACGGATGGGATCCAGAGGTCGCCGGCCCGCTCTTCGAACGGTGGGCGCCGACGGCTACCTCTGCCACCAGTTGCTCGAGCCGGACGAGGTCGCCGACCGTGTCCTCGACGCTCTGGACGTACCCACGCCCGACGACGTACGGGTGGTCGGCAGCGAGGAACCGGGTGGAGCGCAGAAGGATCTAGGGCCGGCCGGTGGCGGCGGCCGGTTCCCGCCAGTCGTCCCGCGGCGGCAGCGGATGACGGAAGAGCCGCGCCGCGTTGCCGGCGGCCACCATGCGCAGCTCGTGCTCGTCGAGAGCCCCGAGCGTCGACTCGAGCACCGACTGGGTGTCGGGCCAGGTCGAGTCGGCATGGGGGTAGTCGCACTCCACCATGATGTGGTCGACGCCGATGCGGTACCGGAGGTCCACCATCGACGGATCGTCGATCGAACAGAACCAGAAGTTGCGCCGGAGCACCTCGCTCGGACGGAGCTCCGACGGCCAGGAGACGGCGTCGCCGCCCGAGGCCGAGTGGGCCAGCACGTAGTCGACCCGGTCGAGCAGCATCGGGACCCAACCGAGCCCGCCCTCGGACATGGCCACGGCCAGGTCCGGGAAGCGCAGGGGCACCCCCGACCACAGCCACTCGGCGGCGGCGATGAGCGCGTTGACCGGAAAGAGCGTCGGGAGGAGCTCGAAGGGCGGCCCCGGCGACGGCAGCGGTGCCCACGCCGACGCGCCGGTGTGCAGGCACACCACCGTGCCGGTCTCCTGGCACGCGGCGAAGAGCGGGTCCCAGTGGTCGGTGAAGATCGACGGGAGCCCGAGCTGGGCGGGGAACTCCGGGAAGCTCACCGCCCGGAAGCCGCGCCCGGCGTTGCGGTGCACCTCGGCGGCGGCCACCGCCACGTCGGTCAGCCACGGCAGCTGGAGGGGGACGATGCGTTCGGGATAGGTGCCGGCCCACACCTCGTGGTGCCACTGGTTCCACGCTCGCAGGCATGCCAGGCCGAGCTCGGGGTCGTCGGACCGGATGAACACGGAGCCGCAGAAGCCGGCGACCAGGGACGGGAAGCAGAGCGAGGCCCACACCCCGTTGAGGTCCATGTCCGCCACCCGGGCGTGGATGTCGAAGCAGCCCGGGCGCATGTCCTCGAACCGCGCCGGCTCCATGCTCCACTCCCCCTTCGGACGCCCCACGACGGCGTTGAGCCCGACGTTCGGGTACCGCCGTCCCTCGTACAGCCAGTACTGGCTGCCGCCGGCGTCCTCGACCACCCGGGGCGCCCGGTCGGCCAGCGCCACGGGCATCCGGCCGTCGAAGAGGTCGGCCGGCTCGATCAGGTGGTCGTCGACCGAGATGATCGGCACCCGGATGGGCCTCGGATCGGGGTCGGGAAGCAACCGGTGCGGGGAGCGCTCACCTCCGGCCACCTCGTTCGCCATCGCGCCCGGACGCTAGCATCCGCAGGGGGTGAGCGGCCGGGTGCACCGGCAGAGGGGAGGGACCTGATGCTCGATCTCGTCATCAGAGGCGGCACGGTGGTGGACGGCACCGGCGCCCCGGCGCAGCGGGCCGACGTCGGCGTACGCGACGGCCGGATCGTGGCCGTGGGCACCGTCGAGGAGCCGACCGCCGCCACGGTGGATGCGGACGGTCTGCTGGTCACGCCGGGCTTCGTCGATCTGCACACCCACTACGACGCCCAGCTGTCCTGGGACCCGTCGGCCAGTCCCTCGCCGCTGCACGGCGTCACCACCGTCATCGGTGGCAACTGCGGCTTCTCCCTGGCACCGGCCGGGCCGGACCACGCCGACTACCTGGCCAGGATGATGGCCCGAGTCGAGGGGATGCCACTGGCATCACTCGAGTCGCTCGACTGGTCGTGGAAGGGATTCGGCGAGTGGCTGGGCCGGCTCGACGGCCGGGTCGGGGTCAACGCCGGGTTCCTCGTCGGGCACTCGACCCTGCGACGGGTGGTGATGGGTGACCTCGCCGTCGGCAACCCGGCATCAGACGACCAGGTGGCCGCCATGACGGCGGTGGCCGAGCAGTCCTTCGCCGAGGGCGCCCTCGGGTTCTCGACGTCCTCGGCGCACACCCACAGCGACGGGGACGGCCGGCCCGTTCCCTCCCGCGCCGCAGGGCGGGCCGAGCTCGAGGCCATCTGCGCGTCCCTGTCCCGGCACGCCGGAACCACGCTGGAGCTGATCCTGCCCGGGTGCCTCAACGGGTTCACCGACGACGAGGTCGACCTGATGGCCACCCTGTCGCTGCTGGCCAACCGTCCGGCCAACTGGAACGTGCTCGGGGTGTCGTCACTCAACCCCGGTGGCTGCGACCACCAGCTGGCGGCGTCCACGGTCGCAGCCGACCGCGGCGCCACCGTCGTGGCCCTGACCCTGCCCCACACGATGCGGATCCGGCTCTCCTTCGAGCACGGCGCGGTCATCGACGGGCTCCCGGGATGGCGCGAGGTCTTCGCACTGCCCCTGCCCGAGCGCATGAAGTACCTGGCCGACCCGGAGCAGCGGCGACGGATGGACGAGGCGGCCCACTCCGACGAGGCCGGCGTCCTGCGGGCGCTGGCCAACTGGCGCACGTTGATCATCGAGGAGACCTTCAGCGAGGCGAACGAAGGGCTGGACGGGCGCACCGTGGGCGACATCGCCGCCGAACGGGGCCAGGAGCCCTTCGACACGCTGGTCGAGATCGCCCTGGCCGACCGGCTCCGGACCGGGCTGCGCCCCCCCATCCCCGAGTCCGAGGCCGACTGGGAGCTGCGGGCCCGCGTGTGGCAGGACCCGCGCACGGTGGTGGGCGGGTCCGACGCCGGTGCGCACCTCGACATGATGTGTGGCGCCGTCTACTCCACCGCCATGCTCGGCGAGGGCGTGCGCCGGCGCAACCTTCTGAGCTGGGAGGAGGCGATCCGGCAGCTGACCGACGTGCCCGCCCGCCTCTACGGCCTCCGCCACCGGGGCCGGGTGGCAACCGGCTGGTGGGCCGACCTCGTCGTGCTCGACCCCGAGCGGATCGGGCACGGCCCCGAGCACACCCGTGACGACCTCCCGGGCGGCGCTTCCCGGCTGTACGCCGAGGCGGAGGGGATCGAGCACGTCCTGGTGAACGGTGTCGAGGTCGTACGCGGCCACGAGTTCACCGGCCGGCTGCCGGGGACCGTGCTGCGGTCCGGGGTGGACACCGACACGGTGACCGTCCCGGGGCACCGGTGACGCCAGCGTCGCGGACCGGCGGCGCTCAGGGGATCCCGCCGTCGACCCGCAGGACCGCCCCGGTGGTGTAGCTCGACGCCTCCGAGGCGAAGTACAGCGCGGCGCCCACGATCTCGTCCGGCTGCCCGCCGCGCTGCAGGGCGTGGCGCCGGCGCACCTCCTGCTCGAACGAGTCGAGGTCCCACTCCTTCGAGACGTCAGTGAAGAAGGGCCCGGCCATGATGCAGTTCACACGGACCGTGGGGCCGTAGGCGTGGGCGAAACCGACGGTCAGCGCGTTGAGCCCGGCCTTTGCCGCGTCGTAGGGCAGCATGAACGGGGCCGGCCGGATCGACCCGGTGCTCGAGACATTGATCACCGACCCGCCACCGGCCTCGACCATGAGCGGGGCGACGAGGGCGGTCAGGCGGAAGGGTCCCTTGAGGTTGAGCCCGACCACCTTGTCCCACATGGCCTCGGTCACCTCGCCCAGGTCGCCGTAGAGCAGGGACATCCCGGCGTTGTTGACGAGGATGTCGACGCGGTCGAACCTGTCATAGGCGGCGTCCACCAACCGCCCGAGCTCGTCCCAGCGGCTGACGTTGGCCGACACGGCGAGTGCGCGCCGACCGAGCGCCTCGACCTCGGCGACGACGTCCTCGCAGGCGTCGATCTTGCGGCTGGCCACCACCACGTCCGCCCCCGCCTCGGCGAAGCCGACGGCCATGGACCGCCCCAGCCCGCGACTCCCCCCGGTCACCAGGGCCACCTTGCCGGACAGGTCGAACCGGTCACGGCCGGACCGTCCGGGCACCGGGGCGCCGGCGGGGCTCACGTCCTCACCGCAGGGACGTCGACCCGGACAGCTCGGCCGCCTTGCGCGCCATCTCCAGCACAACGTCCCCGAACATGGCCATTTTGGGGTTGTCCGCTTCGCCGGCCACGACCCGGGCGTAGCCGGCCTCGAGGACGATGGCCAGCTTGAAACGGGTCAAGATGACGTAGTACAAGATGACGTAGTAGTCGATCTTGTCGACGGGACGGCGTCTGGCGTCCTCGTAGTAGCCGAGCAGCTCGTCCCGGTACGGCATGCCGGTGAAGTCGACGGAGCGCGCAACGAAGGTCGCCCCGGGCGATCTCGAAGAGGTCGTTGGAGGCGCCGCCGGCGATGAACCGCGCCTCGATGGGCAGGCCCGATCCGGGCATCCCCTGGTCGTCCATCCAGCGCCCGAGCCGTTCGGGGTCGGTGGTCGAGTGGGGCT
Organism: Acidimicrobiales bacterium; assembly: GCA_052143895.1. Lineage (GTDB taxonomy): Bacteria > Actinomycetota > Acidimicrobiia > Acidimicrobiales > RAAP-2 > Bog-756. The sequence continues at coordinate 104,771 of JBKQRT010000320.1, read as the reverse complement.
GGTCGTCGGCGTCCTCGCCGGGGGTGCCGTCCGCGGAAGCGGCGGCGCTCACCGGTTGCCCACCTCGTGCTCGACGGCCTCGGCCAGCGCCGACAGGCTGCCGGCGGCGGCGGTGGCGGTGGCCAGCGCACCGGGGTGGTCGGCGAACTTCTGGCGAGCCGACTCGCGCCTCGTCGGGAGGTGCTGGCTCGGCCACAGGCCGTCGACCGGTTGGTACTCCTTCAACACCTGCCGGGCCACCGTGGTGCGGTGCACCTCGGTCGGGCCGTCCACCAGTCCCATGATCGGTGCGGTCATCCACAGCCCCCCGAGCGGTAGCTCGTCGGAGACGCCGAGCGCACCGTGGACCTGGATGGCGCGTTGGGTCGCGTTGTGCAGGATCTGGGGCGTGAGGACCTTGATGGCGGCGATGTCCCGGCGGATGGCCCGGTAGTCGTGGGTCTGGTCGATGCACCAGGCGACGTACAGCACCAACAGCCGGAACTGGGTCAGCTCGATGTAGGTGTCGGCCACCATGTCGCGCACACTCTGCTTGTCGGCCAGCACCCCGTCCCGGGTACGGCGGCTCACCGCCCGCTCGGCGAGCATGTCGAGCGCCCGACGGGCCATGCCCACCGTCCGCATGGCGTGGTGGACCCGCCCGCCCCCTAGTCGGGTCTGGGCGATGACGAAGGCCTGCCCCTCGCCGCCGAGGAGGTTCTCAGCCGGCACCCGTACCCCGTCGTAGTGGATAAGGGCGTGCATCCCACCGCCGGGCTCTCGCTCGCCCATCAGCCCGACGTTGCGCACGATCTCCAGACCCGGGGTGTCCGTCGGGACCAGGAACATGGACATGCCGTGGTAGACATCGGACTCGTGGTCGGTGATGGCCATCACGATGAGGAAGCTCGACGTCCGGGCGTTGGACGAGAAGAACTTCCAACCGTCGATGACCCACTCGTCGCCGTCGCGGACCGCGGAGGTCTCGAACAGAGCCGGGTCCGACCCGCCTTGCGGTTCGGTCATCGAGTAGCAGGAGAAGATCTCGCCCTCGAGGAGGGGCTGCAGGTAGCGCTCCTTCTGCTCGTCGGTGCCGTAGTGGGCGATGATCTCGGCATTGCCGGTGTCGGGAGCCTGGGTCCCGAAGACCATCGAGGCCCACTGGGAGCGTCCCAGGATCTCGTTCATGAGGGCCAGCTTCACCTGGCCGTACCCCTGACCGCCGAGCTCCGGGCCGAGGTGGCACGCCCAGAGCTCGCGGTCGCGGACCTGTTGCTTCAACGGGTCGACGATGGCCCGAAGGTCGTCGTCGAGCGGATGGAACGTCCGGGCGCCCCAGAGGAGGTCGAGCGGCTCGATCTCCTCGGTGACGAACGCATCCATCCAGTCGAGCTCGTCCTGGAACTGCGGATCGGTGGAGAACTCCCAGGCCACTACCCCCCCTTCCCATGCTGTGCCGCCCCCGTCGGCGGTGAGGGCTTCAGAGTAGCGGCACGGTCGGTCAGGAGCCGGGTTCGGCGTCGCGCGGCAGGCCGAGGATCCGTTCGGCGATCACGTTGCGCTGTACCTCGCTGGTGCCCCCGGCGATGGTCAGGCACCGGGTGGCCAGCACCCCCTGCGTCCACCGGGCCGCCCGCCCGTCCATCGTCGCCCCTTCGGTCCCGAGCATGGCCAGGCCGAGCTCCTGGACGCGCTGCTCGTGCTCGGCACCGAGCAGCTTGCGCAGGCTGGCGCCGGGTCCCGGGTCGGCGCCGGCGAGCGACAGGAGGGTCGACCGGTGGGTCATGAGCCGCAACGACTGGGCCTCGGCCAGGAGGGCGCCGAGCTGGCCCTCCATCGTCGGCTCGATGGCGGCGCCCAGCCGGTGGGCCAGGCGCAACAGCGACTCGACGCCGGTGCCGAACGTCGAGCCCGAGGAGATGGAGACCCGCTCGTTGGCCAGGGTCAGCCGGGCGATCCCCCATCCACCGTTGACCTCGCCGATCACGCAGTCATCGGGTACGAGCACGGCGTCGAGGAACACCTCGTTGAACATGGCCGCTCCGGTGAGCTCGCGGAGCGGGCGCACGTCGAGGCCGGGCGAGCGCATGTCCACGATGAAGTAGGTGATGCCCTCGTGCTTGGGCACCGACGGATCGGTCCGGGCCAGGCAGATCCCCCAGTCGGCCGACTGCGCCATGGAGGTCCAGACCTTCTGCCCGGTGAGGAGCCAGCCGCCGTCTGTGCGTTCGGCCCGCGTGGTCAGGCTGGCCAGATCCGACCCGGCGCCCGGCTCGGAAAACAGCTGGCACCACATGAGCTCGCCCAGCAACGTGGGCCGCACCCAGCGGGCCTGCTGCACCTCGGTGCCGTGGGCGATGATCACCGGCATGGCCCAGGCGCCGATCCCGAGGTGCGGACGGTCGATGCCGGCCGCCGACAGCTGTTCGTCGATCACGACCTGCTCGACGGCCCCGGCATCCCGCCCCCACGGCCGGGGCCAGTGCGGCGCCACCAGCCCGACGTCGACCAGTTGGCGTCGGCGGTCCTCGCCCTCGCAGGCCAGGAGCTCGGCCACCACCGGTGCCAATTCCTCCCGCCACCGCGCCGCCTCGTCGGGGAGGTCGGTGGCGAGCGCCCGTCGGACCCCCCGCCCGGCCACCGAGGCCACCTCCCGGCAGAACGGTTCGGGGCCACCCACCAGCTGGCGGTCGGCCAGCGCCCGCTTGAGGTGGAGGTGCAGGTCGTGCTCCCACGTGAAGCCGATCCCCCCGAGCACCTGGAGGCACTCCTTGGCACCGCGGGCGTACCCGTCGACGCACAGCGCGCCGGCCGTCGCCGTCGCCAGCTCCGCAGCGTCGGGGTCACCCGCACCCACGGCCACGGCGGCGTCCCAGGCCACCGCCGTCATCTGCTCCACCCGGACCGCCATGTCGGCCAACCGGTGCTTGACCGCCTGGAACTGCCCGATGGGCCGGCCGAACTGGACCCGCACCTTGGCGTAGTCCGTGGCCGTCTCGAGGCACCACCGTGCCCCGCCGACGTGCTCGGCCGCCATCAACGTCACCAGCAGCTGGTGCACCCGCTCGGTCCGCAACCCGCCGAGCTGCCGCTCACGACCGACCGTGAGCGAGTCGACGTCCACCTCCCCGACCCGGCGGGTGGGGTCGAGGCTGGGCACCGCCACCGGCCGCACCCGGCCGCCGTCGCCGGACGCGTCGAGCAGGCACCAGACCACCTCACCGTCGGGGCGACGGGCGGGCGCCAGCACCAGCGCCGCCGTGGAGGCCCCGAGGACCGGCCGGACCTTTCCCGAGACCACGAGCTCCCCCGCCGGTCCCCGGTCATGGACGTCGAGCGGGGTGGTGCCGAAGGAGATCCCCGCCGGGCTGCTCCCGTCGATCAGTCCCGGGAGGACCAGCCGGGCCTCGGCCGGTGCCATCGCCTCCGCCACCAGTGCGGACGTGACCACGGTGGGCAGGAGCGGTCCGGGTGTCAGCGCCCAGCCCGTCTCCTCGAGGAGCACGGCCAGCTCGAAGAGCCCGAAGCCCTCACCGCCCAGCTCCTCGGGGAGGTGGATCCCCAACCACCGCTGGGCGGCCAGCTCCTTCCAGACGGGCTGGAGGTCCTCCACCTCCGCGTCCAGCAGCGCCCGGGGGACGCTCGGGGGGCAGTGGGCAGCCAGCCACCTCTTGGCGGAACGTCGCTGTTCCTCGTGCTCATCGGACAGTGCGATCGGCACGCTGTTCCTCCTCCTGCTCGTGCCCGGTGTCCACCCGAGCGCCCACCCGCTCGACCGAGATGGCCCGGGTCGGACAGCCCTCCGCGGCCACCAGGATGCGGTCCTCGTCGTCGCCGCTCGGGTCGATGACCACCGAGATGCCGTCGTCGTCCAGGGTGAACGTCCCCGGGGCCCAGAAGAGGCAGTTCCCTGAGCCCACGCATCGCTCGCGGTCGACCTCGATCCGGATCAGGGCACGTTGCGTCATCGTGGTGGACACTACTTCGCGCCGGGTGGCGTGGCCGGAGCGGACTAGTGTGCGCCCGTCGGCAGCAGGATCGGACGGCACGGGCCCGGCCCTGCCGTGCTGAGTCCACCAGGAAGTGAGGACGACCATGGTCGAGACGGCCCCGACCGCCACCCATCCCCTCGATCCGTTGGGCGCCGACGAGATCCGTGCCGCGGTGGCCGCGGCGCGCGGGTCCGGGCGGGTCAGCGAGACCGCGCTCTTCTCGATGGTGACGCTGGACGAGCCGACGAGGAGCGAGGTCGACGCCCACCGGCCGGGACGCCCGTTCGAACGGCGGGTCCGGCTGGTGATCGTCCCCGGGCCCGAGAGCTCACTGGTGGAGGCGGTGGTGGCCCTGCCCTCCGCGGAGATCGTCCGGTGGACCGAGCGGGACGGCGTACGTCCTGCCCTGCTGTTCGACGACTCGTACCGGGCCATCGTCGCCCTCCGCCAGGACCCCGACTGGCAGCAGGCCATGATCGAGCGGGGCATCACCGACTTCGACCAGGTCCAGATCGATCCGTGGCCGACCGGCAATTTCGGGTACGCGGCCGAGGAGGGCCGGCGCATCGCGCGGTGCCTCTCCTACTACCGCGAGCGCCCGTCCGACAACGGCTACGCCCGGCCGGTGGAGGGCGTCCTGGCCACCGTGGACGCCGCCCGTGGGCAGGTCCTGGAGGTGCTGGACCTGGGCGTGGCCCCGCTCCCCCCCGAGCGCGGCAGCTACCTGCCGGAGGACAATCAACCCCTGCGCACGGACCTGCGCCCGCTGGAGATCGTCCAGCCCGAGGGCGTCAGCTTCCGCCTGGACGGCAATCTGCTCTCCTGGCAGCGCTGGTCGATGCGGGTGTCGATGGACCCCCTCGAGGGGCTCGTCCTGCACACCGTCGGCTACGACGACGACGGCGTCCGGCCGCTCCTGCACCGTGCCGCCGTCAGCGAGATGGTCGTGCCCTACGGCGATCCCGGGCCCATGCACGGCTGGAAGAACGCCTTCGACGTGGGTGAGTGGGGCCTCGGCCGCATGGCCAACTCGCTGACCCTCGGGTGCGACTGCCTGGGCGAGATCACCTACCTCGACGCCACCTTCGCCAGCGAGCACGGCACGCCCTACGTGCTGGAGAACGCCATCTGCATCCACGAGGAGGACTACGGGATCCTCTGGAAGCACCAGGACATGAACACCGGTCACACCGAGGTGCGCCGGTCGCGCCGCCTCGTCGTCTCATCCATCGCCACCGTGGGGAACTACGAGTACGGCTTCTACTGGTACTTCTACCTCGACGGCACGATGCAGCTCGAGGTCAAGCTCACCGGCATCATGTCGACGCAGGCGCTGGGCGCCGGCGAGGAGACGGCGTACGGGTCGGTGGTGGCGCCGGGCCTGGCCGCCCCCTTCCACCAGCACCTGTTCTGTGCCCGGCTGGACCTCACCGTGGACGGCCCGGTCAACGAGGCCTACGAGGTCTCGCTCGAGGGCGTCCCCACCGGTCCGGACAACCCGTGGGGCAACGCCATCCGGCAGCGGGTCGACCGCCTGGGCTCCGAGCTGCAGGCGCGTCGCGACGTCTACCCGGCGACCAGTCGCCACTGGCGGTTCGTCAACCCGGGGAAGACCAACGGGCTCGGGCGCCCGGTGGCCTACAAGCTCGTCCCCGGCGCCACCCCTACCCTGCTGGCCCAGCCGGAGTCGAGCGTCGGGAGGCGGGCGGGCTTCGCCCGGCACAACCTCTGGGTCACGCCCTACGAACCCGACGAACGGCGGGCGGCGGGCGACTACCCGAACCAGCATCCCGGCGGCGACGGGCTCCCGGCCTGGACCGCGGCTGACCGGTCACTGGTCGGCACGGAGATCGTGGCGTGGCACACCTTCGGCGTCACCCATCTGCCCCGGCCCGAGGACTGGCCGGTCATGCCCGTGGAGTACTGCGGGTTCCACCTGGTGGCGGTCGGGTTCTTCGATCGCAACCCGAGCCTGGACCTCCCGCCCCCCGGCGAGTCGTGCCACTGACCGGCCCCCGGCCGGCGACGATCCCACCGGTTCGATGACCGCCATGCGCGATCCCGAGACCTTGGTCTACGACGAGTCCGACGGTGTGGCGTGGGTCACCCTCAACCGGCCGGAGGCGCTCGACGCGTTCGACCCGACCATGCAGCGCAAGCTGCGCGAGCTCTGGTCCATGCTCCGGACCAACGACGACGTCCGGTGCGTGGTCCTGACCGGTGCGGGCGAGAAGGCGTTCTGCACCGGGCTCGACCGCGGCGGGATCGGGGATGTGGAGGAGCTGCCCCCCGGGAAGCTGCCCGGCTACAACACGCCGTGGGACTTCGACGATCCCGGCAAGAGCGTCGGCCCCAAGTCCAACCACCTCTGGAAGCCGGTCATCGCCGCCGTCAACGGCATGGCCTGCGGAGGTGCCTTCTACATCCTGGGGGAGGTCGACTTCGTGATCGCCGCCGAGCACGCCACCTTCTTCGACCCCCACGTCACCTACGGCATGCCGGCGGCGTTCGAGCCCATCATCCTGCTGCACAAGATGCCCTTCCAGGAGGTCATGCGCCTCTCGCTGCTCGGCGCCCACGAGCGCATGTCGGCGACGCGTGCCCACCAGGTGGGGCTGGTGTCCGAGGTCGTGCCCGCTGCCGAGCTCCACGACCGGGCGCGGTGGGCGGCGCAGGCCATCGCCGACCAGCCGGCGCTGGCCATCGGCGGGACCTCCGGGCCCTGTAGGGCGGGCTCGAGCTGTCGCGGCGCCAGGCGCTCGACCTCGCCTTCCTGTTCACCAACGTGGGCACCGATCCGGCGCTCCTGGCCGAGGGGCAGGAGCGCTTCACCGCGGGGACGAGGATCGACTGGCGCCTCCGCTGAGCGGCGGCGCGCCTACCGGTCGGCGACGCCCAACGCCGCGGCCCGCTCACGCAGCACCGACCGGTTGGGCTTGCCCACGCCGAGGAGCGGCACCTCGTCGAGGTGGACCACGAGTTCGGGCGTCTTGAAGCGCGCCACCCCCTGGCCGGCGAACCACCGCCGGCACTCCTCCACGTCGATGGCGGGATCCCCGACGACGAAGGCCGCCACCCGCTCGCCCAGGCGCTCGTCCGGACAGCCGACGACCACCGCCTGGCGGATGTCGGGGTGCCGCTCGAGGACGCGCTCGACCTCGGCCGAGGCGATGTTCTCGCCTCCGCGGATGATCAGCTCCTTCAGGCGGCCGACGATGGTGAGCCAGCCCTCGGGGTCGAGTATGCCGAGGTCACCGGTGGCGAACCACCCGCGGCGCACCGCCTCGCGGGTCTGGGACTCGTCGCCGTACCCGACGAAGAGCTCGGGACCGCGGACGAGGACCTCGCCGCGGTGCCCGGCGGGGACGGCGCGACCGGTCGCCGGGTCCGCCACCCGGATCTCGGCCCCGCCGACCGAGTGCCCGTCGGTGTCACGGGCCTTGTCCGCCTCGTCGGACCACCGGCTCGTGGTGACGGTCGGGGCCTCGGTCGACCCGTAGGTGCGCTTGACCGATGCACCCAGCCCGTGGCGGGCCGAGTCGATGAACTCGGGAGTCACGCCCGTGGCGCCGCAGGACACCACCCGCAGGCTCGTCACCTGGCGGCGGTAGCCCGGCACGTCCATCATGCCGATGAACAGGGTCGGCGGCCCGATCATGAAGCTCACCCGGTGCTCGCCGGCCAGCCGCACGCCGCGCTCGGGGTCCCATTTCTCCATGAGGACCACCGGCATGGCCGCCGCCCCCGGGACGAGCACCGAGTTCAACAGGCCGGACACGTGGGCCAGCGGTGACGGCATGAGGGCGACGTCGTCCGGGGTCAGGCCGTGCGCACCGGTCATGCTCCTGGCCTTGTAGGAGAGGCCGCGGTGGGTGTGCAGCACCGCCTTCGGCTGGCCGGTCGAGCCGGAGGTGAAGAGGACCACGGCGACGTCGGAGCCGCGGGCACCGCCGGACGGGAGCGGCCGGGCGGCCAGCAGTCGCTCGAAGCGCGCATCGTCGCTGCGGACGCCGATGGTGTCGGCCACCCCGGCCATGGGCAGGCCGGGGGTGCCCAGGAGCACTGCCGGTTCCAGCGCGGCCAGCATCCGGGTGACCTCCGCCGACCCGACCTGGTGGTGGACGGGGGCGGCCACCGCGCCGCAGCGCCAGCAGGCGTGGAAGAGGACCAGGGCCTCCCACCAGTTGGGCAGCTGCCAGGCCACGACGTCCCGACGCCGGACGCCGAGCTCCCGCAGGCCGCCGGCCACCGACGACGCCAGCCGGTCGAGCGTGCGGGCGTCGATGCGGACGTCGCCGTCGACCACGGCCAGTGCGCCCGGGTCGCGGGGGCCGGCGAGGAGCCGGTCGAGCGTCGGCACCTCCCAGTCGCCGCCCGGCCGCCCGTACGACGCGGCCCCGGCCTGGCGGTACGTGGCCCGGAGCCTCACCGACATCCTTCCTCCATCCCCGTGGTCCAGGCGCCTCGCCGGATCGGTGCGTGCGCCGCCGCCACTCTAGGCCACCCGCCCGGACCGGCATCCGGGGGCCCGTCCCGGCCCCGAGCCGGCGGGTCGTTCGACGGTGCCAGGGCGTGGGTGCCAAGATCCGGGATGCGTGCCGGCCGACCGGCGGCGGCCATCCAGTACGGGGGACACGATGATCGACAGCTCCGGGCGCGACGACGCGGCGCTGGCCGCCGGCGTCGCCGACTGGCTCACCGCCCTCACCGGAGCGGACGGCGTCGAGGTGACCGGGTTGCGACGTCCGTCGGTGGGCTACTCGAGCGAGACCGTCTTCTTCGAGGCGACCTGGTCGGCCGGCGGGGCCCGCCACGAACGGGCGCTCGTCCTGCGCCTGGCGCCGACGGGCGGTGGAAGCTTCCCGGCCTACGACCTGACCGCCCAGTGGCAGGCCCAGCAGGCGGCTGCCGGAGCGGGCGTCCCCGTCGCCGATCCGCTGCTCGAGACCGATCCGCGTTGGATCGGCGAGGCGTTCATCGTGATGCCCCGGATCGACGGTCACATCGTCGGCGCCCTCGCCCACCGGGACCCGTGGATCCTGGGGCTCCCTCGGTCCGACCGGGCCACCCTCTACCGGAACTTCGTCGGCGCCCTCGCGCGGGTCCACCGCAGCGACCTCCCGGCGCACGGGAGCATCCCCCGGCGCGACAACACCGCAGAGCTGGACCACTGGGACCACTACCTCCGGTGGTCGAGTGACGGGGCACCGGTGGCGGTGCTGGCGGACGCCCTCGGCTGGTGCCGACGGCACCAGCCGGCCACCGAGCCCGCGCCGGCGTTGCTGTGGGGGGACGTGCGGCTCGAGAACGCCGTCATCGGCGACGACCTCCGACCGCGGGCCGTCCTCGATTGGGACATGACCTCGATCGGCGCCCCCGAGCATGACCTGGCGTGGCTCACCGCGCTCGAGCTCACCATGGAGGACCTGTTCGGCGAACGCACCCCAGGGTTCCCGGAACGGGACGGCACGGTGACGCTCTTCGAGGACCTCGCCGGTCGACGCACGTCGGACCTTGCCTGGTACGAGACCCTGGCCATGGTGCGGAGCGCGGCGGTGATGACCCGGATCAGCTACCTGCGGCGGGACACCGGACAGCCGCTCATGTTGCCGATCGACGACAACCCCGTCCTCGACCTCATCCGCCGACGGACGGCCTGAGCGCCGGGCACCCGGACGGTGGACGTCGTAGCCTGTGAGCGGAACGATGGATGTGCCAGGATGAGTACGGCCAATTCACCCCTCGAGGAGCACCCATGGACACCGCGCCCGTAGCCGACGACGATCCGTTCGCCGCCATGGACCCCGAGATGGCAGCCCATCCCCAGCCCATGTTCAAGATGCTGCGGCAATCCATGCCGGTCATGCCGGTCGAGGGCATCGGGGTGGTGCTCACCCGCAAGGTCGACGTCGACGAGGTGCTGCGGCGGCCCGACATCTTCTCGTCGAACATCGACGCCGTCGACCTCAAGAACGTCCGACCGCTCATCCCCCTCCAGATCGACCCGCCCGAGCACAAGAAATTCCGGAAGCTCCTCGACCCCATCTTCGCCCCGCGGGAAGTCGCCCGGCTGGAGGAGCCCCTCACCCGGCGGGTCAACGAGCTGATCGACGGCTTCATCGACCGCGGCGAGGTGGACTTCTCGAAGGAGTTCTCAGTGCCGTTCCCGACCCAGGTGTTCCTCGGGCTCCTCGGCCTTCCCCTGGACGAGCTCCCGACGTTCCTCAAGATGAAGGACGGGATCATCCGGCCCCACCTGGTGACCGGCGACACCTACCGGGGCAAGGTCACCCAGCGGTACCAGAAGGAGACGGCCGACTCCATCTACGAGTACTTCAACGGGGTTCTGGACCAGCGTGCACGCCAGCGGGAGGACGACCTGCTGAGCCGCTTCCTCGACGCCACGGTGGACGGTCAGCGGCTGACCCGCGAGGAGATCCTCGACATCTGCTTCCTGTTCCTGATCGCCGGGCTCGACACGGTCACCGCCACGCTCGACTGCATCTTCGGCTACCTCGCCGTCCACCCGGAGCAACGGCGCCAGATCGTCGAGGACCCCTCGATCATCCCCGCCGCCATCGAGGAGCTGCTCCGGTGGGAGACCCCGGTCATGGGCGTGGCCCGGGTGGCCGTGCAGGACACCGAGATCGCCGGCTGTCCGGTGCACAAGGGTGACGGCGTGATGGTCATGCTCGGTTCCGTCAACACCGACGAAGCCGACCTCCCCGATGCCGACGTGGTCCGGTTCGACCGCGAGGTCAACCGGCACGTCGCCTTCGGCGGCGGTGTGCACCGCTGCCTGGGCTCGCACCTCGCCCGCCAGGAGCTCCGGGTCGCCGTTCGGGAGTGGCACCGGCGCATCCCCGAGTACGAAGTCGCCGAGGGCCACACCCTCGTGTACACCCCGTCGATCCGCTCGATCGACACGTTCCCCATGGTGTTCACGGCCGCCACCTGACCGCCCGGCGGGGACCCCGCTCCCCCACCACCCGACAACCGACAGGAGCAGCCATGGACCTCCACGGGCACGCTGCCGTCGTCACCGGCGGGGCCGGCGGCCTCGGCGCCGCCACGGTCAGGCGACTCACCGCACTCGGCCTCGAGGTGGTGGTCTTCGACCGGGCGTTGGATGCCGGCCGGACACTGGTCGCTGCGCTCGGCTCGGGCACCGCCACTGGTGGCGACGTGAACGACGACGACGACGTGGCGGCCGCGCTCGACGCCGCCGAGGCCCTCGGGACGCTGTCGGTGGTGGTCAACGTGGCCGGAGGCGGCTCGGGCGGGCGCACACTGTCCCGCGACAACGCCCCGCTGGCGATGGACGCGTTCCGGTCGACCATCGAGCTCAACACCCTCGGCACCTTCAACGTCACCCGGCTGGCGGCGGCCCGGATGGCGGCCAACCCACCCGACGAGAACGGCCAGCGCGGAGTCGTCGTGAACACCGCCTCGATCGCCGGCTACGAGGGCCAGACGGGCCAGGTGGCTTACGCCGCGGCCAAGGCGGCCATCCTCGGGATGAGCCTCCCGCTGGCGCGCGACCTTGCTCCGGTCGGCATCCGGGTGTGCGCCATCGCGCCCGGCACCATGGGGACACCCCTGATGCGGAGCGCGCCCGAGGAGCTGCAGGCCAAGCTGGTGGAGAACATCGTCTTCCCCCGGCGGATGGGCGAGCCGGACGAATTCGCCCGGCTCGTGGAGAGCATCGTCCTCAATCCCTACCTCAACGGCGAGAACATCCGGCTCGACGGCGCCCTACGGTTCCCCCCCAAGTAGGTCGTCGGCGGCGGGCGCAGGCGGCCCTGGGTCGGGGCGCGCCCGGATCAGAGGATGTCGCCGGCCTCCTTGTGGGCGATGATGGCGTCCCAGTCGAGGCCGAGCTCGAGCAGGATCTCCTCGGTGTGCTGGCCGTGCTCGGGTGCGGGCCGCAGCTGGTCGGCCGTCTCGTCCATCTGCACCGGGTTGACCACCAGGTCGTACTCCTTCCCGTCGTCGCGGTGCACGTGGCCCAGGTAGCCGTTGGCCACCACCTGCGGGTCGTCGGCCAGCTCGCTCGGCATCTGGACCGGGGCCCATGCCCCCGACAGGTCGGCCAGCGTCGCCTTCCACTCGTCGTAGGTGCGTGAGGCGAACAGCTCGTCGAACTCCTGCACGCACGCCTCACGGTTGGCGAACCGGCTGGCACCGTCGGCAAAGCGGGGGTCGTCGATGAGGTCGGGCCGGCCGACGCAGGTGCAGAACTCGGGCCAGAACCGGTCGGCCTGCAGCATCATCAGGGTGATGAACCGGTCGTCGCTGGTCCGGTAGCTCCCGACGAGCGGATTGGGTGACGCGCTGCGGGTGAACTTGGGCATCGGGTCGCCGCCGTAGAGGCCAGAGGCCACGATGTCGGGCGACAGCTGCCACATGGCCAGCCCGAGGAGGGAGACGTCGACGATCGGCGCCACCCCGGTGTTGGCCCGCTGCAGGAGCCCGGCGGCGATGCCCCCGGCGATGGCCATGCCACCGGCCAGGTCGCCGAAGGCCGGCCGGCCGCCGATGGGGAACTTGGCGTCGCCCGGCGCCAGGGCGTGACCGACGCCGCCACGCCCCCAGTAGACGGAGCCGTCGTAGCCGGGCTTGTCGCGGTCGGCGCCGTGGGGACCCTGACCGGAACCGCGCGCATAGACGATCCGGGGGTTGACCGCCCGGATGTGCTCGACGTCGATCTGCAGGCGCTGGCGCACCGAGGGCAGGAAGCTGGTCAGGAAGACGTCTGAGGACTCGGCCAGCTTGTAGAGCACCTCGCGGCCGCCGTCGGTGCCGATGTCGATGCCGATGCTCCGCTTGCCCCGGTTGGGCTGCTCCATGATGTAGTTGACGGCGCTCGGTCCGCCCGGGATGAGGCCCATGGAGACGAGCCCGCGCTGGGGATCGCCGGTCTCGGGGTGCTCGACCTTGATCACGTCGGCGCCCCAGTCGGCCAGGACCGCGCCGGCGGCCGGGACGAACGTCCACGCCGCGACCTCGAGGACTCGGACTCCGGACAGTGCATCGGACATGGTGGGCTGATCCTTTGTTCGGGCGGGCGACGGCAGAGCGTCGTCAGCAGGTGCAGCGGTGCGGCCGCCGGGCCGGGGCGACGGTCAGCTGGACCGGTCGCCCGACGAGCTCACCGAGAGCAGGTCGGTGGCCAGCGTGCCGCGCTTGGAGATGGCGTCGCGCACCTGGGAGCGGATGGAGATGTCGTGCCCCTCCGCCTGCGCCCGCAGCGCGCCCACCGTGCAGTGCTCCTTGCCGCCCAGGGCGGTGAAGGGGTCGTAGTGGAAGTGGCGCATGGCGTTCAGGTGGGTGATCCGGTCGAGGTCGTGGTCGGAGATGCCCGAGAGGTTGGCGGACAGCGTTTCCGGGGAGGTCGGCCAGGTGGAGTCGGAGTGGGGGTAGTCGCACTCCCACATCACGTTGTCCATCTCGAGGTACTCGCGGCTGGCCACCCCGAAGTGGTCGTCGATGAAGCAGGTCAGCACGTTCCGGTTGAACACCTGGCTCGGCAGCTGGTCGCCGTAGTCCTGTCCGGTCCAGGCGTGGTGGCGGTCGTAGTTGTAGTCGATGCGCTCGAGGAAGTACGGGATCCAGCCGATGCCCCCTTCGGACAGGGCCACTTTGAGGTCCGGGAAGTTCCGCAGGACCGGTGACCACACGAGGTCGGTGGCCGCCTTGACGATGTTCATCGGGGTGAGGGTGATGAGGCAGTCCATCGGGGCGTCGGGGGACGTGATGACCAGTTCGGACGACGACCCGATGTGCAGGCAGACCACCACCTGTTCGTCGCTGCAGGCGCGCCAGAAGGGATCCCAGTGGTCGGTGTGGATGCTGGGCCACCCGAGCTTGGAGGGGTTCTCCGAGAAGGTGACGGCGTGGACCCCCTTGGCCGCGGTCCGGCGCACCTCGGCCGCCATGATCTCCGGGTCCCAGATGGCGGGCAGGGCGCAGGGGATGAACCGGCCGGAATGGGTGCCGCACCACTCGTCGATGTGCCAGTCGTTGTAGGCGCGGATCATGGCCAGGGCCACGTCCTTGTCCTCGGTGCGGGCGAACAGCTGCCCGCAGAACTGCGGGAACGACGGGAAGCACAGCGAGCCGACCACGCCGTTGGCGTCCATGTCCTTGACCCGCTCGTCGATGTCGTAGCACCCGGGCCGGAGCTGGTCGAAGGACGTCGGCTCGAGTCCGTACTCCTCCCGCGGGCGTCCGGACACGGCGTTGAGCGCCACGTTCGGGAGCACGTTGCCCTCGTAGAGCCACGCATTGGTGCCGTCCTCGTTGGTGATGAACCGCGGTGCGAGGTCGGCGTACTTGGCCGTCAGGCGCCCCTCGAAGAGGTGCGGTGGCTCGACGACGTGGTCGTCGACGCTCACCATCACCATCTGGTCGATCTCCATGACGCTCTCCCCCTCGCCCCCGGTGCGGACCATCCGATTCTGACAGACCCGCCGAATCCTGTCATCTCACCCCACGCGAACACTGCAAACCGCCGAGGAGAACGTCGCTATCGACGTGGGGGGCGCCTCCCGCGGACAGCGGACCGCGACCGTGATCCTCGCTCAGGCCTCGTGGACCAGCCGCCCCCCGACCGCGGTCGCCACCACGTGCCCGGCGTCGAGGTCCTCGAGGGAGCGGTCCAGATCGCAGTCGAGGAGGCAGAGGTCGGCCGGCACCCCGGGTCGCACCTCACGGACCGACCCGCCCGGGTCCCTGCTGTCGGAGAGGAACAGCGCCAGGGCACGGACCGGGGAGAGCCGCTCCCCCGCCCCGACGACCGCCCCCGACCGGGTCCGACGCCCGACCGCGGCGGACATTGCCACCCACGGGTCGTCCGGCCCGAACGGTGCGTCCGTGCTCCCGCCCACGCCGACCCCGTGTCGCTGCAGGCTGGCGCACCGGTAGAGGTGGGGACGGTCGTCGGCCTCCACCTCCCGCAGATAGTCGTCCCCGCGTTCGAGCACGAACGACGGCTGGGTGACCACGGTTACGCCCAGCACGGACAGGCGGTCCACCAGGTCCGGCGGGAGGACCGCACCGTGCTCCATCCGGTCCCCGGCGCGGGACCCCGCCAGCTCCCAGGCGGCGACGGCCAGGACGGCGGCGATCCGGGTCACGCAGTGCACCGCCACCGGCCGGCCGCAGCGGTGGGCGACCGCGACCTGCTCGGCCAGCTCGTCGACCCCCGGGTAGCTGGAGTCGGAGACCACGATCTTGGTCGGCCCGAGCGCCAGCCCCGCCGGTGCCCGGGCTCCGGCGAGCCCGATCCCTCCCATGACCGTCACCCGCTGGACGAGGGTCCCGGCACACCGGGCGTCGGCCAAGGCAGCCAGGTCGGCGGCCTCGGCGGTGGGCGTGGCGTCGGTGACACCGGTGACGCCGTAGGCCGCCAGCCGGCGGCTCACCCCGCCGAGGTCGGGGGGATCGCCCTGGGGGAGGTGCGAGCCGAGCCAGCCGTCCCGGTCGACGAGGCGCCCGGTCGGCACGCCGACGGGGTCCCGCTCCACCCCGGGGGCGCGGTCACGGTCGACCTCGAGCGCCCGGCACGCCACCGAGCTGAGGACCCACAGGTGCCCCGAGCGGTGCTGGACCCGGACCGGGCGGTCGCCGACCAGGGCATCGAGCGCCCTGCGGTCGAGGCGGCCGGCGATGCCCTCGTCGTAGCCCACGGCGCGGAGCCAGGCGCCCGGCGCCGTCCGGGCGGCGGCGTCCCGGAGCACGCGTCCCAGGTCCGCGGCGTCCGACACCACACCGGGGCCGACGTCGAGCGAGGTCGCCCGCGCCGCCATGGCCATGAGGTGCAGGTGGTGGTCGTGCAGGCCCGGGAGGGCGGCGGCCGCGCCGCGCAGGACGGTCTCCCCGCGCCGCGGTGCCAGGTCGGGTCCGACCTCCTGCACCCTTCCGTCACGGCACCGGATGTCGGCCCGGCCGGTGGGCAGCTCGACGTCGACCACCAGCAGCCCGGTCATCGCATCCCGGCGGCCACGTCGGCCATCGACGCCTCGACCAGCCGGCCGCCCCCGGCGTCGAGCGCCGCCAGCACGGCGGCCGTGGCCGCCAGACCGGTCACCGGATCGGCAACGGCGTCGGCGCAGAAGCACGGTCCGCGCCCGTCCCAGACGACGAGGCCGCCCGCCGCCGCCGCGTCGTCACCGAACGCCACCCGGTCGGTGCATCCCGGGCCGCTCCCGTAGCCGGTGATCGAGAGCCAGACCGTGGGCCGACGGTGGCCCACCATCCACCCGGGGTCGAGGCCGAGCTGCTCGACCGCTCGCGGCCGCGCCGCCGTGATGACCACGTCCGACCGGGCGAGGACGTCGCGAAGCTGCCGTCGGCCCTCATCGCACCCGAGGGCGAGGACCATCGACGACTTGTCGGCGTTGAGCGACCGGTAGAAGGACGGCTGCCCGCGGCGGGCGCCGTCACCCCTCGTGTCCGATTCGATCTTGGCCACCCGCGCGCCGGCCCGGGCGAGCAGGGCACCCACCAACGGTCCGGCCCACAACGCCGACAGGTCGGCCACCACCAGCCCGGACAGCGGCACCGCCGGGCCCCCCGGACCGACCGCGCGGGTCCGGACGCCGGCGATCCGGTCGGCCCCGTGCCGCGGACCGGTGGTGCCCGGTCGTTCGCCCACGGCCGCCACCGGCAGCCCGAGGAGCGCTCCGCGCTCGACGAGGTCGCTGCACGAGGCACGGGCCACCCCGGCCGCCACCGCCTCCCACCGGCCGTGCCGGACCGGCGCCGTGGGCTCGAGCCACGCCGCCACCAGGTCCCAGTCGTCGGGGCGGGCCAGGCTCACCGCCATCCACCCGTCGCCGGCCCGGAGCAGGCGGGAGGCCCCGCCGCAGCTCACGTCGCCGGCCCGGCGCCATCCGCCGAGCACGGCCCGTTCGGCCATGACGGCCAGCGGGTCCACGGTCACCGACCGGCCCAGGCGGGCCGACAGCCGGGCGATCTCGTCGGCCAGGCTCCGGACACCGCCGACCAGGCCGGGCGGGGGCCCGAGCCCCGGTCCGTCCGGCCGCCCGGTGAGCGCCTCCAGCCCCGAGCTGCGCCAGGCGGCCGCCTCGTCGTCCGGCACCGCCCACCGATCCGGTGGCCGCCCGATTCTCGCTGCGACCGGCCCGTGGTCCATAGCGGTCACACAGTACCCTCGTGCCATGGACCCTGGCCTGGTCGGCGGACCCGAGTTCGCCGACGCGCTCCGCACCGACGAGGCTGCCGAGCGGTTCGCCGACCCGGGGGGCGGGATGGTGGCGGTCGACGCGGACGAGCTGCCCGACGCTCTCGACAGCACGTCGATGGAACGGTTCCTCACACTCCCGGCCGTGGTGGCGGCCGTGGCGTCCGACCCGTGCCGCCGGCCCGGATGGGCGGACCTGGTGGTCGACGCCCCGGGTGCCCGCCTGGCCGAAGTGGGCGCCGCCGTCGGTTCCAACCCGCAAGCCTGCACCGTGCTGGCGGTGCTGCTCCGGGGCGGCGGGTCCCGCTCGACGGCCGAGGGCCTCGTGGCCGAGTCCACCGCCTACGGGCTCCTCCAGGCCGGCCCGGAATTCGACCGCTGGCGGGCGGGGCGCCCGCGCCGGCACGACCGACCGGAGCAGGGCCCCGCCGTCCTGGTCGAGCGCCGTGACGGCGAGCTGCTGGTCAGCCTCAATCGGCCCCACGTCCGGAACGCGCTCGACTCGGCCATGCGTGACGAGCTGGACGCCGCCCTCCACATCGCCGTCGCCGACCCGTCGATCGGGGTGGTCCACCTCCGGGGTGCGGGTCCGTCCTTCTGCAGCGGGGGCGACCTCGACGAGTTCGGCTCACGTTCCGGGCCGCCCGCCGCCCACCTCATCCGGCTGTTCCGGAGCCCAGCTCGGACCCTCGCCGAGGTCGCCGACCGGACGGTGGCCCACCTCCACGGCGACGCGGTCGGCTCGGGGATCGAACTGGCGGCGTTCGCCCACCGGGTGGTGGCCGACCGTGCCACCCGGATCGCGCTGCCCGAGGTCCGACTGGGGCTCGTCCCCGGCGCCGGGGGGACGGTGAGCCTGCCCCGTCGCATCGGCCGGCACCGGACGATGCTCCTGGCGCTGACGGTCGAGCCGCTCGACGCAGCCACCGCGCTCGAGTGGGGGTTGGTGGACGAACTGACCGGGTGAGCCTGCCGATGTCGGCCCGGGACCGCGGGCGCGCCGACGACGCGATCATCAGGGGGGGCGAGAACATCTCCCCGTCCGAGATCGAGGACGTCCTCCTCCGGTACAAGTCGGTCCAGGCCGCCGCCGTGGTCGGTGTCCCCGACCCCGAGTGGGGGGAGACGGTGGCGGCCGCGGTGGTGGTCGAGCACGGGCCGGGTGCACCGGACCCCGACCAGCTCTGCGAGGTGCTGCGGTCGTTGATCCGTGAGCACCTGGGCTCCCTCAAGACGCCGACCCGGGTGGACGTGTGGGACGAGTTGCCGGCCACGGCCACCGGGAAGCTGCTCTGCCGGGCCGTGCGCGACCAGCTGGCGGCGGACGTTGCACCAGCGTCCGACGGCGCCCCTCCCGGCACGGGGGGTCCTACGGGGTGAGCGTCCTGATCACCTGCTCGCCGAAGGACTCGACGGTCGGGACCGGCGCGAAGTCGGTGAACCACACGTAGCACCGGTCGACCCCCCGCCGGTGGAGGGCGGCGAACTCCTCGACCAGCTCGGTCCCGTCCCCGACGGAGAGCCGGCTCGACATGCCCCCGAACCGCCGCCGAGCCAGGTCGTCCACCGACCGGCGGGCCGTTTCCTCCGCGACGAAGGCTACGAGGTGCTGCGTCGACACCCTCGCGTCGCCGATCAGTGGCCGGCACGCCTCGAGGCGGTCGAGCGTGTGGACCGGCAGGTTCCACCAGTCGGCATGGCGACGGACCAGCTCGAGCGTCCGCGGCCCGGACCCGCCGACCACGATGGGGATCCGGGCGAGGGGCGTCGGTTGCTGGCCGGCGCAGTCCACCTCGAAGTGGCGCCCCCGGTGGCGCACGGGCGCCCCGCTCCACAGCGCCTCGATCAGCGCCAGGCTCTCGCCCAGCCGCTGCACGCGCTCCGGTGGCCCGTCGGTGGTGACGCCGAAGTCGACCAGCTCGCCGGGGACCGATCCCCATCCGAGCCCCAGCTCGAAGCGACCGCCCGAGGCATGGTCGAGGGTCACCGCCTGCCGCGCCAGAACGGCGGGATGGCGCATGGCGTCGCACAGGACCAGGTGACCGACGACGAGGTCGGTGGTGCGCGACGCCACCCACGTGGCCAGGGTCATCGCCTCGTACATGGGGGACGTCTCGGCCAGCGGCGGGGCCAGGTGGTCCATGAAGGCGATGCCCCGGAACCCGCTGCGCTCGGCGGCGAGGGCCCGGTCGGTGATGGCCCCGACGTCCATCCGCATCTGGGGGAGGTAGAGGAAGAACTCCGGGCCGCCCGGCCGCGGCTCGCGCCGCTCTGTCATCGCCACTGCCGGCCCGTCACGGGATACGCTCGGGGATGGTCGTCATTGGGTCGTTCGAGGACCTCCGGTCCCATGTCGGCAGCCACCTCGGCTTCAGCCAGTACCTCGAGATCACCCAGGAGCGGGTCGACACGTTTGCCGAGGCCACCGGCGACCGCCAGTGGATCCACGTTGACGTCGAGCGCGCCGCCAACGGACCGTTTGGCGGGACCATCGCCCACGGCTACCTCACGCTCTCCCTCGGGCCGGCGCTCGTCCACGACATCATCACGTGGGAGCACGTCCGGATGGGCGTCAACTACGGGCTCAACCGGGTGCGCTTCCCGAGCCCGGTGCCGGTCGGCTCCCGCCTCCGGCTGGGTGCGGTCTTGCTCGACGCCGAGGATCTCGGGGGGGGCGGGGTCCAGGCCCGCATCGAGCTCACCTTCGAGGTCGAGGGCGCGGCCAAGCCCGCCTGCGTGGCCGAGCTGCTCCTCCGGTACTACTTCGAGGAGTAGCACCGACGACGCGGCGGCCGGCCCGACGCGCCGGTGCCCGGTCAGAGGTCCCAGAACCGTTCACGCCCGAAGGTCTCGAACTGCCGACGGAGCGCCTCCGCCTCGTCCGGGCCGAACTCGCGGTAGGCCCGGTCGCCCCGGCCGCGGAACCACTGGGCGTCGCCCTCCGTCCGGTCCGGCCGGTACTTCTGGTGGACCAGCGTGCGGGTCAGCACTTTGTTGGTGGGCGACGTGGGGATGGCGGCCGACACCCGGACATGGGTCGGGCGCCACTTCGGGCTCAGGTCGTCCTGGGCGTCGATCCAGGCGGCGAAGCCCCCCGGGTCGAACTCGGCCCCCGGCCGGAGGACGACCGAAAGCATGACCCGGTCGCCGGCCTCGGGGTCGGGCACCCCGTAGGCGGCACAAACCATGATGTCGGGGTGCCGGGCGACGACGGCCTCGATGGGACCCACCGGGAAGTTCTCGCCGTCCACCCGGATCCAGTCGGCAGTCCGGCCGGCGAAGTACAAGAAGCCCTCGGCGTCGAGGTACCCGAGGTCTCCGCTCCAGTACCACCCGTTCCGGGTCGCCCTCCGGTTCGCCTCGTCGTTGTTGTAGTAGCCCTCGAACACACCGATGCCGCCGGTGTTGACGATCTCGCCGACGCAGCCCTCGGGGCCGACCAGCGTGCCCGCCTCGTCGAACTCGGCACGAGGCAGCTCCTCGCCGTCCTCGCCGAAGATCTTGAGCTCGGGACCGGCCCGGCCGACCGACCCGGGCGGGGCGTCGTCGACCCGGGTGACGGCCAGGCCGCCCTCGGTGGCGCCGAAGGCGTCGATGACGTGGACCCCGAAGCGTTCGGCGAAGGCGTCGACCACCTGGGGGGCGCCCTCGTTGCCGTACGCCACTCGCAGCGGGTTGTCGGCGTCGTCGGGGCGCTCGGGCTGGGCCAGGATGTAGGCGAGGGGCTTGCCGGTGTAGTTGAAGTAGGTGGCGCCGTAGCGGCGGACGTCGTCCAGCCAGCGCGACGCCGTGAACCGCCGGGCCAGGCCGACCGACGCGCCCACCACGACCGAGGGGGCCCAGCCGACCATCACCGAGTTCGAGTGGAACAGCGGCATCGAGACGTAGCCAACGTCGTCGGGGCCGATCCCCATCATCTGGGCCATCCGGTTCCCGGTCACCAGGATCCGCCGCTGCGAGCAGATGACCGCCTTCGGCGCCGCGGCGGTGCCGCTGGTGAAGATGAGCGCCCACGGCTCGTCGAGGCCGACCTCGGCCTCGGGGTCGTCGTCGGGCACGGTGGCCAGCGCCTCGTCGAGGGACTCCCCCACCACCAGCACGTCGTCGAGCTCGGACAGCACCGGCCCGATCAGGTCGCGGTGCCTGGGCTCGTACACGACCAGCCCGCAATGGGTGTGTTGCACGTCGTGGAGCAGGTGCCCACCGCTGCGCGTGTGGTTGATGCCCACCACCGTGGCACCGGCGAGGGCCGCCCCGCCGAAGGCGAAGAGGTACTCCGGCACGTTGTCGAGGAGCACGGCCACGTGCAGGGGACGGCCGGGACGCTGCGATTGGAGCATGAGGTTGGCCCACCGGCACGACGCCCGGTGGTACTCGGCGTGGCTGATCACCCGGTCGTCGAAGCGGATGGCCGGGCGGTCCCGGATGGCCGGATCGGTGGCGTTGCGACGGAGGAGCGCGGCCGCGCTCTCCGCCGGGAGCGCGGCCTGGCCGAGCCCGGGCGCCGACGTCACCGGTGGTCCGGTCACGGTACCCCGCTCACATCACGCCCGTGCCGGCCAGCACCGACGACCGGAGCCCGGCCACGACCCGGGCGCGGTGATGGACGGCGTCGCCGTAGTCGAGCTGCGAGAACTGGGCGCGCTTGATGAAGAGGTGCAGGTCGTGCTCCCAGGTGAAGCCGATCCCGCCGTGGACCTGCAGGCCCGAGGCCATCACCCGCTTGGAGGCGTCCGCACACCAGACCTTGGCCGTCGACGCCGCCAGCGACCACCCCGGCTCGGCGGTGGAGACCGCCCACGCCGCGTACCAGGTCGCCGAGCGCATCCCTTCGACGTCGACCAGCATGTCGGCACAGCGGTGCTTGACCGCCTGGAAGCTCCCGATCGGCGCACCGAACTGCACCCGGTCCTTGGCGTACTGGGTGGCCAGCTCGAGGACGCGGTCGGCCCCGCCCAACAGCTCGGCCGACGCCAGCACCGCACCGATGGCGCCGAGGCGCGCCGCGTCGTCGCCGCCGCCGAGGCGCACCGAGGGCGCGCCGTCCAGGGTCAGCCACGACAGGGTGCGGGTCACGTCCATGGCCGGCTCGGCCGGGGGACGGCCGACGGATCCGAGGTCGACCAGGTAGACGGCGTCGGGCACGATCACCACCGCCACGTCCGCCACCGACCCCCCCTCGACCGGGCCGAGGCGGCCGGTCAACCGGGGGCAGTCGTCGTCCCCGGCGCGCACCACGGCGTCGGGCCTCGCCGTCCAGGCCACCGTGCCCATGGAGGCGCCGCTGGTCAAGCCGTCGGTGAGCTTCCGGTGCTCGGGGCGGCCGGACAGCGCCGCCAGGGTGACCAGCTGGGGGGTGAAGGGGACCGGCGACAGATGACGACCGATCTCCTCGGCCAGCACCGACGCCTCGACCCACCCGAGGCCGAGACCGCCCTCGGCGTCGGGCACCGCCGCCGCACACCACCCCTGCTCGGCCATCGCGCCCCACAGCGCCGCGTCGTAGGGGGCACCGGTGGCCAGGTGGGCGCGGACGTCGACAGGACTGGAGCACCCGTCCAGGAGCAGCCGGGCGCCCTCTTGGAGCGCCTGCTGATCGGACGAGAGGTCGAAGTCCATGGCTGGATAGTATGACGCGGATGCCGGCGAGCGAGTGGGGCCCGTGGACCTGACGCCGAGCGGTGCCGAGCTCGCACTCCGGTCCGACATCCGCTCGTGGTTGGTAGAGCACCTGCCGTGGGAGTACGGCGAGGGCCTCCCACCGCGGTTCGACGAGCTCGACGAGGAGGTCGCCTTCGGTCGCCACTGGCAGGCCATGCTGGCCGAGGATCGCTGGGTCGGGGTGACCTGGCCGCGCGCCTACGGGGGACGGGGCGCCGGGCCGACCGAGCACTTCATCGTGCAGGAGGAGCTCGCCCGGGCCCGCGCCCCCGAGATGGTCGGCCGGATCGGCGTCAACCTGGCGGGTCCCACGCTGCTCGCCCACGGGACCGAGGAGCAACGGCGCCGCTGGCTCCCCCGGATCCTGAGCGCGGACGAGATGTGGTGCCAGCTCTTCAGCGAGCCGGGCGCCGGCAGCGACCTGGCCGGGGTGTCCACCCGGGCCACCCGGGTGGACGGCGGCTGGGTGGTCGACGGCCAGAAGGTGTGGACGTCCTACGCCCAGTTCGCCGACTGGGGGGTGTGCCTGGCCCGGACCGATCCGGACGCTCCCAAGCACCGTGGCATCTCCTACCTGGTGGTCGACATGCACGCCCCCGGCGTCGAGGTGCGCCCCCTGGTCCAGCTGACCGGCGAGGCCGAGTTCAACGAGGTGTTCCTGACCGGGGTCTTCGTCCCGTCCGATCAGCTGATCGGACCCGAGCACGCGGGCTGGACGGTGGCCAACTCCACGCTCTCCCACGAGCGGGGCACCAACCCGCGCCAGCTGGTGATCCACCTGCAGCTGCTCGAGGAGCTGCTGCGCACGGCCGTGGCCAACGGCAGCATCGACGATGTGCGGATGGGGCAACGACTGGCCCAGGCGTACGTCGAGGTCCGCCTCTTCCACCTCCACAACCTGCGCAGCATCAGCCGGCTGGCCAAGGGGCTCGACCCCGGGCCGGAGGGCAGCGGGCTCAAGCTCTACTGGAGCGAGATGAGCAAGCGGCTGCACGACACCGCCATGGCCGTCCTCGGTGACGCCGCACCGCTGTGGAAGGGCGCGTCACACACCCCCGGTGGGGGCGAGTGGCAGCGGTCGTGGCTCTATTATCAGGCGTCCTCCGTGTGGGCGGGGACCAACGAGATCCAGCGCACCATCCTGGCCGAGCGGGTGCTCGGCCTCCCACGACCCGAGAGGAGAGTGTCGTCCCATGGATGAGCCGGTGGTCCTCTACTCGACCCGGGGCCAAGTGGCCACGGTCATCATGAACCGACCGGAGGTGGCCAACGCCCAGGACACGGCGTTGATCGACGGCATCGACGCCGCGCTGGACCGGGCCGATGCCGACGACGACGTGCGGGTGGTGGTGCTGGCCGGCAACGGACGCCACTTCTCGTCGGGTCATGACCTGAAGGAGTTGGTCGGCGACACGCAGCCCGACGAGTTGCGACGGATGCGCGACACCCCTGAGGGGAAGTTCCGCCACGAACAGGTCATGTACTACGACCGGTGCCTGCGGATCTACTCGTTCCGCAAGCCGACGATCGCCGCCGTGCAGGGTGCGTGCGTGGCCGCCGGACTCATGCTGGCGTGCATGTGCGACCTCATCGTGGCGGCCGACGACGCCACCTTCCAGAACCCGGTGCTGCGGATGACCGGGGCGGGCGTGGAGCTGCTGGTCGAGCCGTGGGAGCTCGGGATCCGCAAGGCCAAGGAGTTCCTGTGGACCGGCGAGAAGATCGACGCACAGGAGGCGTGGCGGCTGGGCCTGGTCAACCGGGTGGTGCCCCGCGCCGAGCTGACCGAGCGGGTCGACGAGCTGGCCGACCGGATCGCCCTGGTACCGCCGGTGACCGCGCAGGTGGTCAAGGACTCCCTCAACAACACCGCTTCGCTCATGGGCAAGGAGGCCTCGTGGAAGTACCACTTCATGGCCCACCACTGGATGCACAACACCGAGACGGCCACCTCGGCCCTCCGGGCCCGCTCGCAGAAGCAGTCGATGTCCGAGGTCTTCGCCGAGCACCGTGACTGATCCCGCCGGCAGGCCGGCCCGGCCGCCCGACGACCCCCCACTCACCGGCGTCCGGGTCGTCGACGTGGGCACCCGCATCAGCGCTCCCTTCTGCGCCGGCCTCCTCGGCGAGCTGGGTGCCGACGTCATCAAGATCGAGGACCCCCGCGGCGGGGACTTCATGCGGACCATCGGACCGTTCGCCCCGACGGACGGTCCCGACGACGACCCCGGCTACTCGATGTGGTGGGCCGTCGAGGGCCGGGGGCGGCGGGGGGTGACCCTCGACCTGCGCCAGCCGGCGGGCCAGGAGCTGTTCCGTCGGCTGGCGGCGACGGCCGACGTGGTGTGCGAGAACTTCCGGCCCGGCGCCATGGAGGCGTGGGGCATCGGTCCCGAGTCCTGCGACCCGCGCCTGGTGTGGGCCCGGATCAGCGTGTTCGGCCAGGACGGCCCCTACTCGGGACGGACCGGGCTCGACCGCATGGGCATCGCCTACGGCGGGCTGCTCCATCTGACCGGCTACCCGGACCGACCACCGGTGCGACCCGGCGTGTCGGTGTCCGACTACCTGACCGGCACGTTCGCCGCCGCGGCGGTGGCCAGCGCGCTCTACCGGAGGGACGGGCCGGACGGCACGGGGGCGGGTGGGGTCGTCGACGCCTACCTCTACGGATCGATCCTCCGGATCCTCGAGTGGACGGTGGCCGCCCAGGACCGGTTGGGGACGACCCGCCAACGTGAGGGGAACCGGATGGCCACCTCCGCGCCGCTCGACAACTACCGCACGGCAGACGGCGCCTACGTGTGCATCGTCGCCGGGTCGAACGCCAACTTCCGGCGTCTCTGCGCCGCCATGGGCCGCCCCGAGCTGGCCGACGACCCGCAGTGGCGCACGTTGGCCCGGCGCGCCGAACGGTCCGACGAGATCAACGACGTGGTGGCAGCCTGGGCGGTGAGGCTGACCGCCGCCGAGGTCGAGGCGGCCTGCATCGCCCATGAGGTCCCGGTGGGCACGGCCTACAGTGCGGCGGACATCCTGTCCGATCCGCACGTCGCCGCACGTGGCGACGTGGTGACGGTCGACGACCCGGTGGCCGGGCCCCACCGGCAGCAGGCACCGTTCCCCCGGCTGGACGGGCGCCGACCGGTCGCGCCCCGCCCCGCCCCGCGGCTGGGCGAGCACAACGGGGAGGTGTGGGGCGGGCTGGTCGGGCTCTCGGACGACGAGCTCGCGCACCTCCGGCGCGGCGGGGTGATCTGAGCGGGGACGGGGCCGGCGGGGGTTTCGCCGCTCAGCTCGCCGGATCAGCGAACCGGGGCGGGCGGCGCTCTTTGAAGGCGGCCATGCCCTCGGCCATCTCCGGCGAGACGGCCGCCACCGCCTGGAAGTGGGCCTCGCGGTCCAGCGAGACCGGCAGCGCCGTCTCGAAGCTGGCGTTGAGCAGCTGCTTGGACAGCCCGAGCGACCGGGTGGGGCCCGCCGCCAAACGACCGGCGAGCTCCTCGGACGCCGTGACCAGGTCGTCGACCGACCCGAGGCAGCGGTAGGCCAGCCCGGCGTCCACGGCCGCCGCGCCGACCAGCTCCTCCCCCAGCAGCACCATCGCCTTGGCCCGGGGCAGACCCACCAGTCGTGGCAGCAGGTACGCCCCACCTGCGTCGACCACCAGGCCCCACCGGGCGAACGACCAGATGAACCTGGTCGCCGGCTGCACCAGGACGAAGTCACAGGCCAGCGCCAGGTGAGCACCGGGGCCGACCGCGGTGCCGTTGACCGCCGCCACTGTCGGCTTGTCGAGCTCCCACAGTTCCCGGATGAAGGCCTGGACCCCCTTGCGGAGTGCCTCGCTGGTCGCACGGGGATCGAAGCCGGCCGAACCGGCCCGGCTCACCGTCGAGGCGCGGAGGTCCATGCCGGCGCAGAACGACTCGCCGGTCCCGGTCAGGAGCAGCGCCCGGACGCCGTCGTCGGCCCGGGCCTTCCGGACGGCATCGACGAGGTCGTCCCGCATCTCCACGGTCAGCGCGTTCCGGGCGTCGGGGCGGTCGAGGGTGATCCGCCCGACGTGATCGCCGCCGACCTCGTATCGGATCATCGCAGGATGCTATCCGGCGCCACCGTCCACTAGCTTGCACGGCATGCCGGACAAGGTCTGCTCGCTCGATGCCGCGGTGGACCTCGTGCGACCGGGTGACGCCGTGCACATCGTGACCAACCACTCGCGGTGGACGGCGGCCGCCCGCCAGCTGGCGCGGCGCTGGTGGGGCCGCGATCCCGGGTTCACCCTGGTGATGCTCAGCCTGTCCAGCCTCGGCGCGCTGTTCTTCCGCGGCGGGCTGGTCGAGAAGGTCGTGACCGGTTACTCGGGTGACGTGTTCCCCAACTTCTCGCCCAACCCCTGGTTCGCCGACGCCTACCTGAGCGGGGCCGTCGAGGTCGAGCACTGGTCCTTCCTCACCTTCCTCCAACGGCTGGAGGCGGCCGCCCGCGGCCTGCCGGCGGTGACGACGCGGTCACTGGCCGGCTCCTCGATGGCCGCCAACGCCGGGTACGCGCGGGTGGACACCCCGTTCGGCGAGGTCGGGTTGCTCGAGGCCTACGCCCCCGACGTCGCCCTGCTCCACGCTCCCGTCGCCGACCGCCAGGGGAACCTGGCCTTCAACGCCCCCCGGCTCGAGGGCGTATGGGGGGCGCTGGCGGCCCGACGCGGCGTGATCGCCACCGTCGAGCGGGTGGTCGACGACATCCGGCCCTGGTCCCACCTGGTGCAGGTGCCCGGCCACCGGGTGCTGGCGGTCAGCGAGGTCCCGATGGGCGCCCACCCTGGCGGCCTCTTCGCCCGCGACACGCCGGTGGACCCCTACGGCGAGGACCTCGAGTTCTGGGCGGCGGCCCGTGCCGCAAGCCACGGCCCCGACTTTGACGACTGGATCGACCGGTGGGTCCTCGGGCCCGCCACCCAACAGGAGTACCTCGACCGGCTGGGCCCCGAACGGCTGGCGTCGCTGCGACGGCGGGCCGAGCCGGACTCGTGGCGGGACGACGAGGCCGCCTCCCCTCCCGACCTCGCCGCGCCGCCGGCACCGTGGGAGATCGCCGCCGTGCACGGTGCCCGCCATCTGGCCGGCCGGGTGGCAGCGCTCGACGCCGACGCCGTCCTGGCCGGGGCCGGGGTCGCCAATCTCGCCGCCTGGTTGGCCGTCGAGCTGGCCCGGTCGCGGGGCTCGGAGGTGGTCCTCACCGCCGAGCTCGGCCTGTGGGGCTACCGGCCCACGCCGGCCGACCCGTTCGTCTTCAACCACCGGAGCTTCCCGACCGCCACCATGCTGGGCGACGCCGAGCAGGTGCTCGGGACCCTGGCCGGCGGCCCCGGCACCACCCTCCTCGCCTGCCTGGGCGCGGCCCAGATCGACCGCCACGGCAACATCAATTCGACGCTCATCCCCGACCAGGTGTTTCTGGTCGGCTCGGGCGGCGGCAACGACGTGGCCGCGACGGCCGACGAGGTCGTGGTCATGTCGACGCTGACCCGACGGCGGGCCGCGGCGGACGTCCCCTACGTGACTTCGGTCGGCGACCGGGTGCGCGCCTTCGTGACCGATCTCGCCCTCTTCGAGAAGCTGGATGGCGACGAGCTCACCCTCACGGCGGTGGCGCCCGGGCCGGGCACCGTGGTCGAACGGGTCGAGGAGGTGCGGTCGCGCTGCCCCTGGGACCTCCGGGTCGCCGCCACCGTCGTCGAGCTCGACCCACCGGACCCGGCTCACATCGAGATGCTGCGCCGGTGGGACCCGCTTGGCCGCTTCCTGCGGCCCGAGGCCTGAACGGACCCTTCGGCCCGGTCGACCGGCGGAGCTCAGTCGGCCAGCGGGTCGAGCCAGCCGGGCGACACCGTCGAACGACCGGCGGCCACCGATGCCCCGATGTAGTTGCGCTGGGCCTCGACGGTGCCTGCGCCGATGCACAGTCCCCGGATGTCGCGGTAGGCCCGCTCCACCGGATACTCGCGGCTGTAGCCGTAGCCGCCGTGTATCTGGATGGCCTCGTCACAGACGAACTTGGCAGCCAGGTTGGCCGACGCCTTGGCCAGGGCCGTCTCCAGGGGTGGAGGCGTGCCACCCGGGCCGGCCAGGTGCACCGCCCGGGTGAGGAGGAGCCTGGCCCCCTCGAGTTGTGCGGCCATGTCGGCCAGCTTCCAGCGGAGCCCCTGGAGCTCGGCGATGGGCCGGCCACCCACCTCCCGCTCGTTCATGTAGCGGACGGCGTGCTCGAGCGCACCCTGGGCGGCGCCCACGCACATCGCCGCGTTGCCGCACCGCTCGTGGTTGAGGTGACCGAGCAGCACCTTGAAGGCGTCGGTGGTGGCCGGGTCCCCGGCCACCAGCACGTCGTCCTCCCCGATCGGCACCCCGTCGAAGGCCACCTCGGCCTCGGTGGCGGCATGGATGCCCATGCCCTGGTGGCGTCCGGTGAGCTCGACCCCTTCGCGGTCCATGGGGACGACCACCGCCCCGATGCCGTGGGCATCCCGGCCCCCCGGCCACCGGCACCACACGAGGATCCCCCGGGCAACGTGGCCAAGCGTGGAGTAGTTCTTGTAGCCGTCGAGGCGCCACTGGCCGGGCCCGTCGTCGGTCAGCGCTGTCCGCATGTTCTGGACGGCGGACCCGGCGTCGGGTTCGGTGATCCCGATGCTGACGATCGCGTCGCCGTCTGCGACCGCCGGGAGCCATCGGTCCTTCAGGGCGTCCCCGCCGAGGTGCTCGATCCCGCGGGAGGGTCCGTTGTAGGCCAGCTGGCAACAGATGGCGGTCGACACGTCGTAGCGGGCGATCTCCTCCAGCACGATGGCCGCTTCCTCGTCGCCGAGCCCGAGCCCGCCCCACCGTTCGCCGATGGTGACGCGGAACAGGTCGGCGTCGGCCAGGGCCCGGACCGCCTCGTGCGCCAGCTCACCGGTCTCGTCGCCGCGGTGGGCGTGGGGCGCCACCGCCCGCCGGCCGATCTCGCGGGCCAGGTCCCGCAGGGCACGTTGGTCCTCGTTCTCGGCAAACGGGTCCGAACCTCTTGCACTGGACACGATGATCCGACTTTCTGGTCGCGGAGAATGGTCGTGCCATAGTATGCGAACGCCATTCGTGCGGGGGCCCGGCCCACGGCGCGTCCCGCACGCCCGAGGATCCGACACCGAGGAGTCGCATGCTGCTAGAGAACCGCGTGGCCGTCGTGACCGGAGCGGGACGGGGCATCGGCCGCCAGTTCGCGCTCGAGCTCGCCCGCCAGGGGGCGGCGGTAGTGGTGAACGACCTGGGCGTCGGGCTGCGGGGCGAATCGTCCGACGACGACCCGGCCGCCGCCGTCTGCGCGGAAATCGAGGACCTCGGCGGCCGCGCCGTCCCGTCGCACGACTCGGTCACCGACTTCGAGGCGGCCGAGCGCATGATCGCCGGCGCCGTCGACGCCTTCGGGCGGCTCGACATCCTGGTCAACAACGCCGGCATCGTGCGTGACCGCACCCTGGTCAAGATGACCGAGGACGACTTCGACGCCGTCATCGCCACCCACCTCAAGGGCACCTTCAACTGCACGCGCCACGCGGTGGCGGCCATGCGGGAGGCCGGTTACGGCCGGGTGATCAACGTCACGTCGTCGGCCGGGTTGCGGGGCAACTTCGGGCAGACCAACTACGGTGCGGCCAAGGCGGGCATCATGGGGATGACCTTCGTTTGGGCGCTCGAACTGGCCCGGGCCGGCATCACCGTCAACGCCATCGCCCCGGCGGGGGCCACCCGGATGACGGTGGCACTGACCGCCGAGGGGGCGGAGCCGGACCCCCGCCTCGACCCGGCCATGAACGCCCCGCTGGTCGCCTTCCTGGCCTCGGAGGGCGCGGGCCACGTCAACGGTCAGCTGTTCGGGCGCACCGACTTCAGCTACACCCTGTTCCAGCACCCGAAGCAGATCGCCTGGATGCACAAGGACGGCGGCTGGGACACCGACGCGGTGGCCGAGCAGTTCGACGGGATGCTCGGCCAGCACCTGCAGACGGTGGGCATGGTGATGCCCTCCGGCCTCTCACAGGACGTCGCCCGCTCGTGACCGGGCCGCCATCGGAGGCCGGGCGTCCGGTGGCCGGGGCGTCGGTCAACCACCTCGGCCTCTGCGTGGCCGATCTCAAGCGGTCGCGTCGCTTCTACGGGCAGGCCCTCGGGTTCGAGACCGTCCGCTCCCTGCAGGCCCCCGACAGCGTGTGCAGCACACTCTTCGGCGTGGCCCGTCCGGTCGGGCTCGCCGCCCTCTACCTCACCAACGGCGGGTTCGTCCTCGAGCTGCTGCAGTTCGAGCGGCCCGGCAATCCGCCGGCCCGGGACCGTCCGTTCAACGAGCCGGGACTGACCCAGAAGTCCGTGACCACGGCGGATCTCGCCGCCACGCTCGCCTTGGTCCCCACCCCCGGCGGCCAGGTGGCAGAGGACACCGACGTCGGTGCGGCGGTCATGGTCCGCGATCCCGACGGACAGGTGCTCGAGCTGCTGCCCGCTAGGGCGGGCTGAGCCGGTATGGCCCCGGGCGGCGGCGCCCAGCCGGAGGTGACCACGGCAGCGGACCTGGTCATGCGCCAGGTGGACAACGACCGGCGCGCCCTCCTGTTCGAGGGTGCCGAGTGGTCGTGGCGCCAGGTGGTGGACGAGGCCGACCGGCGCGCCTCGCTCCTCGAGGACCTCCGGGACGAGGGGCCGTTCCACGTGGGTGTGCTCCTCGAGAACACCGACGAGTACCTCTTCCTGATCGGCGCCGCCGCGCTCGCCGGCGCGGTGCTCGTCGGTCTCAACCCGACCCGCCGGGGCGAGGAGCTGGCACGCGACATCCGCCACACCGGCTGCCGGCTGGTGGTCACCGACTCGTCCCAGCACCCGCAGTTGGACGGGCTCGACCTCGGGCCGCGCCCGCCGCGGGTGCTCGTCACCGACGGCGAGGAGTACCGCGCCCGACTCGACGGCGTGGGCGCCGACCGTAGCCCCCGCCCCGCAGCCACCGCGGACGACCTCTACCTGCTGGTCTTCACCTCGGGGTCGACCGGCCGGCCCAAGGCGGTCAAGATGACCCAGGGGCGGGCGGCGCGAGCCGGAACCCGGATGCCGTTCACCCCGGACGACGTCCTGTACTCGGCCATGCCCCTCTTCCACGGCAATGCGCTCTCCTCCTCCGTGTTCCCCTGGCTGGCCAGCGGGTCCACCCTTGCGCTCCGACGGCGCTTCTCGGCGTCGGGCTTCCTCCCCGACGTGCGCGCCAACGGAGCTACCTTCTTCAACACCGTCGGTCGGGCCATCGCCCACATCGTCGCCACGCCCCCCACCGAGCACGACCGCGACCACCACCTGCGCTATGTCCTCGGGCCCGAGACGGCGGCTCCGGACAAGGACGCGTTCACCCGGCGCTTCGGCGTCCCGGTGATCGAGGGGTACGGGTCGAGCGAAGGGGCGATCGTGCTGCAGCCGGTGCCCGACGGCCGACCGGGCACCCTCGGCCGGGCGCCGCGGGGTGCCGACATCGCCGTCGTCGACCCCGTCACCGGGACCCCGTGCCCGGCAGGGGTGTTCGACGAGCACGGACGGCTGACCAACGCCGCCGAGGCCATCGGCGAGCTCGTCGGGCGCAACTCGGCCTCGTCCTTCGAGGGCTACTACAACGACCCCGAGGCCGAGGCCGAACGGGTACGGGGGGGTTGGTACTGGTCCGGAGACCTGGCGTTCCGCGACGAGGACGGCATCTTCTACTTCGCCGGGCGGTCGGGCGACTGGCTCCGGGTGGACAGCGAGAACTTCACGGCCGCCCCGATCGAGCGGATCCTCGGCCGGATGCCCGGCGTCCGCGGCGTCGCCGTCTACGCCGTCCCGGACAGCCGGACCGGCGACCAGGTCATGGCCGCCATCGAGCTCGAGGCCGGCACCCGGTTCAACCCGGCGTCATTGGCCACTTTCCTGTCCGAGCAGCCGGACCTCGGGACCAAGTGGGCCCCGCGCTACGTCCGGATCGTCTCGTCCCTGCCGGTGACCGGCACCGACAAGATCGCCAAGGCACCGCTCCGGCGCCAGCAGTGGAGCGCACCGGACCCCTACTGGCACCGCGTGGGACGCAGTCAGGAGTACGTCCCGATGACCCCGGCCGACATCGCCGGACTGCGGGAGGAGTTCGCGGCCAACGGCCGGGCCAACCTGCTCTCCGACTGACCGGAGCCGGTCAGGGGGCGAGCACCACCGGCATGCGCCGGGCCCCGTTGACCAGCGTCGAGCGGGTGTAGGTCGGCTCGCCCTCGAGCCGGTACTCCGGGTAGTGGGCCAGGAGCTCCTCGAAGAAGATCCGGGCCTCGAGCCGGGCCAGGCTCGCCCCCAGGCAACTGTGCTCGCCGAAGCCGAACGCGAGGTGGACCGGCGAGGTCGGCCGGCGGAGGTCGAACCGGTCGGCGGTGGGACCGAACACCGACTCGTCGCGATTGGCCGAGGCGTAGAGCATGACCACGAAGGTCCCGGCCGCCACCGCATGGCCGCCGATGTCGATGTCCGCCACCGCGGTGCGGCCGAAGGCCTGGATGGGGGTGACCCACCGCAGCATCTCCTCGACGGCGCCGGGCAGCAGCGACGGCGTGCGGGCCAGCACCGCACGCTGGTCGGGATGGCGGGCGAGGGCCTCGGCCCCGCCGGACAGCAGCGTGCGGGTGGTCTCGTTTCCGGCGACCAGCAGGGTGAGGCAGAAGCCCATGATCTCGCCCTGGTCGAGTAGGCGGTCCCCCACCGGGGTCGTCTTGAGCAATCCGAGGACGTCCTCGCTGCCGTCGTGCGGCTGCTCGACATGGTCGAGCAGGTAGCGCGCCAGCTGTCCGAGGTCCTCGGCCTGCTCGGCATCGGTGCGGTCGGTGCTCTCGATGACGGCGTCCGACCAGCGGCGCACCTGGCCGCGGTCGGCGCCGGTCACGCCGAGCAGCTCCGAGATGACAGCGATGGGGATCGGCGCCGCCAGGGCCTCCACCAGGTCGATGGGCTCGTCGGCCGGCACCCGGTCCAACGCGTCGACCACGGCCGCCCGGATGCGCGACGCCAGCGGGGCCACGGCCCGGGGAGTGAACGCCCGGTTGACCACCGACCGGTAGGCGGCGTGCTGCGGAGGGTCGAGGTGGAGGATGGAGAAGGCCTGCCGGCCGGTCCCCTCGGGATCCCGCAGCGGGTCGTTGATCAACACCCCGCGGCCGGACACGAAGCGGGCCGGGTCGCGGCTGACGTCCCGGACGTCCTCGTACCGGCTCAGCGCCACCGTGCCATCGGCCGTGGCATGGACGGGTGACTCCCGGCGGAGCCGCTCCAGGAGGTCGTAGTAGTCGGGACGCAGGAAGAACCCGGGCACGTCCAACCGGATCGGCGGATCGTCCAGCTCCACTCCGTCCACGGCTGACCTCCGTCGGCTCCCCGCGTTCGCCGGTCCGGCGACCGGGGCCAACCGCATCCTGCCACGGTGGGCGGCGTCGGACACGGCCGGTGGGCACACCGCACACCTGTGCGCCGGCCGGACGGTCGCCTACCATCTCCACGGGCGGCGCCGGTGCGTGCGACGCCCCGAGGCGAGGAGGGTGACATGGACGTCCGTTCGGCCAGAGACGTGGCGCCGGTCGTGGAACACGCGGGCACCGTCCCGGTGTGGTGGCTCGTCGGGCCCCGCGAGCTCCGCGAAGCAACGACGGGTGGGTTCCTCGAGCTCGTGAGCGAGTGGGAGATCGCCGGCGGAGGCCTGGTCGACCCCCATTCCCACCCGACCCACGAGTTCTATTACATCATTGCCGGACGCGGCATCATGAAGATCGCCGACGAGGAGCGGGAGGTCGGCCAGGGCGACCTGATCCGCATCCCGCCCGACACGGTGCACAGCATCTGGCCGGTGACCGAGCACGCCGGGTTGCGCGGCCTGGCGTTCGCCATCGGCATCGAGGGAACGGGACCGGTCGACTACACCAGCTGACGCCGCCCGTACCGCCGCCCCGGCGGCACCGGTCCGTGGAACAGGGATCAGTCGAGCAGAGAGAAGCCCCCGATCCCCTGGGCGGCCATTTCGTAGCAGAGCGTGTCGTACGGCTCGACGATCCCGTAGGTCGTCTCGCCCTCGCTCTCGAAGCGGGCGTGGTGCTGGTCGAGCCCGCAGATGCGGGAGCGGACGGCCGCGTCGTTGGCGTCGTAAGTCTCGCCGGTGACGACCCCGTCGCCCACGTCCATCCCGTGCCAGATGTCGCCGTCGGGGGTGCCACCGTTGGGGCCGCCGTACATGCCGCAGCGCAGGAAGGCGATCTGGTTGCCGAGCCGTTCGAATGTGGCGGTCCGGACCCGGCCGTCCTCGAACACGTAGTCCACCTCGCCCGCCACCAGCAGACGGGTGTCGGGCTCGAAGCGGAGCCGGCGACGCCGGTCGCGCAGCATCGCGCTCCCCCGGCGCCCGTCGCCGAGGCGGTAGAGCACGTGGTCGCCCCAGATGCCGTACTCCTCGAACTCGACCCATTCGCCCGAGTACGGATGCTGGCGCCCGCTCCAGAGGGCCCGGCCACCCACGCCGTCGCGCGTCCCCCAGTGGTGGTCCCTCGTCCCGAGGAACGTCTCCGTCGTCAGCTCGAACCGCTCGTCGCCGACACGCACCCATCCCGACTGCCGCCCGAAGCCGTCGTAGCCGGCCACACCGGCGAAGGGCCGGGTGCCCACGAACATCCCGCTGCCCAGATTGCGGTAGACGGGACGCTTGGTGTCGTACCACTGCACGTCGAAGGCGATCCCCATGTCGGAGTCGGCGAGGGTGAGGTGCCACTGGCGGAACGGCTCGACCACGTCGAAGCCAAGCGGGCCCATCGACATGTCCATGCGGTTGAGCCCGAGCTTGCGGTGGGCGCGGACCGTGGTGTGCCGGCCCCGGAGGTTGACGATGGCGAACGCCTCGGCCGTTCCCAGGTTCGGGTAGATGCCCATCCCGGTGACGACCAGGAGATCGCCCGTGCGGTCCTGGGCGGTGAACCACATGCGTTCGTAGGCCTGCGGGTCCGAGGTCCACATGACCCGGACCGGGTGGGGGTGGTTGTGGATGAGGTACTCGTCGAGGCCGGACATCGGGTAGTGCTCGATACTGGCGTCGAACGGTCCGCCGCTCATGACCCGATCCCGTTGATGGCCTTGAGCTCCACGTACTCGTCGAGTCCGGCATCCCCCCATTCGCGTCCGATCCCGGACTCCTTGTACCCGCCGAACGGGGCCAGGGTGTCTGGGGCGTACCCGTTGATGCCGAACGTGCCCGTCCGCACCGACCGGGCCACCTCGAGGCCCCGTCCGGCATCGGCCGTCCACACCGAGCCAGCCAGCCCGTACGACGAATCGTTGGCCAACCGGACTGCGTCGGCGTCGTCCTCGTAGGGGATCACGACCAGCACCGGCCCGAAGATCTCCTCCTGGGCGATGCGCATCCGGTTGTCCACCCCGGCGAACACCGTCGGCCGTACGAACCAACCGTCGGTGCATCCCGGGGGTGGCGCCGGGCCGCCGCTGACCAGCTGGGCACCTTCCTCGGCACCGAGGTCGATGTAGCCGCGCACCCGATCGCGTTGGCGCTCGCTGACCAACGGGCCCAGCCGGGTGTCGGGGTCCAGCGGGTCGCCGACGGCCAGGCCCTCGCCTACCGACGCCACCATGCCGACGATCTCGTCGTACCTCGACCTCGGGGCGAGGATCCGGGTCTGGGCGGCACAGGCCTGGCTGTTGTTGACGAACGACGCGTACCGGAGACCTCTGGCCGTCACTCCGAGGTCGGCGTCGTCCAGGATCACCGCCGCCGACTTGCCGCCGAGCTCGAGGCTCGCCCGCTTGAGGGCCGAGCCGCAGCGGGCGGCGATCTCCCGTCCAGCGGCGGTCGACCCGGTGAAGGCGATCTTGTCGACCCCGGGGTGCTCCACCAGGGAGCGACCGGCGTCCACCCCTCCGGTCAGGACGGAGACGGTGCCGGCGGGCAGACCTGCCGCGTCGACGATCTCGGCGAGCAGCATGGCGTCGAGCGACGCCTCCGGCGCGGCCTTGACCACCACCGTGCAGCCGGCCAGCAGCGCCGGGACCAACTTGGTGGCGATGAGCACCTGGGGGACGTTCCAGGCCACGATGGCCCCCACCACGCCCACCGGCTCGCGTCGCAACAGGAAGTCGGCGTGCCTTCCGGCCCGGCGCTCCTCCCAGGCCGTGCCACCGGCCAGGTCCATCATGGACGCCATGATGTCGAGGGGAGCCCCGACCTGGCCGAGCCGCGAGAACGTGATCGGGGAGCCGTTCTCCGAGCTGATGGTCCGGGCCATCTCCTCGAAGCGGGCCGTGAACTCGGTGACGATGCGGCGCACGGCGTCGATGCGGTCCGCCACCGGCGCCTGCTGCCACCCCGAGTGGTCGAAGGCCCGGCGGGCCGCCGCCACCGCCCGGTCGACGTCGGGACGCCCGGCCGCCGGCACGCGCCCGAACACCCGACCGGTGTGGGCCTCGATGACGTCGACGGTGTCCGGCGACGACGGCGGCACCCAGGCGCCGCCGATGAAGAGCCGGCGGTGGGCCCGGACGGGGGGGCCGTCCGACGCGGTGCCGGATGCAGTGCTCATCGCGGCAGTCCGAGGATGCGCTCGCCGATGATGGTCCGTTGGATCTCCGACGTCCCCCCGGCGATGGACGCCGCCTTGCTCCAGAGCCACTGGCGCTGCCACTTGCCCCGCGCCGGGTTGCCGTCCGCGTCCCCCCACAGTGGCGAGGTGGCGCCGAGCACCGCCAAGCCGGCGCCGGAGAGCTGTTGGGTCATGTCGGTCCACGCCAGCTTCACCACGCTCGACTCCGGTCCCGGCGCGATCCCCCGGCCCAGCCGGGTCATCGTCCGCCAGTTGTGGAGCCCGAGGACCCGCAGCCTCACGTAGGCGTCCGCAAGCTGGTCGGCGACCAGCTCGTCGTCGAGGGCGCCCGTCCGTGCCGCCAGGTCGAGGAGCTCCTCGAGGTAGACCTCGTGCACCACCTGCTCCTTGAACGGGAAGGTCGTCCCGCGCTCGTGGGCCAACGTGGTGTTGGCGACCGACCACCCGTTGTGCAGACCGCCGACCAGGTGGTCCGAGGGCACGAAGACCTCGTCGAAGAACACCTCGTTGAACTCGGCCTCGGTGGTCATGGTCACGAGCGGCCGGACCTCGATGCCGTGCGCCTCCATGTCCACCACCAGGCAGGAGATCCCCCGGTGCTTGGGGGCGTCGACGTCGGTGCGGACGAGGGCGATGCCCCACCGGGCGTACTGGGCGTAGCTCGTCCAGACCTTCTGGCCGTCGAGGATCCAGCCGCCCTCCACCGCGGTCGCCCGGGTGGTGAGCGAGGCCAGGTCGGAACCGGCCTGGGGCTCGCTGAACAGCTGGCACCAGATCTCCTCCGCACTGAGGATGCTCCGGAGCCACCGCTCCCGCTGGGTCGCGTCGCCGTGGGTCAGCAAGGTCGGACCCACCAGGTTGACCCCGGTGCGATTGACCGGCTGGGGTGCCCGCGACCGCGCGTACTCCATGTTGAAGATGGCCACCTCGACCGGCGACGCCCCCCGGCCCCCGTACTCGACGGGCCAGTGGATGCCCACCCACCGGTCGGCCGCCAGGCGGGCCTGCCACCGCCGCCCCCACTCGAACTCCTCGTCGAAGGACTCGAATTCGGGGACGGGCTCGACGTTGGCCTCGAGCCAGGACCGGACGGCGTCGCGGAGCCGACGCTCCTCCTCGGTCAGCGCCAGTTCCACGACCGCACCCCTCGAGACCCGGCCGGGTACCGCCGGCCGCCCGGCCGGCCGGGGACTCCGCTGACAATGGTCGACATAGGTCAACGTTGTACTGCAAACCGGGCCACCGCGCCGACGGTTCGGCGATCTTCGTGCCATACTCACGAGATGGCACCCGCGGTGGGGGTGCCGGGGGAACGGACCACGGAGGGTGACCATGGCCGGCACGACGACGACGGACATCGATCCGATCACGG
The DNA here is from genome assembly GCA_052143895.1 of Acidimicrobiales bacterium. Lineage (GTDB taxonomy): Bacteria > Actinomycetota > Acidimicrobiia > Acidimicrobiales > RAAP-2 > Bog-756. Next base: position 65,883 of record JBKQRT010000320.1, on the reverse strand, counting down.
CCGAGGTCGTGCGCTCGGCGATGGAGACGGTCTGCTTCGAGATGGCCACGTACGTGTCCCGGACGGCCACGACCCCGATCCTCAACCAGTCGAACGAGCGGAACGCCACCATCCTCGACGCCGGAGGGCGGCTGGCCGCCCTCTCGGTCGGGATCCCCCAGTTCATGCTGTCGAGCACGCTCCCGGTCAAGTACGCGCTCGAGCTGTTCGGCGAGGACCTGAAGCCCGGTGACGTCATCGTGGCCAACGATCCCTACCACGGGGGCGGGCACCTCCCCGATTTCAACGTCTTCGCGCCGGTCTTCGACGACGACGGGGAGCTTCTGCTCATCCCGTCCATCCAGTGCCACCACGGCGACACCGGTGGGGCGATGGCCGGCGGGTACAACGTGTTCGCCAAGGACATCTGGTCCGAGGGCACGCGCTATCCGGCCCTCAAGATCTTCGACGGCGGGAAGGAACGGCGGGACGTGGTGGCGCTCATGCGGGCCAACAACCGCCTGGCCGGGTTCATCGGCGACCTCCGTTCGCAGGTCGGGGCGGCCCAGCTCGGGGTGGCCCGTCTCCAGGAGATCGCCCGCCACCACGGGGCGGACACGGTGCGCGCCACCGTCGAGTGGTCGATCAACGACTCGCGGCGGAGGCTCCGGCGGGAGATCGAACGGTGGCCGGACGGCGTCTACGACGCCGACATCTACTTCGACGCCGACCCCGCCGGCAATACCGACATCGTGGTCCACGTCAGTGTCACCGTGACCGGCGACCACCTGATCGTCGACTTCACCGGGTCCGACGACCGCCCCGAGATCCAGGCGTGGTCGACCTTCGGCAACACCCGGGGCAACGTGGTGGCGCAGCTGGCCAGCATGGTGGACCCCACAATCTCCAAGAACGAAGGGTTCTTCGACTCCATCGAGATCATCGCCCCCCTCGGCTGCTGCGTGAACCCGGTCGAGGGCAAGCCGGTGTCGAGCGGCACCCACCACCCCGGGGTCGAGGTCAGTGACGCGCTGGCCGTGGCGCTGAGCGCCGTCATCCCGGAACGGTGCAGCCCCCAGACCTACAAGTTCGGCAGCCCGCGCCAGATGTGGGGGGACCTCGACCCGCGCACCGGTCGACCGTTCTTCGACCACGGGGGCGAGGTCTCGGCCGGCTGGGTGAACGCCGTGAAGGGGGTCGACGGATGGGGGGCGCTGTCGGCCTCGTCGGGCAACCTCATCAAGGCCACCGCCGAATTCAACGAGGGCCTGTTCCCGCACTTCCTCCGGGGGCGCAACTACCGCACCGACTCGGGTGGCCCGGGCCAGTGGCGGGGAGCGTGCGGGAGCCTGTTCATCAAAGAGGCCCGCGCGCCTACCTACGTGAACCAGTACGTGGTCAACCAGCGACACCTGCACCCGGGCATCGCCGGGGGCAAGAGCGGCGCGTCGGACCGCTGCGTCCTGAAGGGGACGGTGGAGGTCGCCCCGTCGGTGGCCAACCTGCTCCTCGAGACGGGCGAGCAGCTGGTCTACGAGTTCGGTGGCGGCGGCGGATGGGGGGACCCGATCGACCGTGACCCCCAGGCGGTCCTCGACGATGTCTGGGACGAGTACGTGTCGGTCGAAGGCGCGCTCCGCGACTATGGCGTGGTGGTCGTCGGCTCCCTGGAGGGCATGACGCTGGGCCTCGACGAGGCGGCGACGGCCGCCGAGCGCAAGCGCCGCCGCGAGCAGTGACGCGAGCGGTCGCCTGTTGACCTGCGACGCGACCGCTCGTTACGATCCGGCCGACCCCGGAGGGCGCCCGGTGCGCCCCTGCCGTGGGGTCGGTGACCTCCGCGCCGGTGACATCCCCACCAGCCGCCCCGGCCCCACCGACCGACCACGGCCCGACCACCGTCCGGCCGCCACCCACCCGACAGGAGCCCCGGCATGACCACCACAGCCCCGATCGACGCCACGCCCGATCCGGTCGGCGAATTCCGCATGCTGGTCGACGGCGCCCTGGTCGAGGCGGCCGGCGGTGGTGGGTTCGACAACATCAATCCGGCCACCGAGGCCGTGCTCGGCCAGACCACCGACGCCACGCCGGCGGACATGGACCGGGCCATCGGCGCGGCACGGCGGGCGTTCGACGACTCGGGCTGGGCCGACGACCGGGCGCTCCGGCAGCGCTGCCTGCGCCAGCTCCAGGAAGCCATCGTCGGCGAGCAGGAGGCCTTCCGGGCCGAGCTGGTCGCCGAAGTCGGCTGCCCCGTCTCCGTCACCTATCTGGCGCAACTCGACGCGCCGTTGGAGGAGGCCCTCCTCTGGCCGGCCGAGTACATCGACCGGTTCGAGTGGGAACGACCGCTGCCCGACAACAACGCCTTCGGTCAGCCGAGCTGGCAGCGGGTCGTGAAGGAGCCCGTCGGCGTGGTGGGTGCCATCATCCCCTGGAACTATCCCTTCGAGATCATCCTCGGCAAGCTCGGCCAGGCACTGGCCACCGGCAACACCATGGTGATCAAGCCCGCCCCGGACACCCCGTGGAACGCCACTCGGATCGGCCGGCTTCTCAACGACCAGACCGACATCCCCGCCGGCGTCGTCAACATCGTGCCATCCTCCGAGCATCTGCTCGGCGAGCAGATGGTGGTGGACCCGCGGGTCGACCTCATCTCCTTCACCGGGTCGACCGCCACCGGCCGGCGCATCATGGCCGCCGGCGCGCCGACCCTGAAGCGCCTCTTCCTCGAGCTCGGGGGCAAGTCGGCCGACATCATCCTCGAGGACGCCGACCTCGAGACGAAGATGGCGTTCTTCGGCTTCATGTGCATGCACGCCGGTCAGGGCTGCGCCATGCTGACCCGCACCCTCGTCCACGAGTCCCGCTACGACGAGGCGGTCGAGCTGGCCGCGGCCTCGATGCTCGGCGTCACCTACGGCGACCCCACCGACCCGGCCAACATCCAGGGCCCGCTGATCAACGCCCGGCAGCGGGAGCGGGTCCTGGGCTACATCCAGCGCGGCATCGACGAGGGCGCCCGACTGGTGACGGGCGGGGGACGACCCGCCCACCTGGAGAAGGGCTACTACGTGGAGCCCACCCTCTTCGCCGATGTGGACAACTCGATGACCATCGCCCGCGAGGAGATCTTCGGGCCGGTGCTCGTCATGATCCCGTTCCGCGACGAGGACGACGCCGTCCGGATCGCTAACGACAGCGAGTACGGGCTGTCCGGCGCCGTGTCGTCGGCGTCCGAAGAGCGGGCGGTGGCCGTCGCCCGGAGGATCCGGGCCGGCACGGTCGGCGTCAACGGCGGGATCTACTACAGCGCCGGATCGCCGTTCGGCGGCTACAAGGCGAGCGGCCTCGGCCGCCAGAACGGCAGGGAGGGGTTCGAGCAGCACCTCGAGACCAAGACCATCGCCGGTGGCCTGTGAACGGGGCGGGTACCATCGGCCACGTCCCGACCGTCGCCGACGACGGGGCCGACCGGGCGAGCGCGCGCGTCGAGCACGAGCAGGTCCTGGCGGCCGGCGCACACCTGCTCCAGCAGTTGGACTTCCGTGACGTCCCCGACGGCGGCGCCGACTTCACCGTCGAGCTGGATCTCGACGCCCGGATCAAGAACCCGCGCGGCGGGCTCCAGGGCGGCCTGATGGCCACCCTGGTCGACGTGGCCGCCGGCCGGGCCGTCCTGGCCGGGGGGCCGACCGACAGCGTGGCCACCGCCGACCTCGCCATCCACTTCCTGCGGGGGCTGACAGTGGGACCGGCCCGCGCGACCGCCACCGTGGTGCGGCGGGGGCGGAGCCTCGCCGTGGTGACCGTCGAGGTGACCGACGTGTCCACCGGCGAGCTGTGCGCGGTGTCCACCCTCACCTTCTCCATCGTGGCCGCGGGCGCCACGACCCCCGGGGCGCCCGCGCACCCCACTCGACCGAGCACTGTCCAGTCCGAACGCCCGCCCGCCGGCGACCAGCCCACCCGGGAGCACTGATGTCCGAAGGATTCGTGAACTACGAGACACTCGACGACGGGCGGATCGGCCGGATCATGCTGAATCGGCCCGAGGCCCGGAACGCTCAGAACCGCGGGCTCCTGGTGGAGCTCAACGAGGCGTTCCTCCGGGCCGAGGCGGACGACGCCGTCCGGGTGGTGATCCTCGGCGGGATGGGCCCGATGTTCTCCGCCGGGCACGACATGGGCTCGAAGGTGGCGATGGCCGAGTGGAGCTCGGACAACCCGCACCCGACCCGGCTGGTCAACGGGGGGACCCGCACCGGTGCCGAACAGCGGATGCTCCAGGAGTGGCACTACTACTTCGAGAACACCCGGCGGTGGCGGAACCTGCGCAAGATCACCGTCGCCCAGGTCCACGGCACCGTGTTCGCCGCCGGCCTCATGCTCATGTGGGCGTGCGACCTCATCGTGGCGGCCGACGACGTGTCCTTCGCCGACGTGGTCGGCACCCGGCTCGGCATGTGCGGCGTCGAGTACTTCGCCCATCCCTGGGAGTTCGGGCCCCGCAAGACGAAGCAGCTCATGCTGACCGGCGACTCGCTGGACGTGGACGAGGCCCACCGGCTCGGCATGGTCAGCAAGGTGTTCCCGGCCGATCAGCTCGCCGAGAGGACCCTCGAGTTCGCCCGGCGGATCGCCGACCTGCCCACCATGACCGCCATCCTCATCAAGGAGTCGGTCAACCAGACCGTCGACAACATGGGCTTCTACAACTCGCTCAACGCCTGCTTCACGCTGCACGAGCTCAACCATGCACACTGGGCCGAGGTCCACGCAGGTGGCATGCCCATCGCCACGGTGGAGGACGGGATCCCGGACTGGCGCTCCGCTCCCCCGGTCCGGCCCGCCGCCAAGTCCGAGCCCTGAGCCGCGGTCGGACCCGGTCAGTCCGAGGCCGGGAGGGCCTTCGCCGACTTGACCGACAGCGGCTGGCCGTCGAGGCCCAGGGTGCCCGCGCCCGGCTTCACGCAGAGGATCTCGACGGCCCCGGCCTCGTCGGTGTACCGCTTGCCGAGTAGTGAGCCACCGGCCTGGTCGGGATCCAGCGCCGCGACCGGGTCGACCCGGTCCTCCAGGGGGACCATCGGGGCGTCCCCGCAGTTGAGGGCCCCTCGCCTGCGGCCTTGACCACCACGACCTCCGTTTCGCACACCTGGCTGCGGAACCGAATCCCCGGCTTGAGCTGCACCCCACGACTCCTCGATCGCCACCTCACCGTCGCCCGGCTCGGCCTCGGAACCCGGGACCGTACCACGGGGGCCAGCGGGGCCGGCACGATCGGCTGGCCACCGACCGCCCCCTGGTGCGGGGTGGTTGAGATCGCCTGAGCGGGCTGATAATGTGATTCTCATCTGGCGAGATGCAGCGTGCGACTCGCCGGCGCACACGGGGACGGGCGGCGCGGCCTGGACGTCCCCCTGCCACCGACCGCCACCGACAAGGGGACTGACCGTGCCATCTCGAATTCTCGACTTTCCCGTCTTCGACGCCGACAACCACATGTACGAGACGCGTGAGGCGCTGACCAAGTTCCTGCCCGAGAAGTACTCCCGGGCCATCGACTACGTCGACGTCCACGGGCGGACGAAGATCGTGGTCCGGGGATCGATCAGCGAGTACATCCCGAATCCCACCTTCGACGTCGTCGCCGCCCCCGGAGCCCAGGAGGAGTACTACCGGCACGGGAACCCCGAGGGGAAGTCCTACCGGGAGCTCATCGGTGACCCGATCAAGTGCCACCCCGGCTTCCGCGAGCCCGCCCCGAGGATCGAGCTCATGGACGAGCTGGGCATCGACCGGGCCCTGATGTTCCCGACGCTGGCCAGCCTCATCGAGGAGCGGATGAAGGACGACCCCGAGCTGATCCTGGCGGTGGTCCACAGCCTCAACCAGTGGATGTACGAGACCTGGCAGTTCGACTACGAGGGTCGCATCTTCGCCACCCCGGTCATCAGCATGGGCATCGTGGACCAAGCCCTCGCCGAGCTCGAGTGGGTGCTCGAGCGGGGCGCACGGTGCGTGCTGATCCGGCCCGCTCCCGTCCCCGGTCTGCGCGGTACCCGCTCGCCGGGTCTGCCGGAGTTCGACCCGATCTGGTCCCGCATCGAGGAGGCCGGCGTGCTGGTGGGGATGCACGCATCGGACAGCGGCTACAACCAGATCGCCAACTGGTGGGAGGAGAGCTCCGAGTTCCTGCCCTTCCAGCCGTCGGCTTTCCGGATGATCTCCCAGGGGAAGCGCCCGATCGCCGACACCATGACCGCCATGGTCTGCCACGGTGCGTTCACCCGGTTCCCCAACCTCAAGGTGGCCGCCGTCGAGAACGGCGCCAACTGGGTCGGGCACCTGCTCCACGACCTCGGTGACGTGTATGAGAAGATGCCCCACCAGTTTCCGGAGGACCCGGTGACCGCCTTCCTCCGCAACGTCTACGTCAACCCGTTCTGGGAGGACAACCTCGGGACGCTGGTGGACCTGGTGGGTGCCGACCACGTCCTGTTCGGCAGTGACTATCCCCATCCCGAAGGGATGAAGGACCCGATCAGCTACGTCGACGAGCTCAAGGGCATGCCCGACGACGTCGTGCGCAAGATCATGGGCGGGAACCTTGCCGGACTGATGGGGGTCGCCGTCCCGGTCTGACCGCGGGCCGGAGCCATCGGTCGGGACCGTTCAGGCCGAGGGCTCGGTGCCCACGATCGACACGAAACTGACGCACTCGCCCGGTGCGCCGCCCAGGTTGTGGGTGAGCCCGAGCTTCCTGCCCTCCGCCACGGAGCGGATCGTCCGTTCGGGCGGCGCTTCCCCGCGGAGCTGCAGCCAGCACTCGAACAGCATGCGCAGCCCGGACGCACCGATCGGGTGGCCGAAGCTCTTCAGCCCCCCATCCGGGTTCACCGGGAGCTCGCCGTCGCGGTCGAAGGCGCCGGCCAGCACATCCTTCCAGCCGAGCCCCCGCTCGGAGAAGCCGAGATCCTCCATCAGGACCAGCTCGGTAGGCGTGAAGCAGTCGTGGACCTCGGCCAGGGCCAACGACGCCCTCGGATCGCTGATCCCGGCCTGCCGGTAGGCGTCCTCGGCCGAGCGCACGACCTCGGGGAACGTGGTGTAGTCGTAGTCCGGGTCGATGGCGCCGCCCCCGGGCCCGGCTACGAAACTCAGCGCCTTCACGTACAGGGGGTGGTCCGTGTAGCGGTGGGCGTCCTCGGCCCGGCAGATGATCGCCGCCGCTGACCCGTCGCTGACCCCGCTGCAGTCGAACACCCCGAGCTGGCCGGCCACCAGCGGCGACTTGGTGATCGACTCCATCGACACCTCCTTGCGGAACTGGGCCCGGGGGTTCACCGCGCCGTTGGCGTGGTTCTTCCAGGCGATGCGGCTCATCACCTGCTTCATCTCGTCCGGGTGGACGCCGTAACGGTTGGCGTAGGCAGGGGCGACGAACGAGAAGGCGGCGGGCGAGGACAGGGCGGCGTCGGTCCCGTCCCCGACGGGCCGCACCCCGGTGAGTCCGGAGTACCCCGAGTCCTTCAGCTTCTCCACACCGATGGCCATGGCGAGGTCGTAGGCACCCGACGCCACCGCGTAGCAGGCGTTCCGGAACGCCTCCGAGCCAGTGGCACAGAAGTTCTCCAGCCTCGAGACCGGCTTGTAGTCGATCTTGAGCGGCTTCGACAGCGTCACCCCGGACACCCCGGACGCCATCGTCCCCAGCCAGAACGCGTCGATGTCGTCGAGCGAGACGCCAGCCGAGGCGATGGTGTCCTTGGCGGCATCGATCAACAGGTCGTCGACGCCCTTGTCCCAGCGCTCGCCGAACCGGGTGCACCCCATGCCGACGATCGCCACCCTGTCGCGGATGCCGTTGCTGCTCACGACCCGTCACCTCCCACGTCGACGGCCGGACGGCGCTCCACCGGCCTGGCCTTCCAGAAATAGTTGTGCACGCCCTTCGCGGTGTAGAGGCGCCGGAAGGTCATCTCGACCCTGGTCCCGATCTCGACCGCGTCTGGATCGACGTCGGTCATCTCGCACCGGTAGCGCCCACCCCCGTCGAAGTCGACCACCGCACCGACCACCGGCGGGGAGAGGCTGTATGCCAGACGGTCAACGGTGAAGGTGGCCACCTGGCCACCGACGTCGGCCATCCGGACGTGCTCCATCTCGTCGATGGCCCGACAGCGCAGGCACACCCGGGCCGGCGGCAGGTGGCGGAACCCGCAGGACCGGCAGTCGCTCGCCTCGAAGCCCCCCTTCCACGGCGTGGACCGCCACGTGGCCGGGGCCCCTGGCCGTTCGGGATCGGGGCGACGGGGCGGCTCGCGTCGGAGCTCGCCCCGCCAGGTTAGGAACCGGGCGTAGGGTAGGTCGTCGCGACCACCGGACGCGAGCTCGTCCACCGTGGCCAGCCCAGCGGCCGCACGCGCCGCCCGGACCTCCGCCAGCTCGGCGGTGGTCCGGAAGAGGAACACGTCCGCCCCGTCGGCCACCACGACCACGGCAATGAGCGCGTCCGCTCCGGCCTGCTCGAGCGCGTCGGCCAGCAGCAACCCCGCCTGTGCCGCCCCCAGGTTGCCGAGGGACGGTGTCCGGTCGGCGAAAGTGGCCTCCGGGCGGAACCCGAGCACCGACCGCGAGGCCTGCACCGCCCGCTGGTGCAGCCCGGCGAGGACCACGTGGTCGACGTCCGACGCCATCACGCCGGCCCGCTTCAAGGCCTCCGAGCAGGCGGCCTCGACGAGCGGGACGTACACCTCCTGGCCGAAGCGCTCCTCCCACAGCCGGGAGTCCGTCTCACCGGGGGTCCTCCAGCGGTCGAGAAACTCGGCGGAGGTGCCGGCGTGCGCGACCAGCTCGGCCACCGCCCCCTGACCCGGGGACGCGTCGCCGAACACGAAGGCCGTGGCGCCGTCGCCGCTGTCCCGTTCCTCGGGGCCGCCGGCCTGGCCGGTCCGCAGGTCGGAGAGCACGGCCAGCGTGCGCCGCTCGCCCGCTAACGCGTGGGCCGAACGGAGGGCAGCGGCCGCCGAGCGTACCGATCCGACGAGATCGTAGGCACCGGCCCACTCCGGCAGCTCGAGTGCGGCGTGGATGGCCGTGGCATTGGTCTTGTCGAGATACGCAGGCGCGGGGGTGGAGAACAAGAGGTCCTCGGGGGGTGCGCCCTCCAGGCTACGCAGCGCCCGGCGGGCCGCCTCGACGCCCAGGGTCGTGGTGTCCTCGTCGTAGGAGGCGACCGACCGCGTGCCTCGGCCCGACGGCACACCGAGCGTCGCGGCGATGGCGGCCCGCTGGAGGCGCCAGTACGGGAGGTAGACGCCCCACGAAAGGATCCCTGCGCTCACGTTTCCCCGTTCTCGTATTCGGTCGTCCGGACCGGCCGCGCCCGGACCGCCAGAGCATAGTGGCCCACATGTGGGATCTAGACTGCACGGCCGTGCAGGCCCACCGTGCCGGTCGGGGTCCGCACCCCGCGCCGCCGGATGATGGCGGGCGATCCGAGGAGGACCATGCGCCGTAGCCTGCTGGACGACGAACACGAGGCGTTCCGCTCCAGCTTCCGCCGGTTCGTCGAGACCGACATGGTCCCCCACGCCGCCGCCTGGGACGCCGCCGGCATCGTCGACCGGGTCGTGTTCGAGCGCGCCGGGGCCCACGGCTTCCTCGGCATGGCCGTCCCCGCCGAGCTGGGCGGCGGGGGGAGCGACGACTTCCGGTTCAACCTGGTCATCACCGAGGAGCTCCACCGGGTCGGCCTCAACGGCGCCGCCCTCGGGTTCGCCCTCCACAACGACATCTGCCTGCCCTACCTCCTCCGGTACTGCACCCCCGAGCAGGCCAAGCGGTGGCTGCCCGGAGTCGCCAGCGGCGAGTCGATCCTGGCCATCGCCATGACCGAGCCGTCCGCCGGCTCCGACCTCGCCGCCATCGCCATGACGGCCGAGCGGGACGGCGACGACTACGTGCTCAACGGGTCCAAGACCTTCATCACCAACGGGATCAACGCCGACTTGGTGGTGGTGGCCGTCAAGACCGACCCGACCGTCGCCCACCGGGGGATCAGCCTCGTCGTCGTCGAGCGCGGGACACCCGGCTTCGAGCGTGGTAGGAACCTCGACAAGCTGGGCCTGCACGCCCAGGACACCGCCGAGCTGTTCTTCGCCGACTGCCGGATCCCGGTCGACAACCTGCTCGGGGCCGAGGGCGAGGGCTTCGGCCAGCTCATGAGCAACCTGCCCCAGGAGCGGCTGTCGCTCGCCGCCGGTGGGCTGGCCGGTGCGCGAGCCGCCCTCGAGTGGACGGTCGGGTACGTGCGGGAGCGCACCGCCTTCGGCGTCCCGGTCGGCTCGTTCCAGAACACCAAGTTCACGCTGGCCGAGCTGGCCACCGAGGTCGAGATGGGCCAGACCTTCATCGACCGCTGCACCGAGGCCCTCAACGCCGGCGAGCTGACGGCCGAGGACGCGGCCATGGCCAAGTGGTGGTGCACCGAGCTGCAGGGCCGGGCCGTCACCCGCTGCCTCCAGCTCCACGGGGGTTACGGGTACATGTCGGAGTACCCGATCGCCAAGGCGTTCGTCGACGCCCGCGTCACCACCCTCTACGGCGGTACCACCGAGATCATGAAGGAGATCATCGGCCGGTCCCTCCGGCTCGGTTGACCCTCCACTGGTCCGCCGGGGGATCAGCCGGGCGAGGCCGCCACGGCGGGTTCGGGCGCCACGTCGACCAGCAGGTCGCCGTCGGGCGTCATCCCGCAGCGGTCGCCCGGCCGCAGGACTAGGGTGGTGAACGGACTGGTCACGACGGCCGGGCCGTCCACCGACATCCCGGGACGGAGGGCGGCGGCCTCGAACACGGGACCGTCCAGCCATTCGCCGGCCAACCACATGCGGCGCTGCCCGACGGGGACCGGCGCGGCGTCCGACGGCTCGAGGGCCAGCGAGGCCATCTTCTCCACCCCGCCGATGGCGGTGAGCCGGATGCCGCGCAGGACCGGCTCCTGGGCCCGCGCCTCGATGAGCCGCGCTTCCTCGTTGCGCCGGTGGAATTCGCCGACCGCCGCCTCGAGGTCGGTGGGCGCCTCCGCCGGGATGGCCACGTCGAAGGTCTGGCCGGGATACACCATGAGCAGCGACCAGTTGAGGTGGATCCGGTCGTCGGGCACGCCCGCCGCCCGAAGCTCGTTGACGGCCACAGTCCGGAGCTCCTCGGCCAGCTGGTTCAGCACGGCCGGGTCGGCCTGCTGCCAGGGAACGACGTAGCCGCGTGACTCGTCGATCACGTGGTCGGCGGTGAGCAGGCCGAGCGCCGACAGGCCGGCGGCGCCCCGCGGGATGAGGGCCCGGGACATCCCGAGGGCGGCGGCCTGGGTGGTGGCGTGGACCGCCCCCATGCCGCCGAACGCCACCAGGTCGAGCGACCGCGGGTCGGCGCCGGCCAGCGAGAGCACCCGCCGCACCGCATCGTTCATGTGGGCGTCGACCAGGCGCACGGCGGCGGCGGCGGTCTCCTCGGCGTCCATGCCCAGCGGAAGCCCGAGCTCGGCCAGCGCGGCCCGCGCCCCTTTCAGGTCGAGCTCCATCCGGCCGTTGGCGAAGCCGCCGGGCTCGAGCCGCCCGAGGACGAGGTCGGCGTCGGTGATGGTCGGCCGCGTGCCGCCGCGCCGGTAACAGACCGGTCCGGGCGAGCTGCCAGCCGACTGGGGGCCCACCTGGAGCACGCTGTCGTCGACCCAGATGATCGACCCGCCGCCGGCGCCCACCGACGAGATGTCGACCATGGGGATGGCGATGCAGTAGCGGTGCCGCCAGTTCCAGTCCATCTTGACCTCGGGCCGGCCGTCCCGGATGAGGCACAGGTCGTAGCTGGTCCCGCCCATGTCCACGCTGACCACGTCCCCCAGGCCGGCCCGGGCCGCGGCCTGGGCGGCGGCGGTCACCCCCCCGGTCGGCCCCGAACCGATGGTGGCCACGGCCCGCTGGCTGGCGGCCGTGGCGGTGGCCACCCCGCCGGCCGAGGTGGCCACCAGGAGGTCGTGGCCGTAGCCGATCGAGGCCAGGCGATCGGAGAGCCGGCCGAGATAGCGGGCGATGGGCGGACCGATGTAGGCGTTGACCAGGGTGGTGGAGGTGCGCTCGAACTCGGGCGGCTTGGGCAGCACCTTGTGAGAGAGCGAGACCATCTCGACGTCTGGGTACTCCTCGAGGATCAGCTCACCCGCCCGGAGCTCGTGGGCCGGGTTGAGGTAAGAGTGGAGGAAGCTGACCGCGATGGAGCTGACCCCGAAGGCCCGGAGCCGGGCGACCGCCTTGCGCACGGCCTCCTCGTCGAGGGGCGTCTCGACCTCGCCCTCGGCGGTCATCCGCTCGGGGATCTCGAGCCGGACCCGCCGCCGGGCGATGGGATCGGGGGGCGGGAACGCCGGGTCCCAGATCTCCTCCTTGTAGCAGCGCCGGAACTCGATCTCGTCCCGGAACCCCTCGGTGACCAGCAACCCGGTGGGCGCCCCCGACATCTGGATCATGGTGTTGTCCCCGGTGGTCGTCCCGTGGACGATCGTCCGGGTCTGGCCGGCCAGCCCCTCGACCGTGATCCCTTCGGCCGCAGCCAGCTGGTCCAGCCCGGCGAGCACCCCGATGCTCTGGTCCTCGGGCGTGGTGGGCGCCTTCTCCAGCACGACCGATCCGTCCGGTCGCAGCAGCACGCAGTCCGTGAACGTCCCACCCACGTCGATTCCGAGCCGATAGCTCATCGCCCTCCCCCACTCTGCCGTGACATCCGAGGCTGCCCACGGCAACCCTACCGCCGCCGGCGCGCCGGTTCCTGTCCGCAGACGAGAACCCCGCTCTCCACGGGCGTCATCCCCCGTTGGCCGCTGGGCGGCACATCTATACTCGGTGGGTCTCCACGCCGGAGGCAGCCGGCGGACCCGACCCGGTGCCGAGGCGCACCCGTCACAACCACCGAGGCGTTCATGACAGACGAGAGCTCCGAGACGACCCGGTGGCAGGAACGCACGGTCGAGCGCTCGCTGAAGACAGCACGCCAGCGGGCCATCTCCCGGGGGAGCCTGTTCGTCGCCGCGGCCGTCGAGTTGCTCCGGACCACGGGCAAGACCGACTTCACCGTGCAGGAGGTGGTCGACCGCTCGGGGATGTCGCTGCGGTCCTTCTACCACCACTTCGCCACCAAGGACGATCTGTTGCTGGCCGTGCTCGAGGAGACCGTGCAGCGCCACATCGCCGCCGTGCGGGCGCTCGTCGATGCCGAGGCCGGACCGGTGGCCAAACTCGAGACGCTGCTGACAACCGTGTTCGGCAGCCGGGAGACCGACGACGACGCCTCCCGCGGCCTCGTCCTCTTCCAGTGGCACCTGGCCGACACGCGCACGGACGAGTTCGCCGCCACCATGTCGCCCTACCTCGGCATCGTGGTCGAGATCCTCGAGTCCGGCGTGGCTGACGGGACCTTCCGGAGCGACATCAGCGTGCCGGTCATGGCCAGCCTGCTCATCCACACGCAGGTCTCGATCCTCGACATGCGCGTCCTCGGCGTGCACCTGAGCGACGAGGCGGTCACCTCCGACGACATGGTCCGCTGGTGCCTCTCGGGCGTCATGGCCGTGCCGGTGGAGACGACCTGACCGGCACCGGGCGGTCGCCCGATCGCTCACCGGGTCCGGGGTAGCCCGAGACCTCGCTGGGCAATCATGTTGCGGTGGATCTCGCTGGTGCCTCCGTAGATGGTGGTGCCCTGCGCGAAACGGAGCATATGCTCGAGGACGCCGTGCTCGGGGGCGGTCGGCTCGAAGTAGCTCCGCAGCGCGTCGGGACCCACGACTTCGGCCAGCTCCTGGGCCCGGGCCTTCAGGGCCTCCGAGCTGAACAGCTTCGACATCGGTCCCTCGGTGGCGAGTGGCAGGCCGGTCTCCGCCATCCAGGCGACCCGACGCTGCAGCAGCCTGGCCACCTCCAGGTCCACCGCCGTGCGGCCGAGCGCCTCCCGGAACTCGCTGTCCTCGATCCGGGGAACGCCATCGTCGTCCACCGCGCTGCGGGCCCACGACTCGGCCGCGGTGAGCAGCCGGTCGATGGGGGCGGCGAACCCGGCGCCGTGCTCGGCGGTGAGCGCCACCGTCATGGTGGCCCAGCCCTCGTCGACCCCGCCGATCCGCCACGCGTCGGACACCCGGACGTCGTTGTAGTAGGTGATGTTGGTCCGCTCGCCCGACAGTGTGTACACGGCCTGGACCTCGACGCCCGGCTGGTCCATGGGCACGAGGAACATCGTGAGCCCCTCGTGCTTGGGCACGTCGGTGTTGGTCCGGGTGAGCAGGAAGACGTAGTCGCCGATCTGGGCGTTGGTGGTGAACATCTTCTGCCCGTTGACCACCCACTCGTCACCGTCCCGGACCGCCCGGGTGGCGGCGGCGGCGACGTCGGAGCCCGCCTCGGGTTCACTGAACCCGAGGACGATCACGATCTCCCCCTTCAGGGCCGGCGGGATGATCTCGGCCTTCTGCGCCTCGGTGCCCACGGCCCGGAGCACCTTGGCCACCATCATGGTCGTGCCGACGCCGTACGTCGGGGCATCGACCATCCGCAGCTCCTCGCCGATGGCGAGCATCTCAATCGGGTCGAACCCCTGACCCCCGAACTCGACCGGCCACCCCGGCGCCACCCACCCCCGGTCGACGAGGGCCCGGGTGAAGTCATCGTCGTGGGACACGCCCGTCCGGTACACCTGCTCCTCGAGGCCAGGGGTCATGTGCTCGTCGAGGAACTCCCGCACCTCGGCCCGGAGTGCCTCGCTCGACGCGCCGAGCCGGAAGTCCATCACGACCGCCCCCTCGGTCCGTACCGCCGGTCGGCCACCCGTCGGCACGCCGCCGCCGGGCTCATCACCACGTTGGCCCAGGCCCGCGCCCGCCGGAAGTACAGCTGGATGTCGTACTCGAGCATGAACCCGTAGCCACCATGGAAGTGGAGGGCGTAGTCGCTGGCGTCCCGGGCAGTGGCGGCGGCAAAGGCAAAGGCCATGGCGGCGAGCTCGGCGCTCCGGGCGGGCTCCTCGGCAAAGGACCAGGCTGCCTCCCGGGCCAGCAGCTGGGCCCCGGCGGCGGCGGTGGCGCAGTCGGCCAGCCGATGCCCGACCGCCTGGAACCCGCCGATCTTCTGTCCGAACGCCTCGCGCTCCTTGGCGTAGTCGACCCCGATCTCGACCGAACGCTCGGCGATGCCGGCGAGCGCGCTCGCCGTCAGCACCAGCCAGTCGTCGAGGGCGGCATCGAGGGCGGCGGCGGCGGCCGGTCCGTCGGCGAGGACGACCCCGGCCGCCACCGTCTCCTCCGACAGTGACACGTCGGCCAGCGGCATCGAGCCGGCGTTCTCGGGGACGACCCGGTCGGGGCCGACCGGCACCGCCAGAAGCCGTCCGTCGTGCAGCACGACCACGTCGGTGGCGACGGCTCCGGCGGGCACCAGCCGGGACACGCCGTCCCGGGTAGGGCGCAGGGCCACGCCGACCAGCCGCTCGCCGATCAGCGCGTCGTGCAGCAGCGCCTGGGCACCGTCACCGTCCGACCGGGCCAGTAGCCGACCGGCGACCTGGGTCTCGACCAGCGGGGCGGCACCGATGGCCCGACCGTGCTCGTGGGCGACGAGGGCGAGGTCCAGCATGGAGGCTCCCCATCCGCCGTGGTCCTCGTCGACGGCCATGGACACCGAGCCCATCTCGACCAGCCGCGTCCAGAGGCCGTGGTCGAACCCGAGGGGCTCGGCGGCGCGCACGTGCTCGGGCGACGACTCCTTGGCGTAGAGGGACGCGTAGGCGTCGATCAGCTGCTGCTGCTCATCGCTCGGACGAAGCTCCATGACGCGCTACTCGCTGGGCATCAGGTGGGAGAAGTCGACCTGCCCCGTCTGGAGGGCGCCGTAGAAGCCCCCGTCGGCATAGAGCGTCTCACCGACCACGTAGCTCGCCCGGCTGCTCCCGATCAGCACCATGGCCCATGCCTGCTCCTCGGGCGTCGAGTAGCGCCCGACGGGGCCGAGGGCGGCGTCCACCAGGTCCTTGCCCACGGCGTCGTGGAAGAAGGGCATCATGGCCGTCGACGTCGGCCCCGGGTTGGTGCAGTTGAGCCGGATGCCGTGATCGTTCATCAGTCCGACGGACCGCCAGGCGGTCCAGGCGTTGATGGCCTGCTTGGAGGTGGCGTACCCGTTGCCGTCCCACAGTGCGGGGTTGGCCTCGAGCCACGCCTTTCCGGTGGCGAAGTCGGGGGTGGCGAACAGCTCGGTAAACGTCCCGAGGTTCGCCTGCCAGCCGATGCCGGCGGCCGAGGCCACGTAGACAATCGAGGAGCCGCTCGGCATCCTCGGCACCGTCCGCTCGATGAGCTCGCGGCCCCCGACGAAGTTGACCAGCATCACCTCGAGGTCGGAGAAGGGGGCCCCCGGGAGCCCGGCACAGTTGAAGTAGGCGTCCACCTGACCGCCGATGGCGTCGGCGGCGGCGGTGATGGCCGCCGGGTCGAGGAGGTCGACCTCGACGGCCTGGTCCACCGGGGCACCGATGGCGGCGCGGTCGACCCCCACCACCTCGGCACCGAGCTCGCCGAGCAGCCGGGCGGTGGCGTCCCCCATGCCGGATGCCGCACCGGTGACGACCGCCCGCTTGCCGGCATATCCGAGTACGTCATCCATGGCGAAACCTCTCCGTACGATCGGGCGGAGCCCCGACCCGGGGTCCACGGGAGGCGCCCTGCACCGGCGCCCGTCCCCGCCTCGCGGAAACGCGATTCGCCCTACGGTAGAGCATCCCTGGCATGCTGCCAAGCGTCCCGTTCCGGGCCGCGGGCCGGCGCCCTCCGGTGCTCAGTGGGCCGACGTCGTCCCCGGGGCCGGCGCCGTGCCCGGCTCGAAGGCCCGGATCATGTTCTCCTGGACGAACGAGGCCACGAGCACCCCGTCCTCGCCGTAGACGTGGGCCCGCCCGTAGCTCCGGCCCCTACCGGCCGCCGGGCTCTCGTGGCACAGCAGCATCCACGCACCGGCGCGCACCGGCTCGTGGAACGTCAGCGTGTGGGTGATGACGCTGGTCGACACCGACCGGTGGGCCATGGACTGGCCGACCCCGGCGTGGGGGCGCATGGCCGTCCCGATGAGGAAGCCGTCGGTGGCGAAGGCCAGCAGCGCCTGGTTGACGGTCGGGTCGGCCGGGGCGTCGACGAACCGGGTCCAGACGTCGAGCTCGGCGGGACCGACGGCGTCGGGGTCGCCGATGTCCACTCCGTCGACCACCCGCACCTCCCAGAACCCGCTCGAGTGCGCGGAGCGGGGGGCGGACGCCGGGTCCGCACCGGCGGGTGACGGCGGCTGGTGGCGGATGAGGTCGGGGTCGGGTGCGTGGAGGAGCACCAGTGAGCGGCTGCACAGCCGGTCGCCCTGACGGGCGGTGACCGAGGCGCTGGCGAAGGACCGGCCCTTCTGCATCACGTCCACGTCGAACTCGAGGGGCCCGTCCAACGAGGCCCCCCGGGCGAACACGGTGTGGATCGACTTGACCTCCTTGGCCGGGTCCACGGTGGCGCCCAACATGATCGACTGGGCCAACAGTTGGCCGCCGAACACCACGGAGCCGGCGCCGAAGTCGATGCTCGACCCGCGCCAGGTGCCGGCACCCGTCGACTCCAGGTCGAGCACGGCGAGCAGGTCCTCGAGTTCCGGCATGGAGCGCCTCCGGTGGCTGGTGGGCGGGACAGCTGTGACCGTACCGCAAGAGCGTCCGCCGTCGCGGTGGCCGACCCGGGCCCACCTGGTCCCGGGCGCCACCCCGTGGCTACGCTGACAGCGACGGGGGCGGTCCTCGCAGGCACGATCCACGAGCCCGGCCGCGCCCCGCCCCGCCCCGAGGAGCTCGACCGCCATGTCCGACACCGAT
Organism: Acidimicrobiales bacterium; assembly: GCA_052143895.1. Taxonomy (GTDB): domain Bacteria; phylum Actinomycetota; class Acidimicrobiia; order Acidimicrobiales; family RAAP-2; genus Bog-756. Next base: position 47,949 of record JBKQRT010000320.1, on the reverse strand, counting down.
CCGTCCGTGGCCACCGCCCCGCCGGCGCGCCACGTCCCCGGCTCCGGAGCGGCCGAGGAGCTCCGCAAATCGCTGCGCGCCTGGCTGTCGGCCGAGCTCACGCCCGACCTACGGCAGTCGGCCCAGCACCCACCCGACGAGGAGAACCTCGAGGTCCTGCGCCATTGGAACCACCGCCTGGCCGACGCCGGCTGGGCGGCCCCGGCGTGGCCCGTCGAGCACGGCGGACGGGGTGCCGGCATCGACGAGCAGCTCGCCTACCTCGAGGAGATGAGCGCGGCGTCGGCGCCGGGCCCGATCAACGTGATCGGCGTCTCCAACATCGCTCCCGCGATCATGGCCTACGGCACGGCCGAACAGCAGGACCGGTTCCTGCGCCCCATGCTCCGCGGCGACGAGATCTGGTCGCAGGGGATGTCCGAACCCGATGCCGGGTCGGACCTGGCGTCGCTGCGCACCAGCGCCGTGGTCGACGGCGACGAGTTCGTCATCAACGGCCAAAAGACGTGGAACAGTCTCGGGCACGTGGCCGACTGGTGCCAGCTCTACGTGCGGACCGACCCCTCGGTGCCCAAGCACAAGGGCATCAGTTGCCTGTTGGTCGACCTCCGTGCACCGGGCATCGAGGCCAGGCCGCTCCGCACCATCACCGGTGAGCAGCCCTTCAGCGAGCTCTTCTTCACCGACGCCCGGGTGCCGCTGTCGTCGCTGCTCGGCCCGCTCCACCAGGGGTGGCAGGTGGCAATGACCACCCTGAGCTTCGAGCGGGCGGGCGTGGCCCGCCTCCATCTCAGCCTGTCTCGCAAACTCGAGCAGCTGCTTCGTGAGCCCGCCGCGGCCGACGCCCTTTCCGACCCGAAGATCCGCGACCGGGTCGCCGGTGTCTACGCCGACATCGCCTGCATGCGGTGGATGACCGACCGCTCGCTGGCCCAACTGCGCGACGGCCAGCCCACCGGGGCCGCCGGGAGCATGACCAAGCTGGCATGGGGGCGGGCCGAGCAGCGGTTGGCCGCTCTGGCCGTCGACGTCCTGGGCGAGGGGTCGACCGCCGGCCCCTGGGGCTACTACCTCGTGGCGGCGCGCCAGTCCACAATCGCTGGTGGCACCACCGAAATCAACCTCAACATCGTCGGCGAGCTCGGACTGGGGCTGCCGAGGGAGCCGCGAGCGGTCTGACGGGGTGCGTCAGACGGTCGGGGGCGGGTCGGAGAGGACGATGGCGTCCTCGGGACAGTTCGCTGCCGCCAGCTCCGCCTGCCGGACGAGGTCAGGGTCGAGCTCGCCGGCGTCGAGCACCTCGCCGAACCCGCTGTCGTCGCAGCCGAACACCGACGGCGCCAGGGTGTAGCACCTCCCGTGGCCGGTGCACCTGTCGACGTCAATCCGGACCTGCATGCTGCCTCCCCTCCCCTGCGGGTGCCGACGCCACTTCCGGCGCCAGGAGAACAATAGGATCTATCGGTGGGGCCCACCGCCCTCCTGTTCGGGACCAATGGCCCTGTGCGGATGCGGGGAGACGGTGCGAGGATCCCCGGGAGACGGACCGAGGAGGATGCATGGGGATGGAGCTTGTCGGTGCGAGCGTGTGGGAGGCGGAACTCCTTGCCCACCTCACGTCGCACGAGGAGGGCGAGCGCGACCTCCTGACCCAGTACGAGGAGGCCGCCGCCAGCTCGGGGTCGCACGCCTTCCAGTATCTGACCGCGTTGATCGAGGAGGACGAGGTCCGCCACCACCGCCTCTTCGTCGAGCTGGCCTCGGCACTCAGATCCGACGCCGAGCTGCGGGCGGAGGAACCGGCCGTGCCCCGGCTGGACCACTGGGGGCCGGACACGGCACGCGTGGTCGAGCTCACCGAGGCGCTGCTCGAACGGGAGCATGCCGATGCCAAGGAGCTCCGGCTCCTGGCCGCCCACCTCCAGGACGTGAAGGAGAGCACGCTCTGGCACCTGTTGGTCAAGCTCATGCAGATGGACACGGCCAAGCACATCGAGATCCTCGAGTTCGTGAGGGCCCACGCCCGGAAGATGCTCTAGGCTGGTCGGCCCTGGCGCCGCGTCCGACCGCGCCGACCGTGCCAGCGGCGCCGACCGTGCCAGCGGCGCCGACCGCGCCGGTCAGGCTACCGGTCCGGTGCCCTCGACCGCCGGCAGGCCGTGGAAGGGGCTGCCCCGCTCCTTCCACGCCTCGTAACGGGCGAGGAAGGCGTCGCCGAACGGGTCCTCGCCCACCAACGGCATGGCCGCCCGCCAGACGGTCAGGTCGTCGGGGGCCAGCGCCGAGGCCCGGGTCACGTGCCGTCGCACCGCATCCTGATCCCCTCGGCGACGTGCCTCGGCCGCCACCCGGAAGTGCAGGCGTGCGAGCACCTCGTCCTCGGAGAGATCGCCCACTGCCCCACGGGCCTCGTCCTCGTCCACCGGGACGACGCCCTCCAGCACCCACCGCCGGATCTCTTCGAGATGGGGCGCAGCCGCCACCCCGGTGAAATCCCGGAAGACATCCGTGCCGAAGGCCGTCCCGTTGGGTCGGACGATCCGGTCGTCCTCGTCGATCCAGACCACGGTCGGCACGTTGGAGATGGCGTAGAGCTCGGTCAGCAGGTGGTGGGGATCGTAGAGGACGGGTATGGTCATCCCCTCGGCGAACGGCGCCACGTCGGCGGCGGCGTGGTCGATGGCGACGGCGATGACCGTGAAGTCCTCGGGGGACAGCTCGTCGTGGAGGGCCTGCCACCCGGGCAGGTCGTACCGGCAGCCGCACCAGCTCGAGAAGGTGACCAGCAGCTTCCTTCTTCCCCGACCACTCGTCCAGGCGGTGCGGCGTCTCCTCGAGGTCGGGGAGCTCGAACGCCGGCGCCCGCAGGTCCTCGAGGGCCCGCCGCCTCGGCTCCGCGGGCAGCGCCACGGCCACCAGTCCGGCCTCGAGATCGACGACCACCGGCTGGCCGACCGCACCCGCCACCGCGACCAGGTCGACCCGGTCCCCCACCCGCAGTCCGTCGGTGTCGGCCACCGGGACGCAGGTCGAGTCGCGGCACAGGCCGCTCGCCTTCAGCTCCCACCCGAGCACGGCCGGCAGGCTGCCGGCGTCGACCAGGTAGGTCCCGCTGTCGGGCGCGGGCGTCGCCTCGACCACCCGGGCCCTCTCGTTGACGATGGTGATCGAGGTCACGGCCGTCCTTCCCGTCGACCCCTACGGTTGCCGCCGCCGGACACCCGTGTCAATCCGTGCCCGCGTCCGCACCGGGCCCGGCGAAGCCGGCCGCTGCCGCGAACTGGCGGCTCCGCTCGCCGAACCCACCGCCGCCCTCGGGCGTCGGGGCCCCCGGCGAGAAGAGGACCACCCCGCCGGCCGGAGTCACGGCCAGCGCGGCGGCGACCGCGCCGGCCAGGTCCGGGGCCGTCTGCACCGTCACGCCATCCGTCGCGGGCCTGCTGCCCGCCGGAACGGTCAACGCGTCGGCCAGACCGGCGGGGTCCGGGGTGAGGACGACCACCCGGGGCGTCGGCGTCCGGCTCGCCAGGGCCTCCACCAGCTCCGTGGCGTCCACGCCCCGGTCGGCGCCGCCCAGGATGACCGTGAGCTCGCGGCCGGGGAATGCCCGGACCGAGGCGGCGGCGGCGTACGGGTTGGAGGCCAGGGCGTCGTCCACGAAGGTGCGGCTGTGGCGGTCGCCGAGCGTGTGGCAGCGGGAGGGAAGGCCGTCGAAGCCGTCGATCGCCGCCGCCACGGCCCGGTCCGACGGCGGACGGCCGCGCAGGAGCAGGGCGCCGGTGACCGCTCCGCACAGGTTCCACAGGTTGTGGACCCCCGGGACCCGGAGCCCGGAGGCGTCGGCCAGCGGCGTCCCGTCGACCGTCACCACCCGGTCCTGCCCGACCCGGACCCGGCCCTCCGGCCCGAACAGCGTCCTGTCGGGATGACCGCCCGTGCGTCGCACCGCCTCGTCGGACCCGGCGTTGACGCCCAGTGCGCCCGGGGGGCCGGCCTCGATCAGGTGCAGCTTGTCGCGGTAGTAGGTCTCGACGGACCCGTGCCAGTCGAGATGGTCGGGCGCCAGGCTGGTCAGCACGCACACCCCCGGGGTCACCGTGACGTCCGCCGCCTGGTAGGAGGACACCTCGACGACGTAGGCGTCGGCCGGAGGCCGGCCGTAGGTGTCGGTTACGGGGACCCCGATGTTGCCGATGAGCTCGGTGGCCAGTCCCTCGGCGCGGAGGATGGACGCGGCCAGGGTCGCCGTGGTGCTCTTCCCCTTCGTACCGGTGACGGCCACCACGTGGGCTCCGGCGAAGTCCTCGAACCACACCGCCATGGCCGTCGTCACGCACACCCCGCGGGCCCGGGCGGTCTCGAGCTCGGGACGGTACCGGCTGACCCCGGGCGAGCGCACCACCACGTCGAGGTCGGTCCAGTCCACCGATCCGGGTGCGACCACCCGGAGGTCGGCGTCGCCGCCGGGCCGGGCCCCGACCGCCGCCGGCCGGTCGTCGATGCAGAGTGGCGTCACGCCGCGTGCGCCGAGCAGCCGGGCCACCGCCAGACCCTCGCGACCCAGTCCCCACACGGCCACCCGCCGGGCGCACAGCTCGTCGAGCGTCACGGCACCGCCGACAGGAGGCTGTCCACCGCCCGGGCCACGTCCGGCCGGTCGAAGGCGAGCCGGGGATCGGGGGTCAGGAGGCCCTGGATGTCGTCTCCGGTGACCATGGCACGCGCCGCAGCGCCCAGGGCGGCCACCACCACCTTGTCCCGCCACCCGGGCTGGCCGGAGAGGAGCCGCATGGCAGCGGCGGACTCGCGGCGCTCGCCCACGCATTCGAACGGCTTGTCCGCGTGGCTCATCAAGGCGGCGAAGCCGGCGATCTGGTCCGGCTCGTCGAACATGTCGCGACCGATGATGGCGGTCACCGCCTCGGGCGAGAGGAATGGAGCCAGCATCAGCCCCACGAACCGGCACTTCGGGCAGGCGCCGCACCAACGGTCGCCCGGCGCCGCGGACTGACGGAACGCCGTGTTGCAACTGCAGAACCCGTCGTGGTAGCTGCCCAGCGTGGAGAAGGCACGGGCGATGGACAGCTCCGAGTAGGGCCGCAGTGCCGATCCGTAGGACAAGGCGGGATCCACCGAGCCGTGCACGAGGTTCCCCAGCAGGTGCTCGAACTCGAGGCTCTTGGAGTACTGGTGGTTCACCGGGACACCGCCGACCAGCACGGTCTCCTCGCTCGCCGAGCGCTCGACCGCCATGGCGATGGCGTCGTAGCCGTAGAGGAAGCTGCCGACGACGGCGATGAGCGAGATGATGGCGGTGATGGGCACGTGGCCGTTGAGCGCACCCGACCGGTTGAGCTCGGCCAGCCGGGGCGAGAGCGTCCGTCGCACGACCACAAGGTCGAGACCGGTCCGGTCCGCCAGTTCCAGGACGAGGGGATGCGGGTTGACGGCGAACAACGTCGGTCGGAGGTGCCGGACCGCTTCGATGAGCACCATCGAGTCCTTGCCGCCACCGATGGGCACGAGCAGCCCGCCGGGTCGGTCGGTGCCGGCCATCGGGGGTCGCCGCTCCCGGCCGTGCTCCGGGTGCACCGACACCGACCGGGGGACGGGCCGACCGTTGGCCACCGCGAACTCGCGCAGCCCGTCGTCGTAGAGGTGCCGGTGGAACTCCTCCTCGGCGGGGTCCAACGCCTCCCCCTCGACCGAGACGAGCGGGGGCGCCGCCGCCTTGTAGTAACTGGTCCCGGCGGCGATGTGGAGGTGGAGGAGTGCCCGCTGGAATCCGGGCGCATCGGTGTCGACGGCGCCGGTGGTGGGCGTCTCGAAGGTGACGGTCTCGAGGAACGGGATCGAGTCGCCCAGGCCGTACTCGAGGGAGACGGTCCTCGAGGCCGCATCGAAGGACCGGCCCACCACCCGGAACGTGTCGACGGAGTCCGGATCGAACCGGTCGTGGGCGGTCATGGCGCCACGAGCGTACCGGTCAGGCACCCTTCGCCGGCTTCCGAGCCCGACCCCCGGCCCGCCCGAGGCGGTCGACGATGGCCAGCTCGTCGCCGACCGACTGGACGACCCAGACGTCCCCTTTCTGCAGGCGCAGCGGAGCCTTGGACCCGTCATCGGAGCCGGGGGCCAGCGCCTCGAGGAGCTCGAGGGCGACGTCGCCGTGGGTGCACAGGATGGCCGACTCCCCGGCCATCCGGTGCACGAGCCGGACCGCGTCGGCCCCGTGCCCTTCGGCCAGCTCGTCGACCGATTCCACCGGAAGGCCGAGGGTGACGGCCAGCGGCTGCACCGTCTCGTAGCAGCGGACGAAGGGGCTGGAGAGGACGCGTTGCGGGCGGTAGTGCCTCAGCAGGGGCACCAGCTCGGCGGCACGCGCCCGTCCGCGCGGCGAGAGCGGCCGCACCCGGTCATCACCCGCATAGGCGCTCCGCCTGCCGGCGGGCGCATGTCGGACCACCAACAGAGGCATGGACACGATGCTCCCATGTCGGCGGGCCGTCCGGGACGATCCGCCCGGACGCGAGCCTGCCCTGGCGTCGGCTCTGCCCTCAGGCGCCGGCCCCGGGTACGGCGATGCCGGGCGCCGACGGGAAGGGGAACGTCTCCAGCTCACGGCCGTGCCGGGCCAACGAGTGGTACCGGCGCTCGGCGAACCTCCAGCGACCGGACCCGAAGGCGTAGCGATCGTGGTAGAGGCCGAAGGCGTTGGTCCAGCGACCCGAGTCGCGGTCCTGGCGGAGCTCGCACATGAAGAGCCGGGCCACCGCCGTGCCCGCCGCCGGCCCGGCGGGGAAGGCGATGTGGGCGTTGAGGATGACGAACTCGAACCGCGCCACCGCCGCGCCGATGAACTCCCCCACCGCCGCGCCGCCGATCAGCCGCAGGGGATCACCCGAGCGCCGGTCGATGACCACCGGTGCCTCGGCGACGAACAGCGCGCCGAGCTCGCTCCAGGCCCGCCGGTTGACCACGTCCGCGTAGGCGTGCTGCAGCCTGCGCACCCCGGTATCGTGGACAGCTTCTGCCACGAGGACGTCGTCGATCATCCGCGTGACGCTATCTCCTGGGGACGGTCAGCCGAATCTGCCCCCGCCGGCCCCTCCGATCCCCCCCGTCCCGCCGATCCCGCCCGCCCCTCCGAACCCGCCCGCCCCGCCGAACCCGCCCGCCCCGCCGAATCGGGTCGTCGGGGTGGACGCGGTGGGCACCGGAGCCTGCAGGTCGGCGAGCGACACGACGTCGCCTTTGGACAGCCCGGAGGTGATCTGGGTGAGGACGTCACCCACCGTGCCCACGGTGACCCGCACCTCCTTCGTCGTCGTACCGTCGACTTCGGTCACCAGGTGGTCGGTGCCGACCGCGCGGATGGCCGACGTCGGCACGGTGATGACGTTGACCGCGCGCTGGGTGGCGATCGAGACCTCGGCGGACGCGCCCGAGTAGAGCCCGAGGTCCGGCGAGGTCATGGTGACGGTGACCGGGTAGGTCGTCGACGAGGTGGTGGTGTCCGGCAGCACCCCGACGGCCGTCACGCTGCCGGACAGCTCGGTGCTGGTCGAGTCCGGGGTCACCACCGCGTTCTGGTCGATCGCCACCGCTCCGACGTCCGCCACCGGCACGTCGGTCACGGCCTGGTAGGTGGAGCCGGAGCCGATCACCACGATCTGCGGGGCGCTGGTTGCCGAAGCCGCCGATTCGGTGGCGCCTGGGGTGATGGAGACCCATCCGACCGTGCCGGAGATGGTGCTCACCAGGTCGGCGTCGCCGACCGCCTGCTGGGCGTCGGAGAGGTCGGCCTGGGCCGTGTCGATGGACGCCTGGTCGAGCGCCAGCTTCTGGGCGGTGACGACGTTCGCCGCGCCGCTGCCCGAACCGCCCGAGTACGAGCCGGTCGAGCCAGATGAGCCGGTCGAGCCGCTGCTGTTCACGGACGGAGCGGAGGCGCTCGTGGTCGACGCCGGCTTCGTGGTGGTGGTCGTGACAGCGGTGTTGCCGGTGCCGGTCCCCCCCGGGTAGCCCGAGCTTCCCGTGCCGCCACCGGGTGGGTGCCCGCCCGACGTCGTCGAACCCGATCCCGAGCCCGATTCGAGCGCTGCATTGAGCGACGCCTCGTCCCTGTCCACCTTCTTGATGTCGGCTGCCACCGCTGCCTGCTCCGTCGACGCCTGGGCCAGGGCCTGGGCGCACGACGGCGCTCCACCGGCCGGCAGGGTGGTGGTGGTCGACGAGGGCGGCTCGAAGTCCGGTCCGCTCGTCGGGTTCGTTGTCGCCTCCGGGGTGGACCGCGACGAGCAGACCGCAGTGGCCACCTTCAGCGCCGCCCCGGCGTGGCCGGAGTCGGCGTCCTCCTGCGTCTGGTCGGCGACGAGCGTGGCCTGCAGGCCGGAGATCTCCTGATCGGACGCCCCGCCGCTGGGGGTCGACGGTTCGATGGTCGTGGTCGTGGTGGCCTTGGCCGGCGTGACGGCGGCGGTGGTCGTCGACGAGGCCGTCTGGCTGGCCTCGTCCTCGGCCAGCCTGGCCTGGGCCGACGCCAGGCTGGCCTGGGCGGAGATCACCGCGTTGGTCAGGGGCGTCGTGTCCAGCGACGCCAGGACCTGCCCGGCCGTCACCTGCTGACCCAACGAGACGCCGACCGACTCGACGGTGCCCGACACGTCGAAGCTGAGGTCGGCCTGGTTCACCGGGGTGATGGTCCCGACCGAGTCGAGGGTGGCCTCCGTCGACCCGGTGGACACCACCGCGGTGCGGAAGACCGGTGCCGAGCCCCGGGTCAGCTGCCAGGCGACCACGGCCGCCGCCACCACGACCACGACCGTCACCAGGCGGAACGGCGAGCGCCATCCCGACGCCGCCGGGGCGCCGACCGCTGCCGACCGACCGGACCGGACGGCGGAGCCGTCGGCCGGGCCCTGGTCGGGCGCACCTGCCAGGCCCTCCCCGGCGTCGCCCGGGTCAGGCACCGGCTGTCGACCCTCCGGCCGCTCCACCGGGGCCGCCGGCACCGCCACGGAACCCGCCGAACCCGCCGGTGCACGAGCCGTTGACCGGTTGGGACACGGTGATCGACGTGGCGGTCACCGCACCGGTCGTGCCGGCCGGCCCGACGGCACGGGCACACTGCCCGGTGGCCAGGGCGGACGAGGTGGCCGGGCCGGTGGACTCGAACGTGGTCGAGCCGGTGAGGGTCACTACGACGCTGGTGGTCTTCTGGGTCTGGGGATTCGTCTCGTTGACGGTGACCGACGAGCCGGTGACCGCGGTCACCATCCCGGAGGCGGCGCCGAACTGCCCGTTGCCGAAGCGGTGGGTAACGCCGCTCGGCGGATGGAAGCCGGAGCCTCCCTCAGCCGAGGCCGAGCCGCCGCCCGGGAATCCGCCGGGGCGGCCGCCGAAGCCGCCGATTCCGCCCGTGCAGCTTCCCGAAGTCGGCTGGGTGATGGTCACGGTCGTCGCCGTGACGGGCCCGCCGAAGGCGTCCGAACCGGAGGACGAGGTCGAGGTGGGCTTCCCGAAGGCCGAGAGGCACGATCCGACAGTGACCGCCGACGCCGTGGTGGTCACCGTCTGGCGGAACGTGGTTGTCGGGGTGTAGCTCACCGTCGTCTGACCCGTCGTCGGGTTCTGCACCTCGAAGGACGTCCCGGTGATGGCGGCGATGGTGCCCGACGTGCCCGGGATCTGGTGGGTGCTCCCGCTCCCGGAGCCGGCGGGTCTGGTGCCCGACGGGGAGGACGAGGTGGTGGAGGCCGAGGACGACGAGCCGCAGGCGGCCAGCGTCACCGCGGCGATGCCGAGCGCGGTCAGGGCGACGACCCGTCGGACCGACGGCGACGTCCGCGAGCGGAGACGGGTGCGGCGCGGCGCTGAAGATGTCGAAGCTGTGGTCGGGTTGTGCATGGTTCTTTCCTTGTCGTGGGGAGGGGGTCTGAAGGGCTGGTTCGCGGCGTTGGTCATGGGTCATTCGCTCCGCAGTGCGTCGATGGGCGCGAGGCGGGCCGCCCTGCTGGCCGGGTAGACGCCGAAGGCGATCCCGATGGCCACGGCGATGGCGATGGCGCCGACGGTCGCCACCGGCGAGATGGCGATCGGGTCGGAGATGAAGTGCGGGAGGACCACCGCCCCGATGAGCCCCAGGGCGGCACCGAGGACGCCACCGACGGTCCCGAGGACGGACGCCTCGACGAGGAACTGCCGGCGGATGATCCGCGGCGTGGCACCGAGCGCCTTGCGGAGTCCGATCTCCCGGATCCGCTCGGTGACCGAGACCAGCATGATGTTCATGACCCCGATCCCGCCGACGAGCAGCGAGATCCCGGCCACTCCGCCGAGGAGCACGGTCAGCGTCTTGTCCACCGACGTGGCCGTGCTGAGCACCTGCTGCTCGCTCTCGATGGTGAAGTCGGCGGCTGCGGCGGTGGTGGTCTTGTGGAGGGCGAGCAGCTCGGTGTCGGCCTCCTGGTAGGCCGCCGACAGGGTCGCGCCCGAGGTGGCCTGGATGAGGATCTGGCTGACCGTGTTGCGGCTCGCCCCGCCGAACAGCTCGACCGAGGCGGTGGTCAGGGGCAGGACGGCCTGGTCGTCGGGATCCGAGGTCGTCGACGAGCTCGACGAGGACCCGACGGTGTTGAGCACGCCGATGACCGACATCGGGAGACCGGCGATGTCGACCGTCTGCCCGACCGGGTCGCGGAAGCCGAACAGCTCCTCGGCGGTAGTGGACCCGAGGACGACGACGTTGGCCCGGGTGGCCAGGTCGTGCGGAGCGATGAAGCGGCCTTCGGTCATGGTCCGACCGCGGACGGTGAGCCAGGAGGGGTCGGTCCCCACCACGGTGGTCGTCCAGTTGGTCGTACCGACCACCAGGCTCTCGGACTCGGTGATGACCGGGGCCACGGCGTTGATGTCCGGGGCCACCATCTTTGACGACAACGCGTCGGCGTTGCCGACGGTGAGGGTGGACGCGCTCCCGAACCCGCCCCGGATCCCCGAGCTCGAGGTGGTGCTGCCGGGCGACACAGTCAGGAGGTTGGAGCCGAGGGCGGAGATCTCCGACCCGACCTGCTGCTGGGCACCCTCGCCCAGGCCGACGGTGAGGATCACCGCGGTGATCCCGATCATGATGCCGAGCACGGTGAGCGCGGAGCGGAGCCGGTGCGAGACGACGGCCTCGAGCCCGGTGCGGAACGTCTCGAGCGCGTTCATCGGCCACCGGTCCCACTGCCGACCGGCTCGGACTCCACGATCCGACCATCGAGGAGCCGGAGCGTCCGCTCGGCCGCGTCGGCCACCTCCGACTCGTGGGTGATGAGCACGACGGTCCGGCCGCTCCGGTGCAGCTCGTCGAAGAGGGAGAGGACGTCCCGAGCCGACACGGTGTCCAGGTTGCCGGTCGGCTCGTCGGCCAGGATGAGGGCGGGATCCGTGACCAGGGCGCGGGCCACGGCCACCCGCTGCTGCTGGCCGCCGGACAGCTCACCGGGACGGTGGTCCACCCGGGACTCGAGCCCGACCCGGGCCAGCGCCTCCATCGACCGGCGCCTCCGCTCCGTCCGCTCGACCCCGGCGTAGACGAGGGGGAGCTCCACGTTCCGCCACGCCGACAAGGTGGCCAACAGGTTGAACTGCTGGAAGACGAAGCCGATCCGCCGGTTGCGGACGTGGGCCAGCTCCTCCTCGGACATGGCGCTCACGTCCTCGCCAGCCAGAAGGTACGTCCCCGACGACGGCACGTCCAGGCACCCGAGGATGTGCATGAGCGTCGACTTTCCGGAACCGGACGGACCCATGACGGCCACGTACTCCCCGTCGGTGATCTCGAAGGACACGCCGCGTACGGCCTCGACCTCCAGGGTGCCGTTCCGGTAGGTCTTCGTGACGTTCCGGACGTCGATGACCGGGTAGCGGATCGCCGGGTGCGAGGTGGTGTCCTCGAACCACACCTCGGCGGTGTCCTCGAGGGGCCGCGCGTCGCCAACGCCGCCGTGGCGGTGGCCGGCCGTCATCCGCCGAAGCCTCCCCCGGCACCGCCGGAGAAGCCCCCGCCGCCGGAGAAGCCGGCGCCGCCGGAGAAGCCCCCGCCGCCGGAGCCGCCGAACAGCCCGCTGCGTCCGCTGCCGCCAGTCAGCCCGTGGAACGAGATCTCGGTCACATAGATCTTGTCCCCCACGGCCAAGCCGCCGGTGATCTGGGTCTCGCCGCCCGAGGCGGTGCCGATGGACACGTTCTGGACGACCTTCTTGCCGTCGGAGTCGAGGGTCACCGTGGTATTGCTGCCGGAGTAGGTGATCGCCGTCGTCGGGACCACGATGACGTCCTGGAGCTCCTTGGTGATGATGGAGACGTTGACGCTCGTCCCGCCGAAGATCCCCGACGGGCTGCCGGTCACGTCGATGACCACCGGGAAGGTCGACACGTTCGAACTGGTGGAGGCGACCAGTCCGATCGAGCCCACCGTGCCGTAGATGTCCGAGCTGGAGCCCGACACGGTGAGCGTCGCCTGGTCACCCACCAGGACCTGCGAGACGTCGGCGCTGTCCACGGTGGTGTTGACGATGTAGGAGCCTGTCGAGATCACCACGATCTGGGCCGACGACGCGCTCGACGACGTGCCGCTGGACGACGAGGCTCCCGAGCCCGAACTGAACGAACCGGCGCCCGACGAGGTACCAGACGAGGCACCCGTTCCGCCCGACGACGAACCAGACCCGGCGCCCGAGGACGACGAGGAGCTCGAGGCGGAGACCTGCTGGCCGACGGTCAGGTCCACCGAGGCCACCGTTCCGGCGATGGTCGACACCAGGTTGGCGTCGTCCAGGTTGGTCTGCGCGGTGGTGACCCCGGTCTGGGCCGAGGCGATGTTGGCATCGTCCAGGGCGATCTGGGCGGCCGAGGCGTTGGCGCTCTGGTCCGACGCCAGCTGCGCCTGGTCGTTGGCCAGGGTGGCCTGGGCTTCGGCCAGGGACGCCTGCAGCGATGTGTCGTCGACGGAGGCCAGCACCTGGCCGGCGGTAACCGTCTCGCCGGCGGTGACGTCGACGCCGGTCACCCGACCGGCGACGACGAAGTTGAGGTCGGCCTGCTGGGCAGGCTCGACGGTGCCTGTGGACGCCACCGTCTGGGTGATCGTGCCGGTCGAGACCGTCTGCACGGTGGTGGTGGTGGTGACGGCCGGCGTGGCCGCCGAGCCCTTGGTCGCGTACCAGGTGCCGACGCCGGCGGCCACGAGGAGCACGATGACGGCGCCGACGATCGTCCGCCTGCGTGCGAACCATGCCCTGCGCGCTACTCCCACCTGCACCTCGCTCGCTTCCCGTGGCCGGCGCCGTGTCCTCACCGTCGCCGGATCGGCGTCGGCGTCGGCGTCGTCCGACCTGGTGATCGGCGATGCTCAGTCAAGCCAGTGAAGATGTACGCCGGTCGATAGTCAGCTGTGAGTTTCCTGAGAACGGCAGCTACGACCCGATCCCCTGGTCAGCACATGGATCCGCGGGAGCGACGCCTGGGTCACCGCCCCGGGAGGAGCGGGGACGCGCCGTACCGGGGCCGAGGGCAGGACCCGCCGGCACCCGGCCAGCCCGGTAGCGTCGGATGAACCACACGGCGAGCGGGAGGCCATCATGCGCTACGTCAACCTCGGCGACACCGGTCTTCGGGTGTCCCGGATCTGCCTCGGCATGATGAGCTACGGCAACGACAGCGAGCGGCCGTGGGTCCTGGACGAGGATCACGCCGTACCCATCGTGCGGGCCGCGGTCGAGGGAGGGATCACCTTCTTCGACACCGCCGACACCTACTCGGGTGGTGCGAGCGAGGTGGCCACCGGACGGCTGGTGTCGCGTTTCCTCACCCGGGACGAGATGGTGGTGGCCACCAAGGTCTTCATGCCCGTCACCCCCGGCGAGAACGGTGGCGGGCTCTCCCGCAAGCACATCCTGTCCGGCATCAATGCCTCCTTGACGCGGCTGGGCATGGACTACGTCGACGTCTACCAGATCCACCGGTGGGACCCGAGGACGCCCATCGAGGAGACGATGGAGGCACTGCACGACGTGGTCCGGGCCGGGAAGGCCCGCTACATCGGCGCCAGCAGCATGTTCGCGTGGCAGTTCGCCAAGGCCCAGTTCACGGCCGATCGCCACGGCTGGACACGGTTCGTCTCCATGCAGCCCCACTACAACCTCATCTACCGCGAAGAGGAGCGCGAGATGATCCCGCAGTGCATCGAGCAGGGGGTGGGGGTCATCCCGTGGAGCCCGCTCGCCCGCGGCGTGCTGGCGGGCAATCGCAGCCGAAGCGGTGCCCGCACCACCACCCGGTCGGGCACCGACGACTTCACCGACTACCTCTACAGCCAGCCGACCGACTTCGACGTGGTGGAGCGCGTGGCCGAGGTGGCCGCCGACCGGGGTGTGTCCGCGGCCCAGGTGGCGCTGGCCTGGGTCCTCCAACGTCCGGGGATCACCGCACCGATCGTCGGCGCCACCAAGCCGACCCACCTGGAGGACGCACTGGCCGCCGAACAGCTCAGCCTCGACGACCACGAGGTGGCCCGGCTGGAGGAGCCGTACGTGCCACACCCGGTGCTGGGCCACCTCTGACCGGCGGGCACCCGCCCGGACGGGAGCGCCGCCTCAGCGACAAGTCGATTCGTCCCGAGTACGCATCTCGACAGGTTGGGCTTTGGGAACTCCTTCTCCTCGAGTACTTCCCGGCCGCGGTGGGCCGGGGGGTTCATCGCCGCCTCGGACGAAGTCGGGATCAGCCAGCCGGGCCTTTCCCTCGCGGTCCGTGCGCTCGAACGCGAGCTGGGCGTCCCCTGTTCGGGCGGTTGGGTCGACGGGTGCTGCTGACCCCCGCCGGTCGCGCACTGGTCGGTCCGGCCCGTCAGGCCCTCCGCCACGTGGACGCCGGCCGCAGTTCGCTTCGTCGAGCTGGCCGTCTCCCGGCCGAACTGAGCGGGCTGCCCCGCCCGACCGCGTGTACGGTGCCGGGAGGGCCGGAGGCCGTCGTGGGTCGTACGGGAGGAGTCCGATGAGCAGCGAGCAACCCCGGGGGGTCGACTTCCACTTCGACATCATGTGCCCCTACGCCTACCAGACCTCCCTCTGGATGCGCGAGGTCCGGGACACGGCCGGCGTCGACGTTCGCTGGCGGTTCTTCAGCCTCGAGGAGATCAACCGCGAGGAGGGCAAGAAGCATCCCTGGGAGCGCGACTGGTCCTACGGCTGGTCGATGATGCGCATCGGTGCCTACCTCCGCCGCGACGGCATGGACCTCCTCGACCGCTGGTACGCAGGCGCCGGCAAGGCGCTCCACGAGGACGGCCGCAAGCCGCACCGCCCGGAGGTGGCAGAGGTGCTCCTCGACGAGCTCGGCCTGGATCCGGGGATCGTGCGCCGGGCCATCGACGATCCCACCACCGGTGACGAGGTCCTGCGGGAGCACGAGACGGTGGTGGCCAAGGGCGGGTTCGGCGTCCCGACACTGGTCTTCGACGACGGGCAGGCCCTCTTCGGGCCGGTGCTGGTCGACCCGCCGACCGGCGACGACGCCGTCCGCCTGTGGCGGCACGTCACCGGGTGGCTCGGATTCCCCCACCTCTACGAGCTGCAACGGCCCAAAGCGCCGGCCGACATCGACGCCATCGCCGAGGCGTTCGCTCCCTACCTCGAGGCGCGGGACTGGCTGTCGGTCCAGCGGGGCACGCCCTGAGGCGTTCGGTCGCATCTACGGATCGGCGAGCGGCGCGTCGTCCTCGACGGTCCCGTCGTCGCGGTCCCGGGAGACCGATGCACTCGTCACGATCCCGGTGACCCGCAGCCGCCACAGCCCGGTGGCCGGGAACACGAGCACCGACACCATGCCCGCGGCCACCAGAGCAGCGGCGTTGACCGGCAGGATCCGGTGCTCGGCGGTGGCGATGCTGGTGATGACCACGATGAGCGGGAGCCCGGTGGCCGAGAACAACGCCATCGGCAACCGCTCGGGCCCGCGCAGCTCGCGGCGGTAGAACAGGTAGACGGGAGCCCCCCGGGCGACGAGCATGAGAGCCACGAAGAACGGCACCCGCCACAGGGAGAGCGGGTCCTGGACGAACACGTGCGCGTCGAATTCGATCCCGCTGACCACGAAGAAGATCGGGATGAGGAAGCCGAAACCGATGGCCTCGAGCTTGCCCCGGATCTGCTCGGTCTCGCCGCTGGCGGCGAAGAGGCGCACGACGATGCCGGCGGCGAACGCCCCGAGCAGGACGTCGAGCCCGAGGGTCGCGGCCAGCAGGACGAGCAGCACGATGAAGAGGAGCGCCACCCGGACGGGGAGCTGGGCGCTCGACTCGAGGTGCCGGTCGAGGAGGGCCACCACCCGAGGCGGCTTGGCCCGGGCGGCCAGCAGCACGGTCGCGACGGCCACCACCACGAAGGCGATCAGCAGCGACGACGTGAGCAGCGGCTCCTTCTTGGTCAACAGTAGGGCCACGGCGACGATCGGGCCGAACTCACCGACGGTGCCGATTGCCGAGATGTGGGCGCCGAAGCGGGTGGGCAGCACGCCCGCGTCCCGCAGCATGGGGAGCAGCGTCCCGAGCGCGGTGGTGGTGAGGGCGAGGCCGACGACCAGCGTGTCCCGGACCAGGCCCGAGGAGACGAGGGCGAAGGCGACCCCGAGTCCCACCAACAAGGAGATTCCCCACCCGGCCGTGGCCAGCTGCAACGGCCTGCCCCGGATCCGGCGGAGGTCCAGTTCGTAGCCGGCGAGGAAGATGAGGAAGGTCAGGCCGAGGTCGGAGAGGGCGGTCACCACCATGCTCGGGTGGGCCAGGTCCAGCGCGTACGGACCCATGACGATGCCCAGCCCGATCTGGATGACGATCTCGGGCACGGCCACCCGTCCGGTCAGCTCGGACAGGATCGGCGCCAGCACGGCGGCCAGGGCGATGAGGACCAGTGTCTCGAGAGAAGCGGTCGTCACGGTCGCCGCGTCCTCGGTGGCCGTCGCTCCATCGCGTCACACTAGGCCCGTCGACAGCGCCGCTCCGAGGTCCGGGACCGCCAAGAACCAGCCCTGCGCTAGGTTCGGGATCCATGCTGGTGGTGGTCGGGCCGGTCGAAGCCGGGGAGCATTTCGAGGATGGGCACCCGGAGCGGCCCGCCCGGATGACGTCGGTCATGGAGGGGATCGCCGACCTCCACCTCGGGACCGACCTGACCGTCGTCCCGACCCGGCCGGCCGGGTTCGAGCAGCTCGAACTGGTGCACACGCCCGCGTACCTCGACCGTCTCCGCCGGTTCTGCACGCGGGGGGGTGGCCTCCTCGACTCCGACACCTACGCCACGAGCGCCTCGTGGGAGGACGCACGTCGGAGCGCGGGCGCGGGCCTCGTTGCGGTGGAGACGCTCCGGGAACGCGGAACCGGGGTGGCCTTCGCGGCCACACGCCCCCCCGGCCACCACGCCCTGTCCGATCGACCGATGGGGTTCTGCCTCCTCAACAACGTGGCCGTGACGG
Source organism: Acidimicrobiales bacterium (assembly GCA_052143895.1). Taxonomy (GTDB): domain Bacteria; phylum Actinomycetota; class Acidimicrobiia; order Acidimicrobiales; family RAAP-2; genus Bog-756. The sequence goes on along the minus strand of JBKQRT010000320.1, from coordinate 30,432 downwards.
CGGCCACGCTCGTCGCCGCCGGCGAGCGGGTGGTCATCGTCGACTGGGACGTCCACCACGGCAACGGGACCCAGGACCTGTTCTGGGACGAGCCGGACGTGCTCTATGTCTCCACCCACCAGTGGCCCTCCTACCCCGGTACCGGCCGGCCCGACGAGGTCGGCGGGGCCACGGCCAGAGGGACGACGCTCAACGTGCCCCTGCCCGAGCGGGCGACCGGTGACGTGGTGCGGCGGGCTTTCGAGGAACTGGTGAGCCCCGCCGTCGACGAATTCCGGCCGACCTGGGTGCTGGTGTCGGCCGGGTTCGACGCCCACCGCGCCGACCCCCTGGCCGATCTGGCGCTGTCGGCCGGCGACTTCGCCGACCTGGCCAGGACGGTGGCCGGGTTCGCCCCGCGACCCGGGCGCCTGGTGCTGTTCCTCGAAGGGGGATACGACCTCGACGCCTTGCGGTCCTCCACGTCAGCGACGCTCGGGGCGATCGTCGGCGCCGGCATTCCGGACGAGCGCCCGACCACAGGAGGGCCCGGACACGACGAGGTGCGCCACGCGGCGGAGCTCCGGCGGCGGGGCCTCGACCGCCCGGAGTGAACGACGCCCCCGGCTGCGTGGCAAGGTGGCGGTCGGGGCTCCCGACCGGGGCGCCGGCCCGGGCACGAGAGGAAGGTGGCGATGGCTGAGCAGGGGGACGGGCCCGCACGGGCCATCGTGGTCGGGATCGACGGCTCCGACGCGTCGATCGAGGCGCTCCGATGGGCCTGTGGCCTGGCCGTGGCGACCGGGGGCACGGTCGAGGCGGTGACCAGCTGGCAGTGGCCGATGAGCCTCGGCACCGCCATCCCGTTCCCGTCCGAGTACGACCCCGGCGGCGACGCCCAGCGCATGGTCGACGACATCGTCGGCCCGATGGGCGGGGCGTTCCCGACGGTGCCGGTACGGGCGCGGGCCGTCGAGGGCCATCCCGCCGAGGTGCTGGTCGCCGCGTCCGCCCACGGGGACCTGCTGGTGGTGGGCAGCCGGGGGCACGGTGAGGTCGCCGGCATGCTCCTCGGGTCGGTGAGCCAGCACTGCGTCACCCACGCCCACTCTTCGGTGCTGGTGTACCGGCGACGCACCACGTGACGCCGTCGACGGTGACCACCGATCTCACCAGGGGTCGGTGAAGCCCCGCTTCGTGCCCGTCCTCTCGGTCGGCGGTGGCGCGGCCCGGAGGGCCTCCACGATGCGGCGCCTCGACTCGGCCGGGTCGATCACGTCGTCGATCTCGAACGCCGAGGCGACGTTGACCGCCTTGCCGTGCCGGTACGCACGCTCCACCATGTCGGCGAAGAGGGCGTCCCGCTCTGCCGGGTCGGCCACGGCCTCCGGCCCGACCATGAACCCCGGTGTGTCGCAGAGGAGCAGCACGGGGACGTCGTGGGCGTCGCACAGCTGGAGGAACCGGGCGGCCTTGTCCGCACCGTCCCGGTCGTATCACGTGCTCCATCTTCATGGACTCGATGAACACGAGGGGGGCGTCCGTCCCCACCCGATCCCCCACCGCCACGGCCAGGTGGGGGACCGTCCCCTGCAGTGTGGCCGTCAGGGCGTGGACGGTGCCCGGTACGGGCGACTGGTCCGCGGTCACGCCGTCGGCATGGGGAAGATGTCCGGCTCGCCGGCCGCCGAGGCGACGGCGGCCTGCCGCTCGTCGTCCCCCATTGCTACGGCCGTGGCGGCGGCCTGCAGGGCGAGTGCCAGTACGCCGAGGTCGCCCGGCGTGCACACGGCATGGACCCCCGGGGTCGACAGCGCAAAGCGGACACCGCGTCGGACGTCCTTCGGGTCGGTGTACGGCTCGTACCAGGTAGACGCGGTGCGGGGTCGGCCCGCCCAGGGCCGGGCCGCCACGGACTTGATGGCCATGACACCGACGTCGTGCGCCGTGGCGTACTCGAGCAGTGCCTCGGCATCGAGCCGGTAGACCGGGTCCGACCAGAGCCGCGGATTGACCGGGAACATCACCGTGTCGAGGTCGTAGCGATGCAGCGCCTCGAGATGGGCCGCCGGGGCACTCAACTCGTGCCCGGTGATGCCGACCCACCGGCACAGCCCCTCGTCTCGTGCCGCCAGGATGGCGGCGACCGCCTCCGACCGCGCGTCGAGCTCGTCCAGGTCGGTGACGGCGTGGAGCTGGTACAGGTCGACGTGATCGCAGTGCAGCAGCCGGAGCGACTCCTCGAGCTGGGCCCTCACTCCGGCGGCGCTGTGGCGCAGGGTCTTGCACCCCACGAACAACCGATCGCGTACCGGCGGGATGGACGGGCCGAGCAGCTCCTCCGCCCGGCCGTACTGGGGGGCGACGTCGAGGTGGTTCACCCCGGCGGCCATCGCCATCTCGAACGCCGCAGCAGTGGTGTCCGGGTCGGCGTCCCAGAACGCTGCCCCTCCGAACACGGCCACCGACGAGCGGTGCCCGGTCCTACCCAGCCGTCTCACCTCCACGGGAGCAGGGTACCGCCGCCACAGCCCTCGGGTAGCCGGACGGCCCCGGCGGTCGTCACCGACCGGCGGCCGCCTCCTTGGCTGCCTCCCACCGGCCCACCATCGCTCCGAAGCGCAGCGGGTTGTAGATGTCCTCCTCGTACGACCATTGGCCCCCGCCCGCGTACTTGAGCAGGGTGAAGTTGTACTCCTGGTGGACGCTCCCGTCGCCGGGATCCCGCATCCGGTTCCATACCTGGCACACCACCCAGCCACGGTCCTCGTCGACGACGTGCCATTCGATGGGGAATTCGGGCATGTCCCGGCCGGGATAGTCGGCCATGCACCCAGAGATCCACTGGTAGATGGCCTCACGGCCCTCGAACCGCCCGTAGTGGTGCTCCACGTAGACCGCGTCCTCGGTGAACTGGTCCGCCCACGCCCTCCAGTCGCCCGACGCACCGGCCTCGGCGGCCCGCTGCTGGTAGTCGTCGAACGCGTCCTCGATCTCGGCCCTGCTCCACGGTCCCATGTCGTCGGCTCCTTGTCGGCCCCCTGGACGCGATCAGTGTTGGCGCTGGCGGCCGCCCGGTCAAGCCGCCATCGGCCCGGTGCAGCGGCTATCGGCTGGAGAGGGTCGTGGCCAAGCGCCGGTCGAGCGCCTATTGTCCGGGGCACGGAGCCACGACTGGATCGAGGTCAGGTACCAACGGAGACGGGAGGTGGTCGGCGGCGGTCGGATGCCCGGGCAGGGTGCTCGCCGGGGCCTGATCGGCTCACTGTTGTTCGGGCTGCCGTCGGTGATCGGCCGCGGAGCGTCGACCTGTGCAGGCCAGATGAGGACCGGGTCCTCCCACGACGTCATGGAGCGCCTCCTGCGGGAGCCACGACTGCTCACATAGGCCACCAGCCCGCTCGACGGCGCCCTGCCACGGGCGCTCGAACGGGACGTGACGTGGGTGCGGCCGAACCTGGTCGGCGGGGTCTGCTTCATCGAGTGGACCGCGAACAGCAGGTTCCGCCACCCGGTCCGGCGGGGTCGGTGGCGGGACACGCCCGCCCCGGAGGTCGTCCGTGAGTCCTGAACGTGCCGGCTCGGTCCGGACGACGGTGGACGGACGGGAGCTGACGCTCTCCAGCCTGGACAAGGTGCTCTACCCCGACACCGGGTTCACCAAGGGCCAGATGCTCGACTACTACTCGCGGGTCGCCGCCACCATGCTGCCCTACCTGCAGGACCGACCGTTGACCATGCGGCGGTTCCCCGACGGCGTCGACGGCCAGTCCTTCTACGAGAAGCACGTCCCCACCCATGCCCCGCCGTGGGTCCGCCACGTGGCGGTGCCGAGCGGCGACCGCGGCGGCGCCGTCGAGTATGGCGTCATCTGCGACCTGCCCACACTCCTGTGGGCGGCCAATCTGGCGACCATCGAGTTCCACGTCCCCCTCTGGCGTGTAGGTCGTCGCCGCAAGCTCCCGGGACCGCCCGACCATCTCGTGTTCGACCTGGACCCCGGCGAAGGGGCGACGATCGTCGAGTGCTGCAGGGTGGCCCGACTGGTGGACGAGCAGCTCACCGCGCAGCGCCTCGCCGGTGTACCCAAGACCAGCGGTTCCAAGGGACTGCAGGTCTACGCTCCCCTCGACTCCGAGCGCACCTGGCACCGGGCCCGTGCGGACGCCAGGGAGATCGCCGTGACCCTCGAGCGTGAACACCCGGAGCTCGTTGTCTCGAACATGCGCAAGGCCCTCCGTCGGGGGAAGGTGCTCGTCGACTGGAGCCAGAACCACCCGGCCAAGACGACGGTGGCCGCCTACTCGATGCGGGCCAGACCGGAACCGTCGGTGTCCACGCCGGTCACCTGGGACGAAGTCGACGATTGTGCCGGCGGCGGCGATCCCGCCGTGCTTCGGTTCGGCCCCGAGGCCGTGCTCGCACGCATCGACGACCTCGGGGATCTGTTCGCCGGCGTCCGCCCCCGCTGACCCGGCGGTCGACGAGCTCCCAGGGGTCGGCCACGCAGGTCGGGCCGCACCAACGGAGCGGAGGCCCGCTACTCCCGCAAGCTCCCGATCCCGAGTGAATCCGACTCGGCCGGCGAGGACACCGGGGGCCCGCCCTCGGTGTCGGCTTCGGCTTCGGCTTCGATCCGCGTGACCGGTGCCGAGGTGAACAGATAGGTCCGGAGGTGTCCGTCGAGCACCGGGTCGCGGCGGCGCAGCCACTCGAGCGTCATCGCCGCATGCTCTTTCTCCTCGTCACGGTTGTGAGCGAGCACGGCAGCCAGCTCGGGGTCCCCGGTGGCCGCGACCCGCTGGTCGTACCAGTCGACCGCCTCTAGCTCCTCCTGGATCGAGACGATGGCGCGGTGGCGATCGATCGTCTCGGCGTCGAGCTCGTCCTCGGGCTCGTGCAGTCCCGCGCTCTGGGCCATTTCGTCCTCCTCGACAGCTCGTCCGGACGCGCCTCGGAACGGTGCCCGCTGTCGGCCACGTGCCGACTGCCCGCGCACATGGTATCGGGCGGTACACGGATCCAGGCGGTGCCGTCCTGCGCCGTGTCACGCGTGCACTGGCCACCCGGTCGGCGCCAGGGTGTGCGGTTCCTCGGCCTCGGGTACGGCCCCCGGTACGTCGACGGGCGGTGTTCACGTGCTCGCGTCCCGCCCGGTCCTGTCGGCTTGCGAAGGTCCGGGTCGGGCGGGTAGTGCAGGCGAACATGACAAGAGCGGGGAGACAGACCGGACGCCGTCCATGGGGACGAGGCGGTCAGACGTAGAGGACCGGCGCGCCGAACGCCGCCCGACGCGACGCCCGACGCAGCGCGGCCAGCACCGGCCGGCCCAGCACCAGTACCAGGGTCGCGTTGGTGACCGCCCGGGTGATGTCGAACCCGAGCGATGTGGTCAGGTCGAAGAACACGAAGCTGTGGAGATTGGCGAGCGCGCCGGCGCCCGGCATGTAGGAGAAGCTGGTCGAGGTGCCGGCGCCGAACGGCCAGAACCACAGGTTGAGGAGCGTTCCGTAGGCGATCGATGAGATGGCGGCGTATGCAGCCAGCACGGCGAGCTCGGCGCGCCCCCTGACGGCAGGGAGGCACCCGGCGCCGAACCCCATCCATGCCGCCCCGAACATCTGGAAGGGCAGCCACGGCCCGATCCCACCGGTGATGAGGGCCGACACGGCGATGGTGACCGCGCCGAGCACGAAGCCGAAGCCGCGGCCGAGGACGCGTCCGGCCGGGATGAGGAGGAAGAACACCGGCTCGAAGCCCGCCACTCCGGGGCTGGGGACCCGCAGGGCGGCACCACAGGCGGCCAGGATGCCGAGCAGGGCGATGGCCTTGGCGTCGAGCGAGCCCTCGGCCAGCTCGCCGAGCACCACGGCCAGCAGCAACGGCAGGACGGCGATGAACAGCCAGGGGGCGTCGGCCCCATGCGCGGTGTTGGCCGTGGCGTGGCCGTGGATGAGCAGCGGCCAGCCGAAGCCGGCGATGCCCACCAGGGAGGTGACCCCGAGCAGGACCGATGCCTTCGGACGGAGGCGGATGGCGCTCGTCCGGATGTGGTCGCTACCGAGCACGGTCGGGCACCCCCATCGCCGTCCGCACCTCGTCGACCGTCAACCACGGCTCGGGCGCGAGGACCTTGGCCACCTGCGGCGCGAACACCGGCGAATGGCACACCACCTCGCGCGCGGCACCGTCGGCCACGACCTCGCCCTCGGCGAGGACCACGGCCCGGGTGGCCACCTGGGCCACCAGCTCCACGTCGTGGGTGGCCAGGACCACGCAGGCCCCGTCGGCCGCCAGTTTGCGCAACACCACGACCAGGCGCTCCTTGCCCGGGTAGTCGAGCCCCCGGGTCGGTTCGTCGAGCAGCAGCACCGGCGGCCGGGGCGCCAGGACGACGGCCAGGGCCAGGCCGAGCCGCTGGCCTTCGGAGAGGTCGCGTGGATGCCGGTCGCTGGGCACACCCGGCAGCACCGTGTCGAGCATGGCCGACGTCGAGCCGGGCTCCAGTCCCGTCTCGCGATCGGCGGTGGCACACTCCTCGGCGACGGACTCGCTGTACAGGAGGAGTCCGGCGTCCTGGGGCACCAGGCCCACCAGCCGGATGAGGCGCCGCGGCGCCAGATCCGACGGCTGCTGCCCGAGCACCCGTACCCGACCCCGGTCCGGCGCCCGCAAACCGGACAGCTGACCGAGGAGCGTCGACTTGCCCGATCCGTTGCGGCCCATCACGGCCACGACCTCGCCTGCACCCACGTGCAGGTCCACCCGGTCGAGCGCGACCACCTCCCCGTAGGTGACGGTCAGGTGCTCGACGGAGGCCGCAGGAGCGAGCCGGTGGTCGACGGCCACAGCCGGGGTGGGGCCGGCCGCTCCGGCGAGGCGCCTTCGGAGCGGACCGGCGACCCGACGGGCGTCGCGTACGGTCAGCGGAACGGGCGCCCACCCGGCCATCCGACCGAGATCCACGATGGGCGGTGCCACCGGCGAGTCGGCCATGACCGCCGCGGTCGGTCCGACCACCAGCGGCAGCCCCCGGCCCGGCACCAGGACGACCCGGTCGGCGAAGGGGACCACCCGTTCGAGCCGGTGCTCGGCCAGCACGACGGTCATGCCGACGTCGTGGACCAGCCGGGTCAACGATGCCAGCACCTCCTCGGCGGCTGCCGGGTCGAGCGCGGAGGTCGGTTCGTCGAGGACGAGCACACGCGGCGATGCACTCAAGACCGCTCCGATCGCGACCCGCTGCTGCTGGCCGCCGGACAGGGCCGAGAGCGGCCGGTCGCGCAACTCGTGGAGGCCGAGGAGGTCGAGGGTGTCCTCGACCCGCCGACGCATGGCGTCCGGCGCGATGCCCAGGTTCTCCATCGTGTAAGCCAGCTCGTCCTCGACGGTGTCGGTCACGAAGCTGGCCGCTGGATCCTGACCGACCACGCCGACCACGTCGGCCAGCTCGCGTGGCGGATACTCGCGGGTGGACCGGCCGTCGACGGTCACGCTGCCGGAGAGATGACCCCCGGTGAAGTGGGGGACCAGGCCGTTGATGGCCCGGAGCAGGGTGGTCTTCCCCGAGCCGGTCTGCCCCACCACCAGGCACAGTTCCCCCTCGTCGATGGAGAGGTCCACGTGGGAGAGCGTCGGGGCGGACCTTCCCGCATAGGTGAAGGTGACGTCGGAGAAGCGGATCATGCCGCCGAACCCTCGGGCTGCCCCACGGCGCCGGTAGGAGTCACCGGCCGGACGACCCTGGCCGCCGTGCGGGGTGCCGGCGCCGCCGCGGCCGGGACCAGCCCGGCCAGGACGGCCAGGGTCGGCAGGAGGGGAAGGGCGGGAACCGCCAACGGGTAGACCTCGAACTGCATCCCCGGTGTCCCGAGCGCCGACGCCACGATGAAGCCGCCCAGCACCACCGCCCCCGAGGCCGTCACCCACCACTCCGGCGCCCGCCACACATCGGGGCGGTACCGGGTCCGCTCGGTCCGCCGACCGCTCACGGCCATTCCCCCGCCGACGAGCACCGACCCGACGGCCAGGAACGGGATGCCACCGCCTGGGAGCGAGCCCTCGTCGAGCACGCCGTAGACGCCGGCGATCACCAACAGGAGCCCGACGGCGGTCGACCCGGTGGCCAGGCGGCGGCTCCGACGGTCGACGGTGATCCGCCGGCCGTACCCTCGGGCGTCCATCGAGGAGGCGAGCTGCAGCGAACGGTCGAGCGCGCTCTCGAGAACCGGGATGGCCATGCCCCGCAGCCCGGCGAGGCCGCGGACCGGGCGGCCGCGAAGGCGTCGGGCGTCCCGACCGGCGATGGCGATCACCACCTCGGGGGCGAAAGCCAACGACACGGTCACCGCCACACCCGCCTCGTAGAGCACGGCCGGCAGGCACCGCAGGAGCCGGTAAGGACTGGCCAACGAGTTCGCCGCCCCGAAGCAGACCAGCACCACGGCCAGGCGGAGACCCTCGACCGCTGACTGCAGGACCGCCTCGACGGTCACCGGTCCCCCGATGCTCACACCGGCGGCCCAGGACGGGAGTGGCACCTGGGGAATCGTGAACAGGACGTGACCGGGCAGCCGGTCGCCGAAGAGCACCTGGACCACCACCCGCACCACGATCACCACCAGGCCCAGCCGGATGAAGAAGGAGAGCGAACGCGACCAGGGCGCCGATGTCCGCCGGGCCGAGACCACGAAGGCGGCGACGGCGGCCAGCAGCGCCAGCAGGATCGGGTTGGTGGTCCGGATGGCGGCTCCGGCCAGGCAGGCGGCCCACAGCCACCAGGCCACCGGATGGAGCCCGCGCCGGCCGGCGGACGCCGTTCGTCGGTTCACGGTGCTCCGGGACGCCGCCGCCACCGGAACAGCGCGCCGGCGGCCAGCGCCATCACCAGGAGCCCGCCGACCACGAGCGGTACCGGATCAAACCCCGGACCGCCGCCGTCCGGTGAGGCGGTGGCCCGGAGGGACTGGGCCTGCTCGTCCGGGAACGCCGTCGGCGGCGTGGAGGTCACCGACCCCCCGCCGGCGTGCGCACCGGTGCCGGACGAGCCGGCCGTCGACAGGGGCGCCTCATCGGTGCTCGGCGTGGAGGACGGCGACGCCGCGGCCGTGCGGGTGGGCGGCACCGTCTGCCCGGTGCCGGTTGCCGCCGTGGCCCGGCTGTGCGACCAGGCCACGGCCTTCTGGGCCCGGGAACGTGCGGGGTGGCCAGTGGTCGCGACCGGCGCCACGGTGGTGGTGGTGGTGGTCGTCCCCGACCCGCAGAGGTCTGCGTAGTCAGAGGCGCCCCGCGGCGGTGGGTCGTTCGGGAGCCCGGTGCCCGGGTCCTGGAAGCGCCAGCCCTCGACGTCGTCGGCCTGCCCGTTCCACGTACCGACGGGGGCGAAGGCGCCGCTCGAGGAGTACTGCCAGGTCCAGGGGTGCCCCTCCACCCCGTGGAAGTAGGACCAGTAGATGTACTTGTCGCCGTCCCCCTGGCCACAGCCGCTGGCGGGCACACCGTTGATCGAGCACAGGAGGCCGCTGGCGTTGTAAGTGGGCGCCGCCTCGAGCTCCTGGGCGGCGAAGGCGGCCAGTGCGTCGTACCCGTTGTCGCTCGAGGGCACCTTGACGCAGCCCGACACGACCTGCCCCGACGGTCCGAAGTCGAGGACGAAGCCGACGCTCACCTCGGTGGCGGCACCGGCTGCGTCCTTGAACGGCACGAGGGCATCGGGACCGGCGAGGGCGAGCGCCACCGAGGCGGCGGCGGCCAGGAGGCCTCCGGAGCCGAGCGTACGGGCGAGCTGTCGCTTGCTGGCCATGGGGTGGATCCTCGCTTGGGGCAACGACCCGGTGTCCCCACGGGACCCCGAAGGGGTCCGTGACCGACCGAGTCCGTGCCGCTGTTCTCGACGGTCAGGACTCAACCAGCTGCACGGCGGTATCCCGGCTTGTGACGAGGCCTCCCTACGTCACCCACGGTTGCGGACCAGCGCCGGACTTCGACCGGCTTCCCCGACATGCTGCCTCTGTTGTGGGATCGACCATACCAGGGCTGGTCCCGGCCGGCGATGGCGAAGGACGGCAGGCCGCCACCGGTCCGACGGGACGTCGGGTATCCGGGGAACTCAGTCCACGAGCGGCACAGCCGCGCCGACCCCGACCACCCGGAGGTGACCGAGCACGTCCCGATAGGCCCGCCAGGGGCTGATCTCGGCGTACGTGATGCCGCGTTCGGCGCAGAACGGTCGCACCAGGCGGCGGGCCCGGCGAAGGTTGGCCCGGGGCATGGTCGGAAAGAGGTGGTGCTCGATCTGGGAGTCGAGCCCCCCGAAGAGGAAGTCGGTCACCGCGCCACCGGAGAGGTTGCGGGAGGTGAGCGCCTGGCGACGGAGGAATCCGAGGTCGTCGCCACCGTCGGGCACGATGGGCATGCCCACGTGGTTGGTCAGGAAGCTCACTCCCAGGTAGAAGCCGAACAGCGCCTGGGTGACGGCGATGCAGGCCACCGCCCGGCCCGGCGAGAGCAGGAGGAACGGTGCCACGAAGAAGATGGCGACGTGCAGGGCGAGCAGCCCGGCCTCGCCGAGTGCCGCCCGGTCGCGACGGCGGGCGAGGGCCAGGACGCTGGCCACGTGCAGGTTGACTGCCTCGAGGAACAGCAGGGGGACCAGCAGCACGGCCTGGGCGCGGGCGAACCGGCGACCGAACCGGCCCCGCTCATCCGCCTGCTCGGGGAGGTAGACCAGCGCCCCGGGCACCAGGTCGGGGTCGCGCCCCGGGCGGTTGGTGTGGGCGTGGTGGCGGTTGTGCTTCGAGTACCACCACCCGAAGCTGAAACCGGTGAGGACGTTGGTCACCACGAGACCGAGGAGATCGTTGTCTCGACGCCGGCGGAAGATCTGCCGATGGCCCGCGTCGTGGCCGATGAACCCCAGCTGGGTGAGGACGAAAGCCAGACCCACCGCCACCAGGAGGTCCCACCAGCTGTTGCCGAGGAGCACCGCCGTGGCGACCAGGGCGGCCAGTGCCAGGAGCGTCGTCCCGACCTTCACGACGTAGTAGCGGCGTCTGCTGTCGAGCAGGCCCTCGGCCCGGACGGCTCGGGACAGGACGGCGAAGTCCTCGCGGTGCGACGCGGACGATCTCGTCGCGCTGGTGATGGTCATCTGTGTCTCTCGGTCGGTGCTGCCGGCGGATGGACCCGAGCACGGCCGCCACCGGCCGACTCGGGGTGACGGTCTGGACGCCTGGCCGCAGCACGGTGACAGCCAGGCACCCGTCAGCCAAGCAGGGGGTGGGTCGAAACAAGCCACCACCATCCGAACCGAAGATGACCGCAACAGTCTACGCCCCGGCGGTCGATCCCGTGACGCGCCCTTCGGAAACCACCGGCAGCGGAATGCGCCGGCACTACCCTGGCCGCAGGACGACGTTTGCGGCGTCGGCCACGCACAACCGCCAGGAGGAGCATGGCAGGCACCGTGGCCATCGGCGGCCGATCCCGGAACCTGATCCTGGCGGCGATGATCTTCGCCGTCTCGATGACGTTCATCGACCAGACCATCGTCTCCATCGCCGTGCCCGAGATCCAGCGGGAACTGGGGCTGAGTGCCACCGGCGTACAGTGGGCGGTGAACGCCTACCTGCTGTCGCTCGCCGCGCTCTTCGCCTTCGGGGGCCGCCTGGCCGACACCGTGGGCCACCGGAAGATGGTCGTCCTCGGCGTCGTCGTCTTCGCCGCGTCGTCGGCCTTGTGCGGGCTGACGCCGAAGGGTCATCTGGCCGAAGCGTGGATCGTCACGTTCCGGGTCGTCCAGGGTGCGGGTGGGGCGATCATGTTCCCCGCCGCCCTCGCCATCGTCGTGCAGACTTTCGCCCTGCGCGAGCGCGGGAAGGCGCTGGCGACCTTCTTCGGGATCGCCGGCGGGCTCACCGCCGTGGGGCCGATCCTGGGCGGCTACCTGACCGAGTGGACGTGGCGCGCCATCTTCTGGCTTCTGGGTGAACATCCCGGTGGCGATCGTCGCTCTGGTGTTGATCGCCGTGTCGAGACCGACCACCGTCTACCAGGCGGCGAAGATGGACTACCGCGGGCTCGCCCTCATCGCCAGCGGTGTGGCACTCAGCGTGTTCGGCTTCCAGCAGTCGGCCATCTGGGGATGGGGCAACCCGGCCATCGGGCTGTGCATCGGGCTTGGTGCCGGGGTGCTCGTGGTCTTCTACTTCGTCGAGATCCGGACGCCGTCGCCGCTGATGCAGGTGGGCATCTTCCGGATCCGCGCTTTCTTCGTGGAGAATCTCGTCCTCGGCATCTCCATGCTGGCCTTCATCCCGGTCTTCTTCTTCGCCAGCGAGTACGCCCAGATCTCGTTGGGCAAGACCTCGTCCGAGGCAGGTCTCTACCTCCTCTACTTCTTCCTCGGCTTCGTGGTCGCCGCCCAGATCGGCGGGCGGATGCTCGACCGGGGCGGCGCCAAGCGCCCGGTGGTGCTCGGCTGCGTGCTGGCCGCCATCGGCTTCTACCTTTGGGGACACCGGGTCACGGGTCTCGACTTCAACACCCAGCAGTGGTACGTCGTGCTCGCCGGCGCCGGCATGGGGCTCATGCTCGGTCCGGCCAGCACGGACGCCATCAACCGTGCCTCCCGGCTCTCCTACGGCGAGGCCACTGGCATCACCCAGACGGTGTGCGACTACGCGGCTTGGCCTCGCCGTCCTCGGCACCATCTCCGTCACCGAGATGCGCTCGCGGCTCACCTCGTCGCTCGTGGCCCAAGGGGTGCCCCCCGGCCAGGCTGCCTCCGAGGCGGCGCGGGCCTCGGAGTCACAGGGAGGCGGGGCGATCTCGGCGATCCCGCACTTCGCCCGCCTCGACTTCGCGTTCTCCATCCGCTCCGTGCTCTACGCCATGGCCGCGATCATGGCCGCGGCGGCTGTGGTGGCCCTGGTCGGGCTCCGAGCCGGCGTGCAGGAGGAGACCGACCAGGTCGCGGCGGATCCCGGGGTGCCGGCCGCCGGCTGAGTGCAGGCGACCACTCCGGCGGGCCCCTCGACGGCCGGTGCCCCCGGCCGCCTCAACCCACCAGGACCGGCGGCGCCGGGAACCCCTCGGCCTCGCACAGGGCGAGATATGCGTCGAGGGTGCCGGGTCCGTCGAAGACGCTCTCCACGTTGCCCTCGGCGTCGAGGTTGAGGTTGGCCCCGTACATCTGGAACCACACCCGGGTGTCGTCCTCGACACACCGCAGGGTGTGCACGGAGCCCGCCGGCTCGTACAGGAACGAGCCCGCCCGGTTGACGTACGGGTACTCCACGTACTTCCAAGCCCCGGTCGTGGTGTAGGCGTAGACGGGGCCGGTGTGCCGGTGGGTCTGGACCTCGTACCCGGCCTGGAAGACGTTCTCCACGATCCAGAGACCCTCCTCGGCCTTGACCTGGATGACCTTCAGCTTGTTCCCACCGCCGATCTCCACGAAGGGAAGGTCGTCGGCACCGAGGTGGACGGCCTGGGGCACGGCGTCGGTGGTGGTCATGGCGCTCCTCGTGCTCGAACGACGATGTGGCGATCCACATTGTTGCGCAGCGGACGCCCGTCCGCCGCCGATCGGGTGGCGACGACCCCCTGGCGCCGAGGGATCGGCCCGGCGACGGTGCCACCGGCCGCCGCGACCCGGTCAGGTCCGGCGCAGGAGCACCCGGGCGACCCGGTGGCTCCCCTCCTTCTGCAGGACGACCCCGGCGCGGTCGCGAGTCGGTGCGACGTGCTCGCGCACGTTGACCAGGTTGACGTGGGCCCAGGCTGCATCGGCGCCGGCCTCGGCCTCCTCGTCGGACAGGGAGGCGAGCCACCCGATGATCCCGACGGACGCCGGGGTGGCGGCCGCCCGCAGGGCCAGCAGCCGTTCCCGGAACCATCGGGCGGCGTCCTCCTCGGACGCGTCCACGTAGAGGGACGCATCGAGGAAGTCCGGGGCCGCGGGCCCGCCGACCGACGCCCCGGGGGGTGCCTGGAGCACGTTGAGGCCCTCGACGATCACCACGTCCGGATGCCGGATCCACTGGGTCCCGTCGGGGTCGATGTCGTAGGCGAGGTGCGAGTAGACGGGGACCGCCACCTCCTCGGCGCCGGACCGGATGGCGGCCAGGCTGCCCACCAGCGACGGGAGGTCGTACGTCTCCGGAAAGCCCTTGCGACCGAGCAGGCCGCGGGCGGCCAGGACGTCGTTCGGGTAGAGGAAGGCATCCGTGCTCACCAATTCGACGGCGGGGGCACCCGGGCCGCCGTGCAGCAACCCCTGCAGCACACCGGCCACCGTGCTCTTTCCGACCGCCACGCCCCCGGCGATGCCGACGAGGAACGGTCGACGGCGCCCGGACCTCCCGCCGCCCTCCCGGGGGCGGCCACCGGCGATTCGGGACTCGAGCAGCCGGGCCAACGGGACGTAGACCTCCCGGATCTCGACGGGTGGCACCGGCGCGGCGGCGATCGACCGGACGAGATCGGACGGCGCCGGGGCGCCCCGGGCGCTCCACTGCGCCCGCTCCACGGTGTCGAAGCCGGCCACCGGCGTTGCCCGCTCCATCACCTCATCCCGACCGGGTCCGGGCGACACCGCCGTGGTGGGGGCGATGGGCGGCCGGTCCACGCGGGGTCAGTAGGCGCCACGCACCTCCTGGGCGTACCGGGCCGCCAGCTGCCGGGAGAAGCCGTAGGCCTTCCCGAGGTCGCTGGCCGACATGCCCTCCGCGAGGCCCGCGCCGAAGATCGCCAACCGGAGCTGGTGCCGAGCCCGCTCCACCGCCTTCAGGGCATCGTTCATCTGCTGCCGGACCTCTGCCGGCTGGAGGGTGCGCAGGGTGATGGCCACCCCCGCCCCCCGTTGGATCTCCCGCAACGACCGACGGGTCAGGACCTCGGCCGCCCGGATGCAGCGGCGCAGCTCCTCCAACGCCTCGAGGAGCTGCTCGGCACTGCCCACCGATTCGTCGCGCGGGACCACCACGTCGGACTGTCTACCAGGCACCCCCGTTGCACCTCACTGCAAAATCCGGGTGGTGGACACCACCGAGGTGACCGCATCGAAGCCGGGCACGACCGGGCACGTCTGGACCGGTCCCCCGGTCCGGCAGGCTCAGGTCGCCTCGGAGGCCAGTGACTCGTCCACCTGGGACCGGATGGACGCGAGGCGCTCCCGCCGCTCCTTCAACTTGGCCCGGAAGGCCGCGTTGTCGGTGTCGGCGATCTCACTGCTCATGTCCCGGATGACCTCGCCGAGGACGTCGCTCAGCTCGACGGCGAGCGCTTCGGACAGATTCACGATGATCACTGGACCTCCTCTAGACGTGTGGGGCGAGGCGATCTTCGCGTTCCCCGGTGGCGCAAGCGTAGGGCCATTGGTCCCGCGTCACCGTCCATGCGGCCACTGGGGCCGGTCGTGTCGTGCCGGAAGCGGCCGCGACCAACGAAGTGACTTCCGACCCTGTCCCAACCGGGGTCGGCGGAGGAGGGTGGCAGCATGAGAGATGACCGCCTGGCCGTGGATCCGGTCCGGGCGCTGACGAGCGTGGCGCGACCGGTCACCGGCGTGGTCGAGGACTACGACGGGCTCCTCGATCTCATCGGCGACCGCCGGCTCGTCCTCATCGGAGAGGCGTCGCACGGGACCCATGAGTTCTACCGGGAGCGGGCGCGGGTCACCCGGCGGCTCATCGACGAGCTCGGGTTCACGGTCGTGGCGATCGAGGGCGACTGGCCCGATGCCTACCGGGTCAATCGCTACGTGATGGGCATGTCGGCCGACGCTGATGCCGATACGGCCCTGGGAGGATTCCGCCGGTTCCCGACCTGGATGTGGCGCAATCGCGACGTCCAGGGCTTCGTGCAGTGGTTGCGCGTCCGCAACGACGCCCAGACCCATCCCGCCATGAAGGCGAGGTTCTACGGGCTCGACCTCTACAGCCTGCGGACCTCCATCGAGGCGGTCATCACCTATCTCGACGAGGTGGACCCGGTAGAAGCGGTCAGGGCCCGGGATCGATACTCGTGCTTCGACCACGCGGGCGCCGAGGGGCAGGCCTACGGGCACTCGGTCGTCTACCAGGGTGCGGCCCCCTGCGAAAACGAGGTGGTCGCCCAGCTGGTCGAGCTGCGGCGGCGGTCCGAGCTGTACCTGCGCCGCGACGGCTGGGTGGCGGAGGACGAGCTCTTCTACGCCGAGCAGAACGCCCGCCTAGTCCGGGACGCCGAGGAGTACTACCACCAGATGTACCGGGCGGAGGTGTCCTCGTGGAACCTGCGCGACGAGCACATGGCGGGGACGCTGGCGGCGCTCATCGACCATTTTGAGCGCCAGTCGGGCACGGCCAAGGTCGTCGTGTGGGAGCACAATTCGCACGTCGGCGACGCCCGGGCCACCGCCATGGGCCGCCGAGGCGAGCTCAACGTCGGCCAGTTGGCGCGCCAGCGCTACGGCGGCGACACGGTGCTGGTCGGGTTCACCAGCTTCGACGGCCGGGTCACGGCCGCCACCGACTGGGGCGCACCCACCGAACGGAAGCGGGTCCGGCCGGCCCGTCCCGACAGCTACGAGGCCCTGCTCCACGAGGTCGGGTTGCCCCAGTTCTGGCTGGCCACGTCCGAGCCCGCGGCGCAGCGGGCCCTCTCGTCGCCTCGGCTCGAACGGGCCATCGGGGTGATCTACCGGCCGGAGACCGAGCTCCAGAGCCACTACTTCGAGGCCCGACTGGATCAGCAGTTCGACGCCGTCGTCCACATGGACCGCACTCGGGCCCTCGAACCGCTCGAGCGGACGCCGCTCTGGGACCGGGGCGAGCCGGCGGAGACCTTCCCGAGCGGGCTCTGACCGTGCCCCTCTCCGGCGGGAACGGGCACGACGCCAGCTCTCGTGACCGGAAGGACGCCGGCAGCTGTCCGAGGAACCCGGTGCAGTCGACGGTGTCCTCGCGATCCTCACCCAGGGCCTCTTCCATCCGGCGCTGATCAATGCCGCCCACGCGCTGCTCCGGTCCGTGCGGGGCGGCTCCGACGGAGCACGGCCGTTGCCACGAGGCGGCTCCGACCGGTAGAACGGTCGATATGGCACCGGGGCCGCGAACGGGCTGCATATGCCTGTGAGCGCTGGTCTGCTGCCCTACCGGATCGGCGCCGACGGCGCACTCGAGGTCATGCTGGTGCATCCCGGCGGGCCGTTCTGGAAGCACAAGGACGAGCACGCGTGGTCGGTGGCGAAGGGCGAGTGCGGTCCGGGCGAAGATCCCCGGGACGCCGCCGACCGCGAGTTCGCCGAGGAGGTGGGTGTGCCGGCGCCCCGGGGACGGCGTCACGACCTCGGGGAGGTCCGACAGTCTGCCGGCAAGGTCGTCCGGATCTGGGCGGTCGAGGCGGCGACGCTCATGGTCGGCCACGTCCACAGCAACGAATTCGAGGTCGAGTGGCCGCCCCGGTCGGGGGTCATTCGGTCGTTCCCCGAAGTCGACCGCGCCGAATGGACGTCCGTGGAGGTGGCGAGGTCCCGGCTGGTTCGGGCCCAGGTCGAGTACCTCGACCGGCTCCTGGCAGTGCTCGGGACGACCCCTGACCACTCGCCGCCGGTGGACCGACCGGCCGGAGACAACGTCCACGACTCTCGGTAGCCGCGCCGGAACGTCGGGGCGTGGTGGGGCTAAGACTGGGGTATGGCCGCACGAGAGCTGCTCATCCTGGGGACGGCCAGCCAGGCACCGACCCGGTACCGGAACCACAACGGGTACCTGCTGCGGTGGGACGAGCACGCCATCCTCTTCGACCCCGGCGAAGGGACGCAGCGGCAACTGCTGCTCGCCGGCCAGTCGGCCTGGCCGATCCGTCACATCTGCATCACCCACTTCCACGGAGACCACTGCCTGGGACTGCCCGGCGTGCTGCAGCGGATGTCGCTCGACGATGTCCCCGGTCCGGTCCACGTGCTGTTCCCGGCCAGTGGTTCCGAGTACTTCCACCGGTTGCGGCACGCGTCCGTCTTCCAGGACCGGATCGACGTCCGCCCCCTGCCGGTCAGCGAGAACGGGATGGTGCTCGACGAGGGCCCGTTCGCCATCGTTGCCGGCCGACTCGACCACGACCCCGAGACGTTCGGGTGGCGCGTCGAGGAGCCCCCGGGTCGACGGATGCTGCCCGAGCGTCTGCTCGCGGCCGGCGTGCGGGGCGAAGCCGTCGGACGGCTCCAGCGGTCGGGTTCGATCGACGTCGCCGGGCGCCGGGTCCGGCTCGAGGACGTGAGCGAGTTCCGGCACGGCCAGCGGATGGCACTCGTCATGGACACGGGGATCTGCGAAGCCGCCGTCGAACTGGCCTCCGGGGTCGACCTCCTGGTGTGCGAGGCGACATTCTCGACCCAGGATGCCGGGCTGGCGCGGCGCTTCCGGCACCTGACAGCAAGCGACGCCGCCCGGGTGGCGAGGGACGCCGGGGCACGGCGACTGGTGATCACCCATTTCTCGCAGCGCTACCCGGACGTCCAGCGCCTCCTCGACGAAGCCTCGGTCATCTTCCCGGAGGTCGTGGCGGCCGAGGACCTGCTCCGGGTGCCGGTCCCCTCACGTCACGATCCCGGCTGATACCGCTCCGGGAGCCCGCTGGTGGCCCGGCCCGGTCGGACCGCGTCAGGGACGCGGCGCACCCTCCGACGTCACCCGGATGAGCGCCCGGGACCGCCCCCGGCGGTCGCCTGGCGCCGCAGACCAGCTTGCCGGGACCGCCCGGAGTCCGGTGGCGGGACAGCCTCGGGTTGGGACCGCGTCGTCCGTGTAGGGAGCTGGTGTCAGATCCGTTGTAGATGGACAGCACCACGCCGCAGTCTGGGTGGGCGCAGAGCCGATTCCGCTTGGGACCGCCGGGCCGGCGGCGCCGCTGAACCGCTCGGCGGTGATGCGTCCGTCCTGTGCATGTAGCTGCATGGTCACCGTCCCCGGGAGCATGTGCACGGGGCATACCCCACCCGTTCCGCACGCAATCCGTCCCGTGCCGCCTCCCGTGCGGTGTCCGACCGGTTGGGCCGTGCCGGTGCCGGGCCTGTCTCGTCTGCGTGCCGCGTGCCCGGGTATCTGCATCACATGGTCAGCTCCTCCATCGCGCCGATCACCCACCCGAGGCTGCTCGACGGACCCGACGGAACCGCCATCGGCTTGCGTTGCCGCCGGGGCCGGATGCGAACCGTCGGCCTGCAGTTCGCCTACGGCTCCATCCGACACCAGCAGTGAGCCTGCCGGGGAGACCGGTGGGCATCTCCATCCGCCTGTTGCCGCCGGAAGATCGCTCGGCACCCCGGACCGCCTCTCCCTACACTGTGGACCGTGCCGGCCGACCTCGAGCCCAGCAGCGCCTCGAGGCTGCCGCCGGACATGGTGGGGCTACTTGAGGGAATCTGCACCACCCGGGCCATCCGACGCTACCGGGACGAACCCGTCCCCCAGCAAGTGCTGCGCGACGTGCTGTTCGCTGCCAGCCGCGCACCGAGCGGCTCCAACCGCCAGCCCTTCCGGTTTCTGGTGCTCACGGACGGTCCGAAGGCGGTGGCGGCGAAGAGGCTCATCGCCGAGGGGGCGCGCGGAGCGTGGGCCACCAAGCGGATGACGGACGGTTACGACCGGGGGTCGGGGGTCGACGCCTCGTCCCCCAAAGCAGCTATGGCCCGGACCATGGAGGCCTACGTCGAGGACCTCGACGAGGTGCCGGTCCTCATCCTGGCGTGCCTCGTTCGGTACCGAGGGCCCAGCGCCATCGAGGGCGCGTCGATCTACCCGGCCTGCCAGAACCTCCTGCTCGCCGCCCGGGCGCTTGGCTACGGAGGGGTGATGACGAGCTGGAACCTCGCCGTCGACCGGGAGCTCCGGGCGCTGCTCGGCATTCCCGAAGATGTCCTGGTGGCCGCGGCCATCACCCTCGGGCGACCTCGCGGCCATCATGGTCCGGTCCGACGCCGACCACTGGGCGAGCTCGTGTACCTCGACGAGTGGGGCGCCTCCGCTCCCTTCGCCGTCGACCCGCCCGGCACCCGTCACACCAGCGCCGGTCCGGGTTGATCCGAGCTGGGGCTGAGGCGCCATCGGAACCCGGCACGTGCCGCCGGACCGGTTCCTGCAAGTGGGCCGAATGGCCCTGGTCGACCCTCGTGCGCAGGAGGAGAATTCAAAGGCCGGGGCGGCTGCGGGCGCGGATGGCCCGAGTGCGGCGGTACTCGGGCCGTCCGTCCGCAGGGCAACGTGACGCGCGCAGAGGCGGCATCACGGAGCCGCCGCCAGGAACGGGCACAAGCGGACCCGGAACCCGCTGAAGATGACCGGCAGCGCCCGCAGGGAAAGGGCGATTCGACCGGCAAAGGCCTGTCAGAGCAACTCCCAACACGTTCGTTCGTCGATGGTGTGGTCGGTCTTCTCCATCGGCGAAGCCTGCGGCCGATCTCCATCCGGCGCCATTGGATGGCGTCGGAGCTAGAACACTCCGCGACGGACGGTCGACCTGACGGCGCCGGCATGCTCACGTTCGATGGCAGATCTCCCAGGAGCCGGCTAACAGCCAGCGGGGTGGGATGGCGTCCATGGCCGTGTTGGCACCGGCCCTGCTGCCCGTGATGGCCGGTGTCTCCTGCTCACGAAGGGGCGCGTAGACGGGCCGCGGGATCTCCATCGTTCCGCTCGCCATTCCGGTAGCGTCGGTTCATGGGCGAGGACCCGGGAACAGGCGAGATCGACGAGTTCCTGCGGTCGTTAGGTGCCACCGAGGAGCAACTCGACCTCGCACACCGCAACTGCCACCTCGCCGGGTTGGCCGGCGACCTTGTCCTCGCCGAAGGCGCCACCCTGGCCGCCGGTGATCTGGCTTCCCGAGCCGGGACGGACGTGGGCACGGTCCTCGCCATGTGGCGAACCCTGGGCGTCGTCGTACCCGACGACGACTTCGCCATGTTCTCTGAACGGGATGCCGAATTCACCGGCTTCCTCGTCCAGATGAATCCGATCGGCCCGCACGGAGACGAGCTCCTCCGGGTCCTCGGCGGTTCACTCTCGCGCGTGGCCGAGGCTGCCGTGGCCGTCTACGTCCAGACCCAGGAACCGCCACTCGAGGCAACGGGCACCGACATCGTCGAATTGGCCGCCGACCTGGCTGCCGTCACAGCGGCGGCCCTCAAACTCGGCGATTCGATGGGTGCCGTCTTCTCCCATCACATGCGTGACGCCATCGACCGCCAGCGGATCGCTCAGGCCGGTGTCAGTGAGCGGGCGGTGCACCGGTTGGCCGTGGGCTTCGTCGATCTGGTGGGATTCACCCCGCTTTCGCTGCATGCCGATCCGGCCCACCTCCTCGAACTGGTCAACGGGTTCGAATCCAAAGCCTTCGACGTGGCTGCGTCCCACCACGGACGGATCGTCAAGCACATCGGTGACGAGGTCATGTTCGTCGCGTTGGATCCGCGGGACGGCTGTGCGATCGCCCAGGACATCACCAACGCCTTCGAAGACGGCATCGAGCCACGGGGTGGCGTCTCGTTCGGCGATGTGATCGCCAGGCACGGCGACTACTACGGCACCGTCGTCAACATGGCGTCCCGGCTGGCCGATCTGGCCATCCCTCGAGAGGTGCTCGTCGACGCCGACACCGTCCGGTCGGCTGGCGACACCTGCGGCTTCCGTCCGGCCGGCCACCGCCTGCTCAAGGGGTTCGACGATCCCGCCGAGGTGTTCTCGCTCGAGACGGTCGGCCAACGGGCGATTTGAGCTGGTCGGCGGCGTGGCCCACCCGCCACACAGCCCTCGGTCCCCACGCCCGTCATCCGGTCGCCGCGCCGCCTCCGAGCTCTCTGTATCCGTTCTGAACGCCGTTCGGGGACGGTCCGGTTGTGCGGTGCTACTACAGGTGGTAGTACTAACGGGAGTCCAGGGTGGCGGGTGAACCGACAGGAGGTAGGAGGAGGTGACGCTTGCCGGCGTGAGGGACATCGGCACGCCGACTTCGGCCGCCAGGCGAGCCACCGCTGTCAGCGGGCGGCCGCAGCGAGATCTCCAGCGAACGTTCCAGCTGCTCCTCGCCACCGTGTGGCTGCTCGATGCGGTGCTCCAGCTCCAGCCGTTCATGTTCACCCGCGGTGCGAATGGGTTCAGCGGGATGTTGGACGGAATGGCCACCGGTAATCCGGGCTGGGTGGCGCACACCATCACCTGGAACGGTTCCATCATCTACCACCAGCCGGTGGTGACCGACACCGTCTTCGCCTCGATCCAGTTCCTGATCGCATTCGGCATCGTCTGGAAGCGGAGCCTCAAGCCCGCCCTGGTGCTCTCCATCGTGTGGTCCCTCAACGTCTGGTGGTTCGGCGAGGGGGCGGGTCGAGTGTTCCTGGGCGGTGCGACGCCGTTCGGAGGTGGACCGGGTGGCGTGCTCTTCTACGCGCTCCTCGCTGTCCTCCTTTGGCCGAGCGAGGGATCCGACCTGCCGTTCGTGGCGGCACGGACCGTCGGGGTGACGGCGGCACGGTGGATCTGGGCGGCGGTGTGGGGCCTGCTGGCGCTGCTCTCGGTGGTCGGTTCCGTTCGCTCGCCCGAGACCCTCCACGACCTCGTGGTCGCCCTGGACAGTGGACAACCAGGCTGGCTGGCGCACATCGATCATTCCTCGGAGACCTTCTTCCTCCACCACGGGACCGGTGCGGCGGTCCTGCTCGCCGTCGTCTGCCTGATCGTGGCCGTCGGGGCCTTCCTGCCCCCGCAGGTCACCCAGGTGGCCCTGGTCGTCGCCATCGTGACCTTCGGCGTCATCTGGGTGGCGGTTCAGAACGTCGGCGGCATCCTGGCCGGCGGCGCGACCGACCCGAACTCCGGGCTGCTGGTCGTCGTGCTGGCGCTGACCTACTGGCCCCTCGCCACGGACCGGGTTCGATCGGACGCTCGGCCGTCCAGGCTCGCGACCGGGGGGCCTGAGCGCCATGGGGCCCCCGGCGTGGCTCTACTACCTCTTCGGCATGATGATGCTCGCCGTTGCCGCGTACTGTCTCGCCCTGCTGGTCCTCTCCGTGCCGATGCATCAGTCGACCGGTCGGGACGTCGATATCGCCCACCTCCTCATGGGAGTGTCCATGGGTGGCATGTTCGTCGGGCGATGGGCGTTCGGTCCCAGTGGCGTCTGGGAGCTCATCTTCGGCGCCCTCCTGGTCTGGTTCGTCGTGCGAAGCCTCCAGTCTGTGCAGCGGTACGGCCTGCACATACCGCACGAGGCGATCCACGCGGCGATGAGCTTCGCCATGCTCCTGATGTACTGGTACCCGCCGACATCGACATCGACATCGACCGCGATGTCGATGGGGGCGTCGTCGACGGGAGCGAAGCTCGATCCAGGCCTGGGACTCATCTTGGCGATGCTGTTCTTCGGTTCGGCCATCTTCACCCTCGCCTCTCCGAACAAAGGTGCCTCGCACCATGGCACGCACGTCCCGGCATTCGTCGGCGGCAGCCCGGACGGATCCCGGGCGCTCGAGGGCACCGGTGGTGGCCAGGCGACGTCCGTCGGCACCTTCGAGTCGGTGCTCACAGCCCCGTGGCTGGAGGACGTCAGCCATGTCGTCATGTGCGTCGGCATGGGATTCCTGCTCATCTTGATGATGTAGGCATGCCGGTGATCCGAACCAGCCCGGAGCGGGCGTCCACCTGCCCCTTGCCGTCGCTCGGACGGTAGAATGCGCGCCGATGCTGCTCGCGAACACACCGATCGGATCGAGCGTTCACCGATGAGTACCACCTCGACGTGCGAGAACCCGATGTGCTCCTGCGACCCGTGCGGTTGCACGGACTGCAAGTGCGGTGCCGCCAGGCTCGGGGACCTGCAGCGGCGGGTCATGGGGCTCCTGTGGGAGTCGTGCCCTCGCGAGGTCACCGGCCGGCAGGTGGCTGATGAGCTTCCCCGGTACGCCTACACGACGGTGGCGACGGTCCTCGATCGGCTCGTCCGCAAAGGGCTGGTGACGCGGCGGATGGACGGTCATACGATCCGGTACTCCGCCGTCGGCACCAAGGGTGCGCACACCGCAGTCCTCATGCACCAGGCACTCGGCGAGGACAGCGATCCCGACGCTGCCCTGCTTCGCTTCGCCGAGAGTCTGTCGGACTCCGAGGCGACGGTCCTCCGCCGGGCACTGAACAGGCTCGAACGCCGGTCGCGAACCTAATGGACGAGGGCCCCGAACGTCCGCCCGGCCTTCGGGCGGGTCCCCATTAGCGCTCGGCGGGTCTGAGGTCGGCGCTCCACTTCTCCTCGACGTTGCCGATGCGCCAGATGGCCAATGCCGCCGCCCAGGTGAGCACGAACATGCCGACTATGACGAACCCGGCCGTATTGATGTTGAACCCGGCCATGTCGTCCCAGAAGCGACCGTGGAGGTGCAGTTCCATCGGGAGCAGGCCCAGGACCTCCACCGTGCCGATGAAGAAGCAGATGACCACGGACAGCCCGGTGATGGCGAGGTTGTAATAGACCTTCCTGACCGGGTTGAAGAAGGCCCACCCGTAGGCGACGTTCATGAAGCAGCCGTCCAGCGTGTCCATGAGCGACATCCCCGCGGTGAACAGGATCGGGAGGCACATGATCGAGTACCACGGGAGCGATTGCGTGGCCAGCAGGGCGGTGGTGGCGAGGAGCGCGACCTCGGTGGCGGTGTCGAAACCCATGCCGAACACCACCCCCACCGGGTACATCTGCCACTCCTTGGTGATCGACTTCATCCACGTGCCGAAGAACCGGTACATGAGGCCCCGGTTCTCGAGCTGGCGCTCCAGCTCCACCTCGTCGAAGGTCCCCTTCCGCATGGCGCGGAAGACCTTGATGATCCCGGCCAGGATGACGACGTTGAGCAGGGCGATCAGGTAGAGGAACGACGCAGACACGATCGTGCCGAAGATTCCCCCGAACTGCTCCAGACCCGAGTGGTTGTTGGCGACCGCCCCGTAGACGGCCTTCTCGGCAATCACGATGCCGATCCCGACTGCGATCACGATCGTCGAATGCCCGAGCGAGAAGAAGTAGCCGACGCTCAGGGGCTTGTTGGCTCCTTCCACCGTCCGCCGTTCGTGCATGAGCTTGCGCGTGGTGTTGTCGATGGCCGAGATGTGGTCGGCATCGAACGCGTGCCGGAGACCCAGGGTGTAGGCGAGCACGCTGACGCCGATGCCGAGCCCCTTGTAGTGGCCGGGGACCACGAAGGCGATGAATACGCCGAACCCGACGACATGGAGCAGGAGGATGGACGCCATCATCCACTTCACGTGCCGCCACTCGGCGGGGTCGAGCGCCCCCTTCAGCTGCTTCAGCCGACCGACCGGCGGGGTCACCTCCGTCACTGTCATGCTGAAGGGTCTCCTCTGAACGCCGTGCCCCGCTGGTGATGATCGGGCCGCAACGCCCTTGATGCACAGCATACCCAGTTGCATAGCATTCGCAACAAGGAACGGGGCCGATCGACGGATGGCCGTCTATCCTGGGAGAATGCCGAAGCAGGACGTTCCGCCGAGGGCCGGCGGAGGGCCACCCGGGACGGTGGACGAGGTCGTCGCCATGCTGCGGGCGCAAGGGAACCGGGTCACTCCGCCACGGCGGATGCTCCTCGAGGTCCTGTTCGAGACGGAACGTCATCTGACCGCCGAGGAATTGGCCGAGGCGGTCCAGCTCCGGGCGCCGGACGTCCACCTCTCCACCATCTACCGGAACCTCGAGGAGCTCCAGAGGCTGGGGGTCGTGGCCCACACCCACCTGGGTCACGGGCCCGTCACCTATCAGCGCGCCGCCCACGCGCACGCCCATTTCGTCTGCGGCCACTGCGGCGCACGCGTCGAGGCGAAGGACGTGTGGTTCCAGGACCTGGCCCGGAGGGCCACACGGGAGTTGGGATTCACCATCGACCCCCACCACGTGGCGATCTTCGGCACGTGCGCGGCCTGCGCAGCGCGCCAGCCCCCTCTTCCGTAGCGGTGGGTGAGGGCGGTCGACCCTCTACCTTCATCGTGCATGCACGGCTCGGGCGACATCACGTGCTCAGTTGGGTTCGTCCTGACTGGAAACCGGATGCTGAGATCTTTCCGATTCCCCGGCGCCCAGTGAGGCCTCCCCGCCGTAGATGCGTCGCCAGTCGAGGACGGGCTCCAGATCGAGCTCGCGGCCATCGTCGTAGTGAAGTGAAGCGGCTGGAATTGTCAATCGGGACTGCCACGACTTCATGTTCTCGTAGTGATAATTGGATCCACCCCGTTCGAGGCCGGCTCGGTCGCGCTGGAGCCGCCGCTGCATCTGCTGCGCACTTCTCATCGGGTAGTGGCGAAGATTGAACAGCGTCGGGTAACGCTCGCCGTCGGGCGGATTGTGATTGAACTGCCGTTCGTTGGTCGCCGAGGCTCGCCACGACCGGATTCGAGGGGCGCAATCAGGAAAGAGCGAGTAATGGCGGACCCGGTCGATGGCCGATGGGACCGACTGATCATCTTCTGCCGTCCACCAGTAGTTGACGTTCCTGAATTGGATCCAATCGTACGGCGACGCCACCACCTCCTCCAGCCAGTTTTGATACGTCCGCGTTCGATCGGGTCCTTCCAGGATCTCGTCCTGATCGGGCCATGAGATCCAGTCATACCGATCCACGTAGTCGACCAGAAGGTGACGCGACATCTCTGGGTAGAGGTCATAGAAGTCGAACTCACGAGGAATGGTGCGGACCTCGACCAGGTCGTTTCTCAAGCGGTGGAGTACGGCGGCCGTCTCGTCGGTCGAGCCGTGGTCCCAGGCGATGACGTCGTGACCATTCTCGATCAGGCCGTTGATCGCATCAGCAACGACATCGCCGTCGTTGTAGCAGAGCAGCACCCCGAGCAACTTCGTCTTGCGAGGACGCCTGTGAGAGCTGAGAGGTCGGAGCCTCTGCCGAATGCGCAACACCTGGTCGAGCCTAGTGCGATTCGGCTCCGCGCGGCCCCAGTCCGTAGCTCAGCGACCGACGGGATGTTCGCCGACTTCGCATCCCGGAACGTTCGCGCCGATGAGCCCCTTTTCGACCTCCGGACGGCGCTGGAGGTCTGTACGCACGGTGCAGTCAGCCTCGTCATCGTGTCCGTGCTCCGATTAGCGTGACAGACGACCGAAGGGGTGCTTGGCAATGGGCTGGCAGTCGGCAGCCAGACGGCTCCCACCGGCTCGCCAGATCGTTCGTCCACTCGACAAGAGACCTGACCAGGTGATGCGACCGATGAGTTCTGTCCCGTGGTGCCGTCTCGATGCAGGACACAACAACTCCGAGGGGGGACATGACGCCGACAGGAACCGTGACTTGTGCGCATCATCCAGGTCGGGCCACCGTCGTCTCACGCGAGCGAACCGGCCACCATCCTGGTCGGACCTCGTACTCGGTGGAGACCGAGCTCGAAGGTAGCGTGGCCGGATGAGCGCGCACACGCCGGTGACTGTGCGGCCGTCCCCTGCGGCACGCCCAGCGAGCCAACCGGCGCAGCGCAGTGGCTTGGCCCGTCTTTCCGGCTGGTGCCATGACCACCGCTGGCTGGTGCTGTTGGTGTGGCTGGGTGCACTCGTCGTGTGCAATGTGATCGGCCAGGCAGCGGGCACCAACTACTCCAGCGACCTCACCTCCGGCAACTCCGAGTCCGCTCAGGTACAGGCTCGTTTGGCTGCCAAATTGCCTGCGCAGGCAGGCAGCCCCGTGCAAGTCGTGGTCTCCACCAGCGGCTCGGTGAGCGACCCGGCCCATCAGGCCACCGTGGCAAGAATGGTCGCTTCCCTGCGCACGCTCCCGCATGTGTCCGCCGCTGTCAGTCCGTTCTCAGTCGAAGGTGCCCACCAGATCGCCAAGAGCGGCCACATCGCCTACGTGAACCTGCAGTTCGATCAACAAGCCGGCGATCTCCCCCACAGCGCCATCCAGAGGGTGGTGAACACTGCGGAATCCTTCGGTGGACCCGGATTCCAGGTGGCACTCGGTGGCCAGGCCATCAGTGAAGTGGTCACCGCGGCACCGGGGTCGAGCGAGGGCTACGGGATCATGGCGGCCATCCTCATCATGCTTCTGGCCTTCGGATCGGTCGTGGCCATGGGGTTGCCGATCATCACCGCTCTGTTCGGTATCGCCATCGCCTTCGCCACGCTCGACCTGTTGACCCACGTCCTCACCGTGCCGGTGTTCGCTCCCGAGATGATGGCCATGATCGGCCTCGGGGTGGGTATCGACTACGCCCTGTTCGTCGTCACCCGCTATCGCCAAGGACTGTTCGAGGGCCGGGATCCGAAAGAAGCGGTCATGGTCTCCTTGGCCACGTCGGGACGCGCCGTCGTGTTCGCCGGATCCACGGTGATCCTCTCGCTACTCGGGCTGTTCCTTCTGCAGTTGCCGTTCATGCGTGGCCTCGCCGTAGGCGCCATCGCCGCCGTGGTACTGGTCATGCTCGCCGCGGTCACGCTCCTTCCGGCCATGCTCGGCTTTGCCGGGCGAGCGATCGACAAGGTCCACGTTCCGGGCCTCATCCAGTCCGGGGCCACCCCCTCGACCGGCAGTTACTGGTATCGGTGGAGCCGTACCGTCCAGCGCCATCCCGCCGCCACCGGAACTTCTGCGCTCCTGGTGTTGGTGGTCCTGGCCATTCCCCTCTTCTCGATGCGGCTGGCCTTCACTGACGCCGGCAACGACCCACCAGCCCTGACCACCCGCCAGGCGTACGACCTACTGGCGGAGGGATTCGGTCCCGGATTCAACGGACCGCTGGTCCTGGCGGCAGAGTTCCCGGCGGGAACTGATCGGGCGGTGGCCGACCGGTTCGTCGTGGCGCTCCGGGCCACTCCCGGAGTGGCCTTCGCCTCGCCGCCCCAGTTCGATCCTTCCGGTGACACGGCGGCCATCATCGCCTATCCCACCACCTCGCCTCAATCATCACAAACCGAAACACTCGTGCACCTCCTGCGCAGCCACGTGATCCCGGAGGTCACGGCGGGTACCGGCGTTCGGGTGCTGGTCGGGGGGGAGACGGCTGGCGGCGTGGATGCCTCCTCTTACCTATCGTCCCGGCTGTTCTGGGTCATCGGTCTCGTGCTCGTGCTCGCGTTCCTGTTGTTGATGGCTGTCTTCCGTTCATTGGCTATCCCGCTCAAAGCGGCGGTCGTGAACGTGTTGTCCGTCGGCGCCGCCTACGGGGTGATCGTGGCCGTCTTCCAGTGGGGGTGGATGGGCGGTCTCATCGGCATCGGCGCCACCGGGCCCATCGACCCCTGGATCCCGCTCATGATGTTCACGATTCTCTTCGGGCTGTCGATGGACTACGAAGTCTTCCTCCTATCACGTATGCGTGAGGAGTGGCGTCGCACCTACGAGAACTCGAATGCGGTGGCAGACGGTCTGGCGAAGACGGCCCGCGTGATCACCGCGGCGGCGGCCATCATGATCTGCGTGTTCGGGTCGTTCGTGATCGGTGACCCACTGCGCGTGCTAAAGGTCTTCGGCCTCGGACTGGCTGCTTCCATTCTGATCGACGCGACCCTGGTACGGATGGTCCTGGTGCCGTCGGTGATGGAGCTGTTGGGCGATCTGAACTGGTGGATGCCCAGGTGGCTCGACCGCGTTGTCCCGAACCTGGGGATCGAGGTCGACGTCGACGAACCATCGAGAGTCGGAGCTGCCCGCGATCGATGAGCACGTCGGTTCCCCCGAGCGTCTCGTGGATCAGAGGTCTGAGCTCATCGAGCATCTCGCATGTTCGGCCGCGTCGAAGAGGCACTCGTCCGTGCTGATTATCCGACCGTGGCACGGGCGACGAGGGGTCCGGCCTTTGGGACGCGCCAGCCTTTACCGTTCCAGACATCCACCCCCGGGGTCGTCTCCGACGTCGATGTCCGGCCCGGATCGATGAAGCGGGTCGCCTGCGAATTGGAGGTCGCCGACCTGACGATCGCCGACTACGAACAGTGCGTCTCGTTGATCGAGACGTATGCCGACATGGGCCTGGGTATGGTCGACGCCTCGGTCGTCGCCGTTGCCGAGAACCTGCGCGTCACATCGATCGCCACCTTGAACGAACGAGACTTCCGAGTGGTGAAGGCCCGCCACGCCGCAACCTTTCAGCTGCTCCCGCTTCTCCGTAGAAGTCCTGCAGCGGGAGATAGTCGCCAAGGAGCGCTTCTCCTCACTGATTGACTCACGCGGATCGCAAAGCCGAGGCTCATTTGGTCGGGCCACGGAGCGCGTTGTACCGTGAACGGCGATTATGCCCGTAGCCCTTGACATTGACCGGCTCCTCACCGGTCGCGACGTCACGTTCCTTCCGGGCGACCCTGCCCGCACGAGCACGTTCGCCGTCTACGAGCGCCCGGGCGCACCGGCCCACCCCGATCGACGCATCCAAACGGACGTCGTGTTGGTCCTACCCGCCGGCGCGGGTGTCCGGC
>JBKQRT010000319.1:0-2768 GCA_052143895.1 Acidimicrobiales bacterium | reverse complement strand
ACGACTCCGAAGCTCCCGTGCGTTGACGCTTCAAACGCGTTGAACATCGCAGGCGTGACCGTTCCAGCTAGGAGTGCAGGCTGCGGTTCCCGCCAACCGTTGCTGTCACTTCCCGGTCGTCATTCTGTTGCCGCCAGGCGACCTGCACTCGGAGCAGCCCGCCCCGATCTCGCCTTGGGCGGCAGAAGCGCTGCCCGGCGCCAATGACGTGCTGGCTCGGAGGGTCCATCGATCCATCCCGTCGCACGCTTCCGTAGGCTGCCTCATATGTCTTCTCAAGGACACAACGATCCCATTCTCGAATCGCTCACTCGTCTCGCCACCCGCAATCCAGGTCGGACCGAGGCAGACATACAGGCGGATGTCCGAGACGTCCTTCTCTACGGGGGATTCGATCTTGCTGATGAGGCGGTCAAGCTCGAAAGTCCGACCGATGATAATCGTCGGCTGGACGTGGCCGTCGGCGCATTGATCGTTGAGTGCAAGAAGGACCTGCGGTCGCCGACAGTCCTGGCCAAGGCAGAGGTACAGCTTGGCGACTATCTGGCAGTCAAAGCTTCGAATGGCGGCCAATACGCCGGAGTGCTGACTGACGGGGCGATCTGGAGGCTCTACCGGCACGGCCAATCCGGTCCCGCCTTCATCGATGAGCTGGTAATCAGCCCCACAAACCTCGATGAACGGAGGATTCGGTGGTGGCTTGGAGCGGTCCTTTCGACCGAGCAGGAGCTCGTTCCCTCGGCCGCAGCAATCGAGGAGAGGCTCGGAGCGAGATCACCGTCATTCCAGCTCGTCCGATCAGCGCTGCTCGAGTGCTGGGCCGACGTCGGTGGGCATCCGACGGTCGCGCTGAAGCGAGAACTGTGGGCGAAGCTGCTTCGAAGTGCTCTTGGATCGCAATTTGAAGACAGCGACGAACTCTTCATCGAACACACGTACCTGGTACTGCTGGCCAACCTGATCGGCCACGCGGTGGTGGGCTTTGATCTCAACTCAACCAGGAACGATCCCGGCGTTCTCCTTTCAGGGCAGCTCTTCGAGCGAGCTGGCTTCTTCGGCGTAGGTCAGGCGGGCTTCTTCGATTGGCCGCTCGACAGCACTGCCGGGGCCGAGGTGGTCTCGGATGTGGCACGGAGGCTGGCATCCTTTGCTTGGACTCAGGTCGACCACGACGTGCTCAAGGCTCTTTATCAATCGGTCATCTCCCCGGAAATGCGCCACAAGCTGGGCGAGTACTACACACCCGACTGGCTCGCCGATTTGATGGTGACTGAGGCCGTAACCGATCCACTCGTCCAGCGAGTTCTGGACCCGGCGTGTGGATCAGGCACTTTCATCTTTCACGCTGTCCGCCGTTATCTCACTGCTGCTGATGAAGCGGGCGTAGCGCCAGCAACCGCCCTTGAGGGCGTCACCACCAACGTGTTCGGAGTCGACCTCCATCCGGTTGCCGTGACCCTGGCTCAGACGACCTTCCTCCTCGCAGTAGGGCCCGATCGACTTGCCCAGCGAACAGGGAGCCTCAACATTCCCATCTACTTGGGCGATTCGATGAGGTGGGATGCCGCCGAGGAGAGCGTCTTCACTGCCGCTGGCGATGTGGTGGTCTACACCACCGACGGAGCGGAACTCTTCGCGTCCGAACTGAGATTCCCCGCATCAGCGGTCAGTGATGTCGGGAAATTCGATCAGCTCGTCAATGAGCTCGCGAGCAAAGCATCGAATCGGCAGCCCGG
This sequence comes from Acidimicrobiales bacterium, assembly GCA_052143895.1. Classification (GTDB taxonomy): domain Bacteria; phylum Actinomycetota; class Acidimicrobiia; order Acidimicrobiales; family RAAP-2; genus Bog-756. Next base: position 1,032 of record JBKQRT010000319.1, on the reverse strand, counting down.
GACTCCGCCACAGCCCATCACCGGGGTGCTCAACAGCCTGCAGATTCCCGCCGAGGACCGAGCCACGGTGGAAACCACCTATGGAGTGCTGTGCGATCTGTATGACCAAGGTCGCGACCATATTTGGGGCTTCTACATCCGCAACCAAGCGCGGCCTACGTGGTTGGCCAGGCCGGAGAACCGCGTCGATGTGTTGGTCGGCAATCCACCCTGGCTCTCCTACCGCTACATGCCGGACACAATGCAATCCGTATTCCAGAGGCGAGCGAAGGAGCGGAAACTGTGGATGGGCGGGGCACGGGGACGGACTACTCAGCAGGACCTCTCCGCCTTCTTTGTTGCCAGATCTATCGAGCTCTACTTGCGGGTCGGCGGACGATTCGGATTCGTCATGCCTCGCGCCGTGCTGTCCCGACAAACCTATGGTGCGTTTCGGGAGGGTGACTGGTCGAGCGTGGCCGCTTCGGTCTTCGCAGACTTTGGAACCCCATGGGACCTGAAGGATGTGCGCCCAGCACCCTTTCCAGTTCCATCGTCTGTCTTGTTTGGAGAGAGGTCAACGGCGGCATCTGCATTAGGAGAAGCAGTCATTGCATTCGCCGGCAAGCCAACGGTTGGCGGAGGAGGCGCACAACTCACGCAGTCGGCGGCCATCGTTGAAGCAATGACAGGCGAGGAAACTGCGTCGGTCTACAAGGAGCGCTTTCGAGATGGGGCGATCATGTACCCCCGGATGCTGATCATGGTCACCTCGTCGACCAACGGACCGTTGGGTGTCCCCCGGGGACGCCAGGCGGTTACCTCAAGAAAGACGAGTCTCGACAAGGCGCCCTGGAAAGGCCTGCCTGCGCAAGAAGGAGTGGTCGAGTCGATCTTCATCCACCCAGCGCTCCTCGGTGAGTCCATCGGACCCTTTCGCGTGTTCAGCACATTGCAATCTGTGATCCCTTACGACGGGACTCGGCTATTGGACGGGAGCGATGACAGGATCGATCGGTACCCGGGGCTGGCCGACTGGTGGCGCAACGCCGA
>JBKQRT010000318.1:0-38450 GCA_052143895.1 Acidimicrobiales bacterium | reverse complement strand
TAAAGACCTTCGTTAAAGCGGTTGACGGGATTGGTCAGGACGAGACCGGTCTGACCCAGGAAGCCGAAGAGCAGGTGCTGCTGGCTGCGGGCCTTGTGGACGCCACCGGCGGCGAGCTCGATCAGCTCCTCCACGGTGTCGTCCCCGCGGTTGGCCAGGACCCCACCCTTGAGGTGGTTCCAGACACCCTCCACGGGGTTCAGCTCGGGGGCGTAGGCCGGCATCCGCTCGACACGCAGCCATGACCGCTGGGCGTCGAGGTACGCCTTCATGACCCCGCTGCGATGCGAACTCAGTCCATCCCAGAGCAAGAGCACTCGCTGGCGGCGGAAGTGGTGGCGCAGCTCCTCGAGGAAGCTGATCAGGCCGACGTCGTTGTAGGCGCCAGGGCGGGTCTGGAAGTACAGCCGCGCCCACCGGCCGTCCCAGCGGTAGCAGAGCGCGGACGCCGCCGAGACCCGCTTCCAGTTGAAGCGATGCCGGACCACCGGGGTGCGGCCACGCGGCGCCCAGGTCTGGCGGAGCGGCGGGGTCAGGGAGAAGCCGCTCTCGTCCTCGAAGAGGATCCAGCGGTGCTGGCGTTGGGCCCCCTTTTTAGCGCTGGCCAGGTGACCTTCACCCAGTGGTCGATGGCGGCCTCGTCGCGCTCCTTGGCCCGTCGGGAGGGCCGCTGCCGGCTCCAGCCCATGTAGCGGAGCAACCGCCAGACGTGGCCCGGGTGGTAGACGACGCCGGTCCGCTCTGCGATCACCTCAGCCACTCGCTGGAGCGTCCACACGTCGGTGGTGTAGCCACTGGCTCGCGCGCCCTGGAGGAGCACGGTCTCGATGGCGGCGAGCTGCTCATCGCTGAGCTTGGGCGGCCTGCCGAAACGCTCCGACAGCTTGAGGGCGTCGGTGCCGCCCTGCTGCCAGAGCCCGAACCAGGTGCTGGAGGCCTGCCGACTGACCCCCAGCTGGACCGCGACCCGGGCCGGACGGACGCCCTCGGCGAAGAGCACAGCGGCTTGCTCGCGGCGCTCCTGGAGAGCCGCGATCAACTTGGGTGACCGGCGGGATCGACGTGCGTAGTGAGTGTTGGCGGAGCGGGTTCGGGGAGCTGGAGAAGGCATGAACCCATTGACTCACACCTGAGTCACTACGTCAACCCCTTGGGCGATTCTCTTTAATCGACAGATGGCCGGTGTACCCCATCGGTGGTAGTCTTGCGAAATGCGACCCCTTCGGTACTCCATCAACGTCACGTTGGACGGGTGCTGCGATCATCGTGCAATCCCCGCGGACGAAGACTTGCATCGTCACGCGGTCGAGAAGCTCAACCAGGCCGATGCCCTTCTCTTTGGCCGGGTGACTTACGAAATGATGGAATCAGCGTGGCGGCCGCCGGCGCCGACAGGAGCGAGACCTGATTGGATGGAACCCTTCGCCCAGACGATCAACGCGGCAAAGAAGTACGTCGTGTCGAGCACCCTGGAGCAGGTCGATTGGAACGCGGAACTCGTCCGCGGGGATCTGGGCAAGGCCGTTCAGCAACTCAAGCGGGAGTCGAGCAAGGGACTGTTCGTGGGAGGTGTGAAGCTCCCACTGGCGTTGACGGAGCTGGGATTGATCGATGAGTACGAGTTCGTGGTGCATCCCAGGCTCGCGGGCCACGGGCCGACGTTGTTCGCGGGGCTATCGAAGCATGTCGACTTGAAGCTCGTGAGCCGGCTGGAGTTCGGCTCGGGGGCAGTGGCGATGCGGTACGAGCCGAGTAGGTAGCCATCGGGCTTGCTAGCCCGAGCCGGCCGCATCATGGAGCCCTGGTTCGCGGCTCTTGCGCGCCCCACCGCAGCGGTTCCCTCCGCGGCGGCCCACAACAACGCCTTGGCCTGGCGCACCTCCCGAGCCGGCGCGGTGTGCGAACGAGCAAGCCCCTCCAGCTCAACCCGCTACCCACCCGTTATCTCCAAAGCCCCAGCCGCAGCCACCATCCCACCCACACTACGACAGATCACTATTTAAGCGACACACCATTAGCGGGAGGGGGGCAGGCCCCTCTCCCGGCCTCCTCCCGACGCGACAGCGTGCTCGTCGAGGTTGTCGGGCCGGCATAGCCGCCCCTCGTGCGATCAGTCTCCGCGAGTTGAAGCGCGCACAAACCAGATTCCCTGAGCCAGCGAGCGTGAAGCAAGTCGCGCGGCACCTAGCCGCATTTCACCAACCCGCCCTCGTTGAGCTGACCCTGGGTCCCAGTGGGTCGTTATCCCAGGCGAAACGTGGTGCGCGTCCAACTACACGATGCGCCGTTCAGCGTCTTGCGTCCAGCAAAACTTGTCACAAGATCCAGACTTCTGGGGACCAAGAAGTTCTAGTGAGTGTCCTGCCAGCTCTCGGCTACGTCGGACCGATCGGCTTGGTGGACTCATCCACGAATACCGCCTGGTCGCGTGATGCGGATGAAGTTCTTGGCACCCACAGTGCCAGTAATTGCAGTGAACTCCCCACTGCCGGTCGATGATTAGTGACTGGTCAGTAGTGGGGACGCACCTGCTGGTCGGGACTCTTTGGCGCTGCCCCTACGACCCCAGTTGAGATGAGATCCCGTTGCCTTCCTGCTTTCGCACACCCCCCGAGCGAGCGAAGGCGGGCGCTGGTACAGTGGCGCTTGCCCAGGGAGGGTAGGGCCCGGGGCAAGGCGCAAACCGCGCAGTAAGAGAAAAGGGAAGGGGACAAGACATGCGAAGAAAGCTGATCATGGCCGCAATGGCCGTGATGCTTCCGTTTGGATTTGTGGCAACGATCGGTTCGGGCGTTGCGGCTGCCGCGGGAACGACAACGTTTGACGGCAACATCAGCTGCAATCTCCAAGGGTCGGTCAAGATCAGCCCGGCGATCAATTTGACGACCAACGTCACCAAGCCGGTAAAAGTCACGGCCACGCTGACCAACAACCATTGCATCGGGCTCGACGGCACGTCGCTGACCCAGAACGGGGAGACGATCATTTCGAGCAAGGAGAGTCTCAAGTTCACCGTCAAGCCATCTAGCCCCCCGCAGCCGGGCTGCCTTACTCTCGTAGGAAGCGGTCCTCCAACTGCGGTTCCTAAGAGCACGGTGGACTGGATTGGTACGAGCAAGATCACCCCGACGGTTCTGGGCCCCTCGACCGCCGTGGTCACGGTCGGTCCGCCTACCACCCTGTCGCTGACCGGAAATGTGCTCAGCGGGTGGAGTACGCCGCCGACGGCGACCTACCAGATCACCCTCGGCATCAACTTGGCGACGGTCACGAAGGCCTGCGAAAGCTCGAAGGGGCTCAGCAAGTTTTCCGTCACCGACAACGGTGGTGACAACCTCGAGATCGGGCCGGCTTTCTGACCCACGAGGAGTGCGACAGTGACGTATCGGGGGCGGGGCTTCGGCTCCGCCCCCGAGCGCGCCCCGGTCGGTGACGCGTTCGGGGTGTGCCCGTCACTCGAGATGGATGTCACGCCGGAAGAACGACCTCCTCTCCTGCGATTCAAGATGACGTGGGAGATAGCGCCGACGACGCCGAGACCGAGGAGGGCGCCGCAATGTCGGAGGGTATGACGCACACGGCGACCCGCAGCCCCCGGTTGCGCCGGGTGGTCCTCGGTTCCCTTTTCGCCGTCGTCGCCGCATCGGTGGTCGTTGCCGCGTCTGCGGGCGGCTCGGCGGTGGTAGCCGCTTCTAGGGGCACCGTCTCCGCCGGTCTTTCACCAATGAGCTGGCCCGCCGCCATCGATGTCCTGCGACCCGAGGGCCGTGCCAGCCGAACCGCGGGGCTCGTGTCGGACCAGATCGGATCTTCCGACTTCATGGGACCATCGGAGCCGGACCCGAACCTCCTGCAGATCGCCGAGCTGCGCTGGTATCAGGCCAACCAAGCCGGTATCAGTGTGCGCGTCGGCCGCTTGCCCTGGGGCGTGGCCTTCGACGGAACCGACATCTGGGTGACGAACTCGGGAAGCGGCACCGTCACCAGACTGGCGGCGTCGACCGGCGGCGTCGTGGGAACCTATCGGGTAGGCAAACACCCCGAAGGGGTCGCCTTCGACGGTTCGAGCATCTGGGTCGTCGACAACGGAAGCGGCAAGGTCACCAAGCTCAAGGCATCGACCGGACGGATCATAGGCACCTACCGAGTCGGGACATCCCCGGTGGATGTGGCGTTCGACGGAGCGGACGTCTGGGTGACCAACCAAGGCGACGGGACAGTCACTCGGCTGGCAGCATCGACCGGCCACCGCGTGGGCACGTACCACGTCGGCACCGACCCGGAGAATTTGGCCTTTGACGGCTCCGCGTTGTGGATCACCAACCCGGGCACCGACGACGTCATCAAGGTCGATGCGTCCACCGGCACGGTGGTCGGCAAGTACGGGGTCGGGAGATCACCATTCGGCGTGGCGTTCGACGGCACGGACATCTGGGTGACCAACGCCGACGTAGGTAGTGACACTGTCACCAGGCTGACGGCATCGACCGGGGCCGTGGTGGGCACCTACCCAGTCGGGACAAACCCCTTCGGCGTCGCGTTCGACGGGAGCAGCATCTGGGTGGCCAACGGCGGCACCGACACCGTCACCAAGCTGGATGCGTCCACGGGCAATCTCATCGGTACTTTCACGCTCCCCGCCGGTGAACCGGTCAATCTAGCTTTCGACGGGACGGACCTCTGGGTGGCCGACGGAGCGGATCTCGTCGCCAAGCTGTGACGAGCACCAGCGAGCTCTCGCCTGTGTCCTTGGAGCGTTCGGGCGGCTGACGAACCCACCCGTCGGTGGCCCTGGCAGTCGAGAGGTAGATGAACGGGAGAGGAACGACCATCGTCCCTGTGCTTTTCGGTGCGCCAGGCGCACACCAACAAATCGATGCAATTCCTCGTCAGGGAACAGGCGAGACTGTGATCGAGAGCATCGCCCTTGCCGTGTTCTGGGCGTTAGGATTTGTCGTTGTTCTTGTGTCTCGGACTTTCACGGTGAAAGTAGACGATTCACTCTTCTTGCCGGGCACCCCCTCGATGACGCCACTCGATCTCTTCAGTCTCAGTCCTTCCGGCAGGGTTCCCGATCCATTGACCAACCTCCATGTGTACGGAGGGTTCCCACCGATTGCCGTCAAATCGGCAGAATAGGACTGACCCACCGTTGCCGGGGGAAGCGAAGTGGTGATGATGGTCATGTTTGCGACGGCGAGCGACAATTGAGCACTGGCGCTCCAGCCTTCGGCGGTGGTCACCTCAACCGTTGCGGTCTGAGTACCCGCCATTGTCGGAGCGCCGGAGATCACGCCGGTGGACGCGTTCAGAGACAGGCCGGCGGGAAGTGAACCCGAAGTGATCGACCACGTGTAGGGCGCAGTGCCGCCGTTCGCAGAGAGGCTGGCCGAATAGGCCACGTCGGTTGTTCCGCTGGGCAGCGAGGTGGTTGTGATCGAAAGCGGTCCTTCGAGAACGAAGCCACCACTCTCCGACGGTTTCATCCCCGCCGCGTAGCACGTGGTGGCCGAGGGGCAGGCGATTCCAAACAGGCCCGCGACTCCCGAGGGCAGCGGCTGGGTAGTCCACGTACCGCCCGAGTTCGAGGTGGTGAGGATGTCCCCCGAGTCCGAGGTGTCATCGCCCACGACGTAGCAGGTGGTAATGGAAGGGCAGGCGATGCCCGCTGGGCCCAGACTTCCTGAGGGCAACGTCTGGGCGGTCCACGTGCCGCCCGAGTTGGTGGTGGTGAGGACGACCCCCTCCAGCGAGACATTCGTGCCTACGGCGTAGCAGGTGGCGGTCGTGGTACAGGCGACGCCCGACAGACCATAGAGCCTTGCAGGCACCGGCTGCACGGTCCACTTCTTCCCCGAGTCGGAGGTGGCAAGGATGACCCCGTATCCTGCGCTGTTGGTGCCCACTGCGTGGCAAGTGGTGGTCGACGTGCACGTGATGGCGGCTGGGTACGACTTTCGTGAGCGCAGCGCCTGGACGCTCCATGTAACCCCCGAGTTGCTGGTGCCAAGAATCTCCCCGTATCCCGCACTGTCGAGCCCCACGGCGTAGCAGAGAGCAGTTGTCGGACAGGCGATGCCGTACAGGGCCGCAGTCCCGGCGGGCACTGCCTGGACACTCCAGGCGCTCCCGGCGTCAGTGGTGGCGAGAATCTCCCCTTCAACCGAGCTGACGTACCCCACTGCGTAGCAGTCAGTGGTCGAGGGACAGATGATGCTGTTGATCCCACCGGTCCCGGCGGGCACTGGCTGGGTGCTCCAGGTGCTACCTGCGTCGGTGGTCGCGAGAATGTCGCCGTAGCTCAAGCCGTTGTCGCCCACGGCGTAGCAGGTGGTGATCGAGGAACAGTTGATGGCAACGGTGCTCGGAACAAACGGGAATGAGGTGCTCACCCGCCATGGGGATCCCGCATCCTGCGCCGAAGTCGAGGCCGCGCCTGTCTGGTGCGTCACACCGCCCGGTATTGCCGCCTGTGCCGTGCCAGCGGCCACCGCGAGGCTCGCGACGGCGGCACCGATCGCCAGGATCGATGCCACCAACCTCTTGAAACCTGTCTGGGACGCCATAGCACTCCGGCCCCTCCGGCAACTCCGTCCATTGTAGCGAACACTCCCGTTGAGTAGCCCGTGTGCTCGGACGCGCGCGGCTGGTCACCACCGTCGAGGAAGGGATACGACAACGTTGGCAGGGGCGCGCATCATTAACTGCTGCCTGTGCCGTCGGTTGGTTCAGCCTGCTGAAGCCCCCGCACCCAGGAACAGGCTCCCCGACCGGTAGTCGAGGACGACCGAGCCATAGCCACTGAGGGCATCGGAACCCACCAGACCTTCGGCATCGGATGAAGAGGATGCCGCGACCGCAGTAGTCATCTGCATGGGTGGCAGTGCGACCGAGCCGATCGCCCACGGGCCGCTCCGGACAGCCGGGGCGTTGTGGATGCAACCGAACGAGGTGACTTGCTCGGACCGCCCGGTCTTCGCGAGGCCCAGTTTGGCAGCGAGCAACGCGGTGACCGCCGAAGCTTCGTCACCGGTGGCAACCGCGAACGGGAATGGCCCCCGGGTACCGAACGTCACCGGAGTGAGTACCGACGTACCGGAAGCTGAGGTGGTGACGTCGAGAGGGACAGCGGCTCTCGCCCCGACGCCCACAAGACCCGGGGCTACCGGCACGGCCGTCGGACCGTCGATGGACGTGCCCTCGACGGACGTCGAACCTTCCGGGCCGGCGACGGTGAGCAGCTGGGCGCGGTAGTCGATGCGGAGGGCGCCGAAGCGGCTGAGCACATCCGAGCCCAGCACGCCGACCGGTTGACCTGTGAGCCCGAAGCCGGGCATCCGAACGACGGCCGCCGACTGCGCGGCGAGCTCCACTGGGCCAATCGACCACCGGTTCACGGCAACATGCAGCACCACGGTAGCGCATCCGGGCTGGTGAAGGACCTCGACTGGCGCATCCTGCGGGAAGCGCACATCGTCCAAGAAATGAGTGTCGAACAAGGTCGAAGTAGCGCCCGTGTCGAGCACGAAGGGAAACGGTCCCCGTCCGTCGACGCACATCGGAACCAGTAGCCGGACCATGGCACCCGTTCGTACGACCCGCAAAGGCACAGAGGCCGGCCTCGTCGGGATACGAGCGAGTCCCGAACAGGACGCTCCTGGAGGATTCAGCGACGGAGGCACCGGACCGCCCGCCAGGGACGCTGCTCGACCGCAACCGAGTAGAGACACGGAGAAGACTGCCAGCACGGCGAAAAGCGACAAACCCTGAGGAGCGGGGGCGCGCTGCCGTTGGCACGAGCCCCGACCTGGTGGCTCGAACAGTCGTCCGTTCCTCAGTCGCTCCGAGCCCATCACCACTCCGTCCCTGCCACGAACGACAGCATTATGCCTCACGCCGGGTGAGCGCGTGCGCCATCGTCTGAGTTATAACCAGAACTTGTGGATGCACCACTTGACCGAGGGCGCGACGTACCTTCCTCTTTGAAGAAATCGAAGAGACGCTGGCGGTGGAACGCCGGCGAGGAAGGAACGCCAATGCTGAGAGTACATGTTAAGACGTCCGCGGACGCGGAACTGTCGACCACGCTGGACGAGCTGGTCGCCGAAGGGGCGAGGCGCATGTTGGCCACTGCCATGGAGGCCGAGGTCGACGCCTACATCTGCGCCCTGTCCGACGAACGGGACGACCAGGGACATCGTCTGGTCGTCCGCAACGGTCACGCCGTCGCCCGCTCCCTCGTGACCGGTGCAGGCCCCATCGAAGTCCGGGCCCCGAGGGTGGACGACCGTCGGGTCGACGAGGCGACCGGGGAGAAGCTGCGATTCCGGTCGTCGATCCTGCCGCCGTGGGCCAGGAAGTCCCCGAAGGTCGCCGAGGTGCTGCCGTTGATGTACCTCCACGGGATGAGCTCGGGCGACTTCGTACCCGCGCTCGAGGAGTTCTTCGGCTCGGCTGCCGGTCTGTCGGCCTCGGTGATCACCCGGCTGACGGCTGACTGGCAGAAGGAGCGGGACCAGTTCGCCCACCGGTCACTGAAAGACGTCGACTACGTCTACGTGTTCGCCGACGGCATCCACTTCAACGTCCGCCTGGAGGAGGCACGCCTGTGCGCCCTGGTCATCGTGGGTGTGCGTTCCGACGGGACCAAGGAGCTGGTGTCGATCAGTGACGGCCACCGGGAGTCGATCGAGTCCTGGGCCGACGTCCTGCGGGGGCTGAAGCGCCGGGGCATGACCGCCCCGGTGCTGGCTGTCGGTGACGGTGCGCTCGGGTTCTGGGGAGCGCTCTCCGACGTGTTCCCCGAGGCCGCCCACCAACGGTGCTGGGTGCACAAGATGGCCAACGTCATGAACGCCCTGCCCAAGTCGGCCCAGCCGGCCGCCCGTGCTGCCCTGAAGGAAGTCCGCGACGCCGAGGACAAAGAGCATGCCGAGCAGGCCCTCGACGCCTTCATCAAGGAGTACGAGGCCAAGTGGCCGAAGGCGACGGAGAAGCTTGTCAAGGACCGAGACGAGCTGCTGGCGTTCTACGCGTTCCCGGCCGAGCACTGGATCCACTTGAAGACGACCAACCCCATCGAGTCCACCTTCGCAACGGTCCGGCTGCGCACCAAGGTGACCAAGGGACCGGGCTCACGGTCAGCCGGCCTCGCCATGGCCTACAAGCTGATCGAACAGGCTCAGTCCCGGTGGCGGATGGTCAACGCACCCCACCTGGTCGCGCTGGTTCGTGCCGGCGTGACGTTCGAGAAGGGGGTGATGGTCGAGCGAACTGACGAGCAGGATGAGGAGGTCGCCGCGTAGTCGGTCAGATTCTCATCCACAGGTCTTGACTATTTCTCGGCGAGCCATTGGGATTGCGACCCACGTAGACACGCAGTTTCCAGACGCCATCTCGCACTTCAGTCTTGGTGCCCCTCATGCCGATACTCCCTTCGTACTTCGTACAACCGTGGTAGTCCAGGTGTAGTCCTAACCGCAATGGGTGCGAAGACGGTGAAGGAAATAGGTCGTTTGACCTGGTGGTATTGGTGGGGCAGGCAGGGATCGAACCTGCGACCGAGGGATTATGAGTCCCCTGCTCTGACCACTGAGCTACTGCCCCCTTGCTGGTCTTTCGCTACTCCGTAGTACTGTTATCCAAACAGAATCCAAACATTCGGGTTGACGTGGTGCCAAAGAAGCAGCCGTTTCGGTCGGCCGAGGCAACGGAGTCTTCAGATAAACGCGGCAAGATGGAGAAGGGTATCCGACCAACCGGCCCACAGAAGTGGGAGGTGATGGTCTTCACGGGGCGCGATCCGGAGCCGAAGCGGGTTCGCCACGTCTCTCGCACCGTTCATGGCGGCATCAAGGCAGCGCGCCGGGTGCGGACCGAGCTTCTGACAGAGGTCTCTCAGGGCAAGCACGGGAGCAGCAAGGGCAGCTTCGGGGCGCTGCTCGAGGACTAGCTGCGCGACGGTAGGCAGGACCGGGCTCCCAGCACGTTGGCCGGATACCGCATCAAGATCGAATCGACGATCCGTCCCGAGCTGGGAAGCATCCCGCTGGAGGATCTGAGTTCCAAGGACCTCGACGCCTTCTACGGGAGATTCATCAAGGGCGGCACGTCACCAGCCATGGTGATGCACTACCACCGCATCATCTCCGCCGCGTTGCGTCAGGCGGAGAAGTGGAAGATGGTCCCGGCCAGCGTCGGCCGCGACGCCACTCCCCCGACGGTGCCGACCAGGCCGATGACGGTCCCCCCTCCCGAGCGGGTGCGCGCCCTCATCGAGGCCGCTGCGGCGTCACGCAACCCGGAGTCGGCCACGGTCATCACTGTGGCTGCACTCACCGGGATGCGGCGGGGCGAGCTGTGCGGGCTGCGGTGGTCGGACGTCGACTGGCAGGGCTCGGCGCTCACGGTCCACCGGTCCATCTGGCAGACCGGAGATGGCTGGGGAGCGAAGGATTCGAAGACGCATCAGGTCCGGCGTCTCGTCCTCGGAGATCACACGATGGCCGTGCTCCATGGCCGGTGGAAGCGTGTCACCGATGCGGCGGCGGCGGCAGAGGTGAAGGTGTCGGACGATGCCTACGTGTTCTCCCCCGCGCTGGACGGCGCGCGCCCGATGCTCCCCGGTGCCATCACCCTGTCCTTCGGCCGCCTGTGCCAGCGCATGGAAGCACCGGCACTGAAGGCAGCGAAAGAGGCCGGGCGCAAGCTCCAGCCTGCCGAGCGGTGGCCGTACCGGTTCCTCGATCTCCGGCACTACACCGCCACCGAACTGTTCCGGCAAGGTCATCACGCCCGGACCGTGGCCGACCGCCTGGGCCATGCGGACCCGGCGTTGACGCTGAGGGTCTACACCCACGACACGGACGATCAGGCGGTGGCCGCGGCAGCCTCGCTGTAGGCGGGGATCGGTGCGGCCTCATGTAGCAAGATTGAGTGAGGCTACGTCGTTGCCAACTCATCGGCGTGTTTGGCACAGGCATCCACCGTCCATCGCTTCCCCTTGGCGTCAACGAACAGTCCGTGACGCACGACAGGCTCTCGGCAGTGGCTGGCGTGTCCGACTCGGGAGTGCGTGAACCGGAAGCATTGGCCAGGCATCACGGAGAAGGCTTCGGCATAGTGGTTCATCGGGTCAGTATGGCTGTCAGGCCACCGTTCACGCCTGACCCCCGCAGCCCTACGGGGCGGGATTGATGGTCAGCGTGAGCGTGGCCGTCGCCCGGTTGGGGGGCTGGCTTTGTCGCCCTAATCCACGGATCCGATTGCTCGGCGGTGCCGCCGGAGCTATGACTCGACCAGCATCACAATCGTGTCGGGTCGAACCCCGTCGTACTTCATCGCCTCTTCCCCCACCTCCGACTCCAACATGTCTCGGAGAGCACCCATGTCGGGAACTTCGGCGATCAGGCCGACCCGGTGTGGCACCTCTGGGTCGACGAAGGTCCGCACCGTGATGCCCATGGGTCCGAAGACTTCCTCCCGTCGCTGCGAGCGAAGCCAATGGTCGACGTCCTCGACCTCATGAAAGATCATCACTGTCGTCATGAATGCCCTGCCTTTCTCCGATGCTGTCACCAACCGGCCCAGGTCGTGGAACCTTTGGAAGGTCGTCCGAACCAGGCTGAACTACTCCTGTTCGTAGTCCACGACCTTTGCGTCAGGCCCTGGAAAGAAGAGGTCCTCATGCCCAGTGTCGCCCCACCGGACAACATATGGCGGCTCCCCGTTCGGGTGGCGAAGCTCCAGCACCTCGCAGTCACGATCAGGCTCGCCCGCGCGATGACCGCTAATCACGATCCGGTCCCCGACTTTCGCCTTCATCGTCGCTCCTTCCGTGAGTTCCTCCACCTGCGCCCATCATCACCCGCTACCTTCCTCTGTTCAAGGGCCAAAGGTCCCGCGGAGCGATCACGACCCGGGGCTCACCCGGGATCGTGTCGCGTCTGGGGCTGCCCCGCTGCCCGTACTCCTCTAGAAGCGGGCACCGGGGCGACTTGGCGACCACCCGAGCGGTGGCCGGCGTCCTACTTGACGACCTGGCGCGGACCTCGGCCGGACATTCCCGGCCGTGTACTCCCGCACGGCCCGTCCGGTGCTGGATGGGGCCACGGTGGGAAGGCGCTGTTCGGCCGTCCAGCGGGGACGGGGAGGCGCCGGCCCTGAAGGCAGCAGAGGAGGCCGGACGGAGGCTCCAGCCTGGCGAGCGGTGGCCGTACCGGCTCCACGACCTACGCCACTACACCGCCACCGCTGCTTCGCTGGAGGCCGGCATCGTCGGAGTCTGATTCACCCCCACGATTGTGCTTACGCCGCCCGGGCCGCTCTCTGCATGAGTCGGCGCGATGCGCGGGTGCTCCGCAGTGCATGGCGCTCGGCGTGACCTGGACGTCGAGCGCTGGAGGAGCGAGGCGAACTTGTGACGTCCGGCCCTAGGAAGCTGACTTCCCGACATCGCACCATGGAGCGACGGGGGCGTCCTGTCTGATGGGCGGCCGTGCTCGATGGCGATTGCCTGAGGTGAGGGAGATGACGCATGCGCAGGCATCGGTCGAGATGGCGCACCACCGTCCTCATGGCAGGGATCGGATTGGTGATCTGTTCGGGTGCGGTTCCTGCTACCTACGCCTCGGGGATGCCTGTCCAGTCGACGGCGACGTGGACGATCCAGCCTTCTCCGGAGCCGACCGGCGCCATCAGCAGCTCCTTGGCCGCGGAGTCGTGCGAACAGGGGGGAATGTGCATGGCAGTCGGTACCTACTTCACCGCCCCCGGCGTCCAAGCCACGTTGGCTGAACGTCTGCAGGGCTCAACCTGGACGATCGAGCCGACACCCCCGATCTCGGGGGTGGACGTCGCTTTGCTAAATGGAGTGTCGTGCACGAGTTCCCTTGCGTGCACGGCTGTCGGGTACACGGTGACGTCGTGGAAGAACAGCAGGGTGCGCGCCCTAGCCGAAGAATGGGACGGTACCTCTTGGGTCATCGAGCCAACCCCTCGGCCAACAGGCGCCAGCTGGGTAACTCTCGCCGCCGTGTCGTGTCCCACTCCTCAGTACTGCATCGCCGTCGGCGGATATGTCAAGAACCCGATCACCGGCACCGAGTTGCCCTTGGCAGAGCAGTGGAACGGATCGACCTGGTCGGTCCTGTCCACTCCGAATCCCCACGCCGAGAACGGGAGCGACTTGGCGAGCATCGCCTGCGTTGCCACCGACCAGTGCGAGGCGATCGGCGACTACGACTACGCGGACATCGCGCAGTCGATCTTCGCCTACAGCTACGACGGATCTGGGTGGATCTCTCAGAACCAGATCAATCCGGTCGGTCAGGAGTACAACTCCGACAACTCAGTTTCCTGCACCGCTGCCAGCGCGTGCACCTCGGTGGGCAGCTGGACAAGTGTCGGGCTCCGCGGGCTGGCCGAGTCGTACGAGGGCACGTCCTGGAGCCGCCAACACCTGCCGCGTCCGGCCCGGTCGAGGACCGACGAACTCAATGGAGTGTCGTGCGTCGCGAGCACCTCCTGCACGGCCGTCGGGGATTCGGCCAATAATCTGAACGGCTACAACTCCTCCACAATGGCCGAAGAGTGGAACGGCGCGTCATGGCAACTGGTGCCCACTCCAAGTCCCCCCTCGTCCGCCAGCCTGCTCGCCGGTGTCTCGTGCACTGCGGCAGCTACCTGTATCGCGGTGGGCGGGTCCTCCACTTCTTCGACCGAAGACACCCTCGTAGAGAAGTACTCCGGTTGAACTCCGTGTGCGGTCGAGAGCGCGACGGTTTGCATGGTGACATCGCCCAGATGCCGCACCAGCACGACGATCGGGTGGTGTTGACCCGCCCTCACGCGCACCTTGACCTTCCGAAGGGGATGCCGAGCCAGGAAACCGGGGCGTTGGGACGTGCGCCTCTAGCGTCTGCGAGGGCGAGGGGATCACGATTCATCAGTATCCGACAAAGGAAGGGAGTCATGATGGCTGAGCATCCGAATGTTGCCCTCGGGCGTAGGGGGTACGCAGCCTTCGCCTCGGGCGATCTGGACGGCCTACATGATCTGTTCGCCGACGACGTTGTCTGGCATCAGCCCGGCAACGGTCCCACAGCCGGTGACTACATCGGCCGGGATCGAGTCTTCGAGTTCTTCGGCAAGCTATTCGAATTCAGCGGTGGGACGTTCAAGGCCGAGCCCACCCTTCTCCTTGCCGATGACGACCGTGGCGCCGCTGTCCAGCACTGCACGGCGACGCGAGACGGCAAGACCCTCGACGTGCACAAGGTGCTCGTCTGTGATATCTGCGACGGGAAGTTCGCCGATGTGCAGGCGTACCTCGCCGACGAACAGCAAGAGGACGCTTTCTGGTCGTAGTCGAGGACGGCTTGGGAACTCACCCCGCGGCGGAGCCATTCTCGACAGGGCGCCGGGTCAGCCACAACCGACTGGCCGACTGGAGCAGCGCCCACCCCGCCCCCTTCGGACTAGTCCCGGGCATCGTTGTCGGCGTGCTCTGGTTCGGTGCCACGTTCGAGCTGAACCGCGTGCATTCCCCGAACCACGGGCTCGACCTCGTCATCGGGCTCTCACTGGTGGTCGGCCTATTGTGGGGCCTGGTGATGTACCTCCAGGTGTCCCGGGGTGGGACGGATGCCAGGTGCCCAACGCCTGGGAGGGAGCGTGCGTGACCACTCGTCCACCACAGACTTGCGGTGCGGTCAGCCCCCCCACGTGCACTCGGCCGAGGCACCCGCGCCATGTGCCGAGTTGGAGCTGACCAGCCGACTGTCTTCCGTGATATTGCAGGTGACGGCGCCACCGGCCGGACCGACGGTTGCCGTCACATCGAAGAGGGTGATGAGACCCGAGGCGGTGATGGACGTGCTCCACGGGAGGGCCGGGTCCGTCACATGGACCTCTCCGTTCTGACCGTTGCCCTCTTGCAGCGTGTTGTACACGATGGCGGCGGCCTGACCGGTCCCGGTCACCGAATATACGATCGTGTGCTTCTCCTTGGCGACCCTGCTGACGGCGACCGACGCCACCCCGACCACGGTGACACACCCCCCGATCCCGAGCGCCAGCACGATCAACAACCAGAACCACACCCGGGCGTAGAACTTCTTCTTCGGGGGGACGGCCCATGGGACCCCTGGCTGGGGCGGGTACCACCGCCCGTCCGTCGCCCGCCACCACCCTGGCCCCTGCGGGGAATCGGCACCGGCCGGTGACGGTGCGGAAGTCGGCGCCGGTGCCTGCTCTGGCGGATACCACCGCCCGTCCGATGCCAACCACCAGCCTGGTCCCTGCGAGGTGTCGCTCATCTCTCCCCCTGACACGCCGAGCGCGGGGCCACTCCGCACACGATTCGCGAGTGTGGCACGCAGTGCCGGACGGCTCGCGGATGGCAGGCATCGCCGCCCGGCCCTCGTCGGCCGCCGCCAGCCACGAGCCGCGGAGTCGGGGCTAGAGGCCGAATCCTCGCAGGAGGTGGCGGGTCATGCCATTGCTGGTGCGGTAGACCTTCCGTCGGACCACCCGCTTGGCATACGAGCCCGGGCCCTTCGACGCCGCCTGGACGTTCCCCAGGTCCCGGGCCGCCCGGTAGAGCTGGGACCGGAGGGCGCTCCTACGCACCGTGCACCCCCGGCTCCGTGCGTCGGAGGAAAACCACCGTGGATCCTTTCGCCATCGTCCGATCTGCCATGGGCCCCTCCCCCGTGTTCACCGACTCGATCCGGTGAGATTCCACCACATCTCCGACCCGACCGGGCGGGACCGGTCGTCACGAGCCGGCCAGGAGGGTGTGAGCCGATCAGCCGACCCGGCGACAGGCGCCCTCGCGGACCAGCGGCAACAACTCGGCCCCGTAGTCGATCGCATCGTTGAGCGGATCGAACCCCTTCAACAGCAGCGTGGAGACGCCGAGGTCGCAGTAACGCAGCATGGCCTCGGCGACCTGCTCGGGTGTTCCGACCAGGGCGGTCGAGTTGCCGGCCGCACCCGTCAGATTGGCCACCTTCATCCACAGGCGTTCGTCGTAGACGTCCTGATCGGCGGACATCTCGATCAGCCGCAGCCGGCCCACCGAGGTGGTCCGCCCCTTGTCCCGATCGACGGAGAGCATGGCGTTCAGCTGTCCCCCCAGCCCTCGATAGGTGTCCTCGCGACCCGCCATCCGCTCCTTGGCCAACGCGATTCGCTCGGCCGTGATGGTGGCGATCCACTCGGCCCGTTCCCACGCCTCCGCTTCCGTGTCGGCGATGATCGGCCGGAGCGAGACGCTGTAGCGCAAGGTCCGCCCGACGCCGGCAGCCGCCCGGTCGATGGCGTCGATGCGAGCGGCGACTGCATCCCGCGGCTCGCCCCAGAACGCGTAGACGTCCGCCTGTGCGGCTCCCACCTCGATGGCCGGAGGCGAGGCACCTGCGAAGAACAGCGGGATGGCGTCTGGCGAGGTCGGCTTGACCGAGCTGAAGGCTCCCTCGTACCGGTAGAAGTCACCTTCCGAGTCGAATGGTTCGTCCTCGGCCCACAGGCGTCGGACGATGGACATGACCTCGCCGGTGCGCCGGTACCGGGCATCGTGAGGGATGAAATCCGCCTCGCGGCGCTGATCCTGCTCGTCACCTCCCGTGATGAAGTGGATCCCGATCCGCCCACCGCCGGTGAGATGGTCCAAGGTCGCCGCCATGCGGGCCAGCAGCGCCGGTTGCATGATCCCGGGCCGGTGGGCCACCAGGACCTTGAGGCGGGTCGTGCTGTGCAACACGGACCCGGCGATGGCCCATCCCTCGGGGCCGACCGCCCCGTAACCGATGAGGACGCGGTCGAAGCCGGACTGCTCGTGGGCGCGGGCGATGCGGAGCAGGTAGTCCGGATCGACGACCGGGCCGTCCAGCCAGTCCACCACCGGGCCGTCGACGAGCGGACCCTGGATCTCCGAGGCATCGCGGGTACCGACCATCCCGACGATCTCGATCCCCACGCCCCTCATTCCTTCCGTCGCTCCCGGGCTCGCCACACTGGTAGGTATCGGCCGCTGCGATCGGAACCTGGAGTGAAGTTCCAGTTCAACGCTAACCTTGGGTAGTGGGAAGGGGCACAGTGGGATCCAGGTCAGCGGACAGGAGACCGGTCGTCGCGGTGGGCTACGGTCCGCGCTGCGTGCCCGTGATGCAGCTCGCCGAAGCGGCGGCCGGCCACTGCGACCTGCTCTGGATGATCGACGGGTCGCTACCGGAGATGGCCCAGATGGAGGATCTCCTGCGCCGGTTCGGAGGGGTGGTCGACATCGCCGGCCTCGGGACCGAAGCACTGGTCGAGTCCGTCCTCCCCTTTCGACCCGACGGTCTGACCACCTACCTCGACGCCGACATGGTGCGCTACGCCCACCTGGCCGAGCGGCTGGGACTTCCGTTCCACTCCGTCGATACGGCGCTGACCCTGACCGACAAGGCACGACAGCGAGAGGTCCTCGCCGACCACGGGCTCGCCGTGCCGACGTGCCGTCACCTTCCCGGCGACGTCGATCCGGCCGACCCCGCACTTGCCGGGCACGACGCCGTCTGGCCGGCCGTCCTCAAACCGAGATCGGCGCAGGGGAGCCGCTTCACCTTCCTGGTGCACGACCAGGCCGAGCTCACCCACCTCCTGCAGGCGCTCGGTCCGCGGCGACCCGAGATGGTCCTCGAGGACTATCTCGCCGACGATCCGGCGAGGGACGGCGGGCCGTATGCCGGCTACGTGTCGGTGGAGAGCGTGGTGGCCGCCGGCCGCATCAGCCATCTGGCGTTGACCGGCAGGTTCCCCCTTGCCGAGAACTTCCGGGAGACCGGGTTCTTCATCCCTGCGGCGCTGGCACCAGCCGAGGAGGAGGCGGCGCTGCGCCTTGCCACCGAGGCGATCGAGGCCCTCGGGGTGTGGACCGGCTGCCTACACACGGAGGTCAAGTTCACACCGCCCGGAGCCCGGATCATCGAGGTCAACGGCCGGGTCGGTGGTGGCGTACCCGAGATGCTCGGCCGAGCCGCCGATGTGCCGCTGCTGGCGCTGACCCTCCGCATCGCTCTCGGCGGGGAGTTTCACGTGGCCGGTCCGGTGGAAGCCGACCGCATCGGCTACCGGTTCTTCCTGCAGCCGCCCGCGGTGTCGGCCACGGTGGCGACCATCGACGGCGTCGACCGGCTCCACGACCATCCTGGCGTCGAATCGATCAGCGTCCACCAGGGCCCCGGCGCCGACCTCGACTGGAAGGACGGCACCCGCAACCACATCATGGCGGTCGTCGGGACGGCGCGCGACTACGACGATCTCCAGGCGGTCGACCAGCTGCTCCATCACGAGGTCACCGTCACGTATGCCGACGTGAGTCACTGATGCCGGCCCGACTGCATGGTCCCGAGGCCGCCGGGCAGCGATGCCGCGGGGACGACGTCCGATGGACGTGCGCACTCGTCAACAACATGCCCGACAGTGCCTTTGAGCAGACGGAACGCCAGTTCGTGAGCCTGCTCGACGCGGGCTCCGGCTGTCAGACCGTGGACGTGCGCCGCTACGCGCTGGCCGGCGTGCCCCGAGGGGCCCGCACCGCCGAGCGGATCGCGGCGGACTATCTTCCGCTCGCACACCTGCACGATCAGCCACCTGATCTGCTGATCGTGAGCGGTGCGAACCCACTGGAGCGGCACATCGAGGACGAGCCGTACTGGAGCGAGCTCGCCGACTTGTTGCGCTGGGCGAGCGAGCACGTGGGGTCGATGCTGGCGTCCTGCCTGGCCGCCCATGCCACCGTGGCGGTCTTCGACGGCATCCCCCGGGAGCAGCTCACGTCCAAGTGCACCGGCGTGTTCACACAGGAGGTCGACGTCGCCCATGCACTGGCCACGGGACTGCCTGGATCGTCGGTCCTTCCCCACTCCCGCAGGAACGATGTCTCCTTGGCGGCACTGGAGGATGCGGGCTACCAGGTGACGTTCCGGTCCGACGAGGAGGCGTGGAGCGTGGCGACCGGTGTGATCGGGAACAGCTCGGTCGTGCTGGTCCAGGGCCATCCCGAGTACGCACCGTCGAGTCTCCTCCGCGAGTACCAGCGCGACGCCCGGCGGTACGTCCAGCACGAGCGTGACCAGGTGCCGTGCCTCCCCGCCCGGTGCGTGGGCTGCGGGGACGTCGCCCGGCTGGCTCGGCTCCACGAGCAGGTCGTCGAACGTCGGGATCCCGTCGACGTCGAGACCTTTCCCTTCGACGAGGTGGCGTCCCGCGCCCCGTGGCCGTGGCGCTACACGGCCACCGGGCTCTACAGGAACTGGATGGCCGGAGTGCCGAGGAGGAGTCGCCGACACCATGCACGATGAGACCATCGCCATCCACGGCGGGTACCAGGCCGACGGCACCCGTGCCGTGGCCGTGCCCATCTACCTCACCGTCGCGCACGACTTCGTCGACGCCGAGCATGCCGGTGCGGTCCTCGACCTCGAGACCCCGGGCTTCCACTACAACCGCATCAACAACCCCACCAACGACGTGCTCGAGCAGCGCATCGCCGCGCTCGAAGGAGGCAGCGCCGCCCTGGTGGTGTCCTCGGGCATGGCGGCCGTCAGCTACTCGATCCTCACCGTGGCCGAGGCCGGCTCGAACTTCGTCGTGGCACCCCAGCTCTACGGGGCCACCTTCACGTACTTCGCCCACGTGCTACCCACACTGGGCATCGAGGCACGATTCGCCGTCGACGACCAGGCCCGGTCGATCGAGGCGCTAATCGACGATCGCACCTGTGCCGTCTTCTGCGAGTCCATCGGCAACCCGGCGGGCAACGTCGTGGACCTGGAGGCGGTGGCCGAGGTGGCCCACCGGGCCGGTGTGCCCTTCATCGTGGACAACACGGTGGCCACGCCACTGCTGCTGAAGCCCATCGACCACGGCGCCGATGTGGTCGTCCATTCGCTCACCAAGTTCGTCGGCGGCCACGGTACGACCCTCGGGGGTGCCATCGTCGACAGCGGCACATTCCCGTGGACGGAACACACCCAGCGGTTCCCGATGTTCAACGAGCCGTCGGCGGCGTTCCACGGTGTCGTCTTCGCCCGGGACTTCCCCGACCGGGCCGTCGCGGTCCGGGCCCGCTCCATCCAGTTGCGCAACACCGGGGCCACACTCTCACCCTTCAATGCCTTCCAGCTCCTCCAAGGGCTCGAGACGCTGGCGGTGCGGCTCGAACGCCACGAGCGCAACGCTCGGGTGGTCGCCGCCTACCTGGCCGAGGATCCGCGTGTCGACTGGGTGAACTTCTGCGGATTCGAGGACCATCCCTACCACGCCCTGGCCCAGAGGTACCTGCACGGGCGGGTGCCTTCGATCATCACCTTCGGCGTCGGCGGCGGCTACGAGGCCGGGCTGCGCTTCTTCGACTCGGTCCGGCTCTTCAAGCGGCTGCTCAACCTCGGCGACGCCAAGTCACTGGTCATCCACCCGGCGTCCACCACGCACCGGCAGCTCAGCGAGGCAGAGCTGGTGGCGGCAGGGATCCGCCCCGAGACCATCCGCCTCTCCATCGGGCTCGAGCATCCCGAGGACCTGGTGGAGGACATCGATCAGGCCCTGGCCGCGGCCACGGCCTGACACCGCCCTGCCGGGGAGCCCGGCCGGCCCTGGTGCGCCGGCTCAGCCGATGATGTTCTCCACGCACGCCTGGGCGTCCAGCACTGCCCGGATGCGGCTGCGCGGCGACGGCAGGTAGTGGGTGAAGTAGCGCACCCCCTCGGTGAGGACACCGAGCAGCGAAATGCCGGATTGAAGACGTCCCTCGACGTCGTAGGGGTGGAACTCCTCGTCGATGGCCACGCTCCCCACGGCGATCTCACCATAGGAGAACTGGGTGAGCCGTCCCATGCCGTAGAGGCGGTTGAGCAGCGCCGAGCTCGACCGCGCCAGTGACGGGAGGTCGAGATGTCCCCGCACCACGCCGTGCACGGTGACCTCCGTCTTCTCGTCGAGCTCGGTGGAGCGCACCGTGGCCTCCCCGTCCGCCGCGGCCAGGACCTCCGGACGCGGCCCGAACGGGATGTGCACGATGCCGGCATCGAGCAGGCCCAGTAGCTGCTGCGACCGGAGGGGCGGAGGCCCGGCCTCGATCCGGTTGATGCGCCCGCGCACATTCGTCTGGAAATCGATGTACGACTCGAGGGAGAGGCCACCGAACTCGATGACCGACCGCAACTGGTCGCGCAGGATGCGGAGCACCTCGAGCGCCGCCTTGACCGGGCTCCCCCCAGGTGCCAGGGCCTCGTCGAGGTCGGTCTCGATCATGGAATAGACGTGAGATTCGTAGTCGTCGCTCGTGGGGAACGAGCGGTCGGAGCCGGCGAACACGTGGTCGACAGGCTCGAACCGGCCGTTGCGACGCTCGAGCTCGGCGATCGCGCACTCGAACCGGCCGTCGAGCCACGCAGACCGGAGCGCACGTCGGGCCGCCGATGCCGCCTCACCACCACCCCGGAGGGACTCGGCGTGCGTGTGGTACCGGGCCTGCATCTCGCGGTACACCAGTGGAAGCAGGTCGGCGCGGAAGTCCACCTGTCGCCGGGCGGAGCCCCCGCCGGAGGTCAGTGCCGAGAACTCCTCGGGCGTGCACACCACCGGCTGGTAGTCGCCGTACGGGTCGATGCCATGCGCGGACTTGGCGCAGTAGGGGACGCCCGATCGGGAGTAGAGGTAGATGGACGGCTCCCGACCACTGCGGACATAGCGCTTGCGCTCCCCGACATCCTCGAACGTCCCCCCCCGTCCCACCGTGAGGGCGGTGATGATGTCGAATCCGACCAGGCCCATCCCGGCGATGGCCCCGGACGATCCCGCGGGAAGCTGTTGGTCGAAGTACTCGACGGGATACGGCCGCAGGTAGCGCACCTGGCCCTCTTCGCCGACGGTCTCCTCGTTCCACGTGTGGCCCGAGGTCAGTACCACGTGGTCGACGGTGATCGACGCACCGTTGTCCAGAGCCACCCGCTCACGGCCGCCGATCTCGGGCGTGATGTCCGTCGCCGAGGCGACGTGGCGGACCAGCTCGAGGTTCGAAGGGGCGCACGCCACCAGGGTCTCGTAGAACCAGTTGAGGTACTCGCCCATCAGTCGCCTGGGCAGGTAATCGGTCGGCTGGATCGGGTTCCCCGCCGAGCCGATGGTGCACTCGTAGCCCACCCACCGGTACCCCCGGGCCACCGCCCAGCGGTAGAGGTCCAACCCGTAGGGGGGATCCTCGCCCGGATCGGGTGACGCATAGAGCGACAGCTGGCCACAGGGATTGTTGAGCACCAGAAAGTCGGGCTGCGAAGTGGCATACACGCCGCCGCCGAGCTGGTCCGGCTCGATCACGTGCAGGCGCACGCTCGCTCCGGTCTGCCGGACCCGGTTGACGGCCCGTTCGAAGACGCACAGCCCCCATGACCCGAGACCGACGACGGCGATCTCGATCAT
This sequence comes from Acidimicrobiales bacterium, assembly GCA_052143895.1. Lineage (GTDB taxonomy): Bacteria > Actinomycetota > Acidimicrobiia > Acidimicrobiales > RAAP-2 > Bog-756. The sequence continues at coordinate 15,983 of JBKQRT010000318.1, read as the reverse complement.
CGGACTCGAGGCGATCGCACATGGACGGAGCTCGTGACCGAGTCCGCCGGATGGTCGGCTGCGCACTGCAACGTCAACGTCATGCTTTCGGCGGCCCCTTCTTCGCCTCTGCAGACCACCAACGCTACGCCGGCATGTGCGAATCGCACAAGAACGTCTGTCCATATGCACATACCGCTGGGTAAGCTCGGTCTGGGTTCAGAACGAGGGTCGGTGGGTGCGCGGGTCCCCCGTAGCACGATCACCGGTTCGGGGAGAGACGGGGCGATGGTGGATGACGGCCGCAGGCTACAGGTGGGCTCGTTCGGCGTGCACCGACTCGGTTTCGGCACCATGCAGCTCACCGGACCGGGGGCCTGGGGCCCGCCCGCCGATCGTGCCGGGGCTGTCGCCGTGCTCCGCAGGGCGGTGGACCTCGGCGTCCAGCTCATCGACACGGCGGACTCCTACGGGCCCGACGTCGCCGAGGAGATCGTCAAGGAGGCGCTCCATCCCTACCCGTCCGCGTTGAAGATCGCCACCAAGGCGGGGTTCCAGCGGCCCGGCCCGGACCAGTGGGTGGAGTGCGGCCGGCCGGAGCACCTCCGTCACCAATGCGAGAGCAGCCTCCGCCGGCTCGGCGTCGAACAGATCGACCTGTTCCAGCTTCACCGCCTCGACCCCCGGGTCGCCGAGGACGAGCAGTTCGGTGCGCTGCGAGAGCTGCGGGACGAGGGCAAGGTCCGCGAGGTCGGACTGTCAGAGGTGACGGTCGCCCAGATCCAGGCAGCGCGCCCGGTCGTACCGGTCGTCAGCGTGCAGAACCAGTACAACATCGCCCAACGGGGCGACGACGGCGTCGTGGACTTCTGCCAGGAGGAGGGCATCGCCTTCTTCCCGTGGTTCCCCCTCGGCAACGGCAAGTTGACCCGCCGCGACGGACCGCTCGACCAGGTGGCCGCCGAGCTCGGGGCGACGATCCCCCAGGTCTGCCTGGCGTGGCTGCTCCGGCGTGCACCGGTCATGCTGCCCATTCCGGGCACGGCATCACTGGAGCACCTCGAGGAGAACTGCCGGGCCGCGGCACTCACCCTCACCGATTCCCAGTTCGACTCCCTGACCGAGAGCCGCAAAGCCGTCCGCCGCTGGGCGCTGAGCGGTTGAGCAGGGACGGATGAGCGTGGCTCCCGATCTGGTCATCCGCAACGGGCTCGTGGTCGACGGCAGTGGTGCACCGGCGTTTCCGGCGGACATCGCCGTCGAGGGCGACCGCGTCACCATGGTCGGCGGCGACATCCCCACCGGTCGGCGCGAGCTCGACGCCGACGGCAGCCTGGTGACCCCCGGGTTCGTCGATCCCCACACCCACTATGACGGCCAGGCCACCTGGGACCCGCTGCTCGCTCCCTCGTGCCACCACGGCGTGACCTCGGTGGCCATGGGGAACTGCGGCGTCGGGTTCGCTCCGGTCGCCGAGGATCGGCACGACTGGTTGATCGCCATGATGGAGGGGGTCGAGGACATCCCGGGCACCGCGCTCCACGAGGGGCTGCGGTGGGACTGGCGGACGTTTCCGGAGTATCTCGATGCGCTGGACCGCCGATCCCGGACCATCGACGTCGGTGCCTACCTCCCCCATGCCGCGCTGCGCGCCTTCGTCATGGGCGAACGGGGGGCCGATCCGGCCCAGCACCCCGATGACGATGAGATCGCCGAGATGGCGTCGCTACTCGGCGAGAGCCTCCGGGCCGGGGCGCTCGGGGTCTCCACGTCGAGGACCGAACGCCACCGGACCCACGACGGCAAGAACCTCGGAACCCTCCGGGCCCAGGCACCCGAACTGCTGGCCCTGGCATCCGCGCTGCGCTCCACCAGCGGGGCCTTCCAGTTCCTGTCGGACTGCTACCGGACCACGGACGACGAGTTCGCCACGTCAGAGTTCGAGCTCATCAGCGAGTTCGCCAGGACCTGTCGTCGACCGGTCAGCTACACGGTGCAGCAGGATCTCGCCGCTCCCGAGCGCTGGCGGGATCTGATGGCGCTGGCCGAAGGGCTACGAGCGGAGGGGCTCGACGTCAAGGCCCAGGTGGCGCCCCGCCCGATCGGCGTCCTCTTCGGGCTCGAGGCGTCCGCCCACGTCTTCACCCCGGCCCGTGCGTACGGGGAGGTAGCCGGCCTCCCCCTGGCCGAGCGCGTGGCCGCTCTACGGGAGCCCGAGCGACGGAACCGGATCATCGAGGGCCACCGCCAGCTCACCTCGGGCCCCGACTCCTTCGAGGGCTACGCCTTCTTCGGGCGGTTCGACGAAATGTTCGTGCTCGGTGACCCTGCGGACTACGACTTCGACAGCAACCAGTCGCTCGGGGCGACGGCACGGCGTGAGGGGATCGACCCCCGGCAACTCGCCTACGACGTCCAGTTGCGCCAGAACGGCCGCCAGCTCATCTACATCCCCTTGTTCAACTTCGCCCACGGGAATCTCGACGCCGTGCGGGAGATGATCACGTCGCCGGTGGCCATGTTCGGGCTGTCCGATGCCGGGGCCCACTGCGGCCAGATCTGCGACGGCAGCATGACGACCAGTTACCTGACCCTCTGGGCTCGCGACCGGGACGGCGACGACGGCATGTCGCTCGAGTCCGTGGTCCACCAGATCACCCGCAGGCCGGCGGCCCACTTCGGCTGGCTGGACCGAGGCCTCGTCGCGCCCGGGTTGCTGGCCGATCTCAACGTGGTCGATCTCGAGCGGCTCGCCTGCGCACCTCCGGAGATCGCGGCCGACCTCCCGGCCGGGGGTCGTCGGCTCGTCCAGCCGGCGCGAGGGTACCGCTGGACGGTGAAGCGGGGGGTGGTCACCTTCGAAGACGGTGAAGCCACCGGCGAACTGCCCGGTGTCCTCGTCCGGGGCCCACAGGGGGCGCGCGTGAGGACGTCCCGATGAGCCGGCCCGACGTGCTGACGGCAGTCCTCGAGCACGCCCGCACCCGTCCCGACCATCCCGCCGTCAAGGGCCTCGACCGGGAGCTGAGCTATGCACAGCTTCGCGACGAGGCCAGGCACCTGGCCGGCGCCATGTCCGCGCTCGGTGTCGGCGTGGGCGACCGGGTCGGCCTCGACTTCCCCAACTCGGTCGACTGGGTGGTCACCGCACTGGCCGGGCTGTGGACCGGCGCCGTGTTCGTGCCGTTGGCCATCGGCGATCCCCCGGTCCGTCTGGCCACCATTCTGGACGACTGCGCACCGTCACTCGTCGTGACCTCGGACCGAGCCGCCGGGGCGCCCCGCCGGCCGGCGTCCCTCGGGCACTGGCCGTGGATCGAATTCAGCCGCCTCCGGTCGACCGGCCGTCCGGACGCGGTGGCGGACCCGACACCGGGTCCGGTGGCGTACACCATCTACACCTCAGGCACCACCGGCTCGCCGAAGGGCGTGGTCATCGGTTGGTCGGCGTTCGTCGCCGCAGTCGAGGCGACCTCCGCCGCGCTCGGACTCGACGCGGGCACCCGGACCCTGTGCGTCTCCCCCTTCCACTTCGACGGTTCGTTCGGCACGCTGTTCCCGACCCTTGTCGCTGGCGGCACCGTCGTCATCCGACCGCGCGAGGCGCTGCTCTTCCCCCGGACGTTCTTCAAGTCCGTGGCCCAGGAGTCCATCACCTACACGGGGTTCTCGCCGAGCTACCTGCGACTCCTGCTCCAGAGCCCGCAACTGGCGACACTGGAGGAGTCCAGCCTCGAGTGCATCGCCCTCGGTGGTGAAGCGAGCTCGTTCGGCGACGTCCGGGCGCTGTGGACGGCGGCTCCCTCGGTCCGCGTCTTCAACCGGTACGGACCGACCGAGACCACGATCGCCGTCACCCACGTGCACCTCACTCCGGACCGGACCGCCGAGGGCACCGTGCCGATCGGGACACCGCATCCGGGGGTGACCTTCCACCTCCTCGACCGCCACGGCCGGGCCGTGCGCGGTGCTGGTCGGGTCGGCGAGCTCTACATCGGGGGTCGTCAGCTCATGGACGGGTACTGGCGGGCGCCGGAGCTGACCGCATCGGTCCTGCGCACCGACCTGGTGCCCGGCACGACCGTGTACCGCACCGGCGACCTCGTCTACCGGAACCACGCCGGGGACTTCGTCTACGTGGATCGGGCTGACCGGGTGATCAAGAGGAACGGCGTCCGGATCTCACTCGTCGAACTGGGCGAGGCCATGCGCGCGCTGCCAGGCGTGTCGGCAGCAGCATGCGTCGTCTTCGACAACGACGGCGAGACCGGCATCGCCGCCTTCGTGGTCACGAACGGGACGGTCACCCCAATCGACCTCCGCCGAGACGCCCGGATCCGGCTGCCCGACACCATGCTCCCCGACTGCTTCGAGATCGTCCGGGTGCTCCCGCTCACCGGATCCAGCAAGGTCGACGAACACCGGCTGCTGGAGGGAGCCGGCCTCGTCGCCTGGGGCGCGACCCGAGCGCCGGGCGATTCCAGTACGGCCGTCGGCTCGCGTGCTGTCGCCCTTGGCGGCCGCTAGGCCTTTCCGAGCACCCAGCGCGGCCGGGACCAGAGCTGGAGGTACTCGACGCCCTCGTACCCGAGGGCCCGGTACAGCTTCTCCCCCGCTACCGATGAGTGGAGGAGCGAGCCGCCGTACCCCGCCTCTGCGTGCCGTGCCAGCACCGACTCGAGCAGCCGGCGCCCGTAGCCCTGACCCTGGCACTCCGGGCTGGTGGCCATCGACCAGATGACCACCAGCCCGTTCTCGACCACGGTCGTCACCACCGATACTGGTCGACCGTTCTCGGACAGCGCCCACGCGCCGCAATCGGAGCGCTCCACGGCGTGATCGGGAACGGCCGCCCGGGCGGTGGCCTCGTCGAGACCGTAGGTATCGGCGAGGAGCTCACGGGCGGCCGGCAGTTCCTCGAGCGTGAGCCTGGAGACCACGTCTCTCGGCGGTGTCACCGCGGGCAGCCGGTCCGTCACCATCAGCGGCAGTGCGCCGACGCTCACCCACCCGGCGGCGGCGAGGGTCTGGGCCGTGGCCAGGCCACGCCCGACCAGCATGATGATGCTCGGGACACGACGTTCGAGGAGCGGCTCCAGGCAGTGTTCGGTCAGGACCTCGGCGTCGGACGTGTGGCAGCACGCCAGGTTGTAGTTGACGTTCCGGCGGCCGCTGCAGGCCAGCCACCAGTCGTCGTGCACCTCGTGGTCGCTCGGTGACGCCCACAGGCGGGCTGCCGCGCCGAGGGTCCGCCACAGGTCGGACCGGTCGGGACCCATGCCACCGCACTATAGCGATCCACCTTCTCCGTGCTACGTTTTTCGAGGGGCAGGAGCATGGTCCCGTCGGGCAGGATTCATGCGAAGAGGTGGGCAATGGCACACGTGGCGTCCGGTCGCAGCGACCCGGCCGGTCCGGGACGGGTCAGGAGGTGGACGGCCGCAGTGGCCAGCACTCTGTGCGGCGCTCTCGTGCTCGCAGGCGCGGCACCGGCAGTTGCCTCGGCCTCGGCCCGACCGGCCGACTCGTACGGGCTCGACGCACCGTCGTCGGTCGCAGTCGTCGGATCGGACCTTTTCGTCACCAACGAGGACGGCAACACGGTGACCGAAGTGAACGCATCGTCCGGTGGCTTCGTGGCCAGCATTTCCGGGCCTGGTTTCGACTTCGACCAGCCGACCGCCATCATCGCCTCGGGCAAGCACCTCTTCGTCGCCAACGGAGCCGGCAATTCGGTGACCGAATTCGATGCGAGCAGCCGTCAACTGATCCGCACCATCAATGCCACCGCCCACAAGCTCTCGGACCCCATCGCCATGACCGTCGAACGGCAGAAGCTGTTCGTCCTCAACTCGGCAGGCTCGGTCACCGAAGTCTCGACCACGAACGGTGAGCTGGTGGGGGTGACCACGGGTAGCCAGTACGGGTTCGACACGCCGACCGGGATCGCCGTCGCCGGCCATGTGATCTATGTGACCAACAGCGACGGCAACTCGGTCACCGAGATCAGCACCTCCGGCCTCGGCTACCTCGGGACGCTCTCCGGACCGAGCTACGGCTTCAGCGAGCCGACGGGTGCCGCCGTGCACGGAAAGACCTTGTGGGTCACCAACACCACCGGGCAGTCGGTGACCGAGATCTCGACCAAGACCGGGCAAGCCACCCACGTGGTGGTCAACACCAATCTGGCCATGCCCGGGCCCATCACCTACGGCGACGGATACATGTTCACCGCCAGCCCGCCCGGCTCCTCCCCCATGATCAGCCAGATCACCGCCTCCACGTCGAGCGTGAACTGGATGATGTGCAACACCAACGGACCCTACGTGTTCAACGATCCCCAGTCGCTCGTGGTGGCGGGCTCCGACCTCTGGGTCATCAACGAGGGCGGGAATTCGATGACCCAGATGCACGCCGACTCTGGGGACTTCATCCAGGTGGTCAGCTAGGCACGCACGACCGTCGCCCGGCACCACTCACCAGTGGTGCGGTGGCCGTTCGTGCTGCTGCCGGTCGGCCCAGCAGCGGTCGCAGTCCTCGCACACCGGTGCCCCGCCCGAGCTCGGACGGTCGGTCCGGTGGTGCGAGCCGGGGTGTCCGCAGAACGGGCACTTGGCCGTCGCATGCTCGGTCGGCATGATCGGAGGATACGGCACGCCGCCGGGGCGTGCCCCCCGCCCCGTCAGGGTGAGAAGAGGACCGCCGACGAGAAGAGCACGATGAGAATCCCGAGCAGCGCGGCACTCGCACCCACCATCGGCAGGAACACCTTGTCGGGGACCTTGACGGCGAGGGCGATCAGGACGGGGAAGGCGAATTCGATGAAGCGGAACCACGCTCCCGAGTTGGTGGTGAACAGCCAGGCTGCGAGGATGCCGATGGCAAAGACCTTGTACTCGAGCGGCATCGACACCAGGGCCACGAGGGCGACAGCGCCGGCCACGACGAAGACCCCGATACCGTTGATGATGGTGGCCGAGGGCCCGTGGAAGCCCAGGTCGAAGAGCACCCGCACATTGTGGAACGGCGCCAGCAGCGAGATGCTGTTCTGCCAGCCGAGGCGCTCGGCGGTGGAGAAGGTGAAGAACGAACCGGTCGTCGCCTTGAGGTAGGCGAGGTAGGCGACGAACCCCGAGCAGGCCAGCACCGGACAGAGGACGGCTCGGACGACCACGCTCGTCCGATGGTCGCGGGCTGCGACCTGACGCACGGCAGCCACCAGGCAGGCGGCGATCAGCATCACCGAGAGCAGCCGCACGGAGCCTGCCAGCCCAGCAGCCACCCCGGCCACGAGGAACCACCGGCGCCGGAGCCCCCACAGGGTGAGCAGGGCGAGTGGAACGGCCAGCGCCTCCGAGTAGGCCATCGGGAAGATGTAGGCGCCCGGGAAGAACGCCAGGAGGGCGACGGCACGCCAGGCGACCCGCTCGTCCCAGTCCTCGACGACCAGGAGCCACATGACGATGCACGAGACGACGAGGCAGGCCCCGCCCACCAGCACGGTGGTGTGGGCCGGTCCCCCGCCGATCACCCCGTGGACCGCACGCTCCACCAGCGGGAGACCGGGGAAGAAGGCGACCCGCAACCCGCCGTAGTCGGTCGCCCCGGTGGGGGCTCGGTGGAGGTACCCGAGCTGGGCGATGCGGAAGTACCAGGTGGTGTCGAAACGGAGCGCAGCTCCTGCCACCGACGACCGGGTGATGGCTGCGGCAGCGATGAACGCGAGCAGACCGATCGCCATCGACGTGAGCGCCACGGCGGCGAGACCGAGACCACGGGCCATAGTGAATCCCGCCGTCGACCAGGCGATGGGCCCGGGACCACGGGCCGCCCGGCGCGAGGAGCGACCCCGCAGCGAGGTGGTCGGTTCCGGCGTGCGAGACGCCGGGAACGAGGTCCTTGGCACGGACGCGGTCGAGCCGCTCCCTCGCGCACCGTCCGGCGGTGGCGCGACGGGATCGACCGGGGCAGCGGGCGGTGACGATGGTCGACGAGCCGCCATTGGAACGGATGATAGCGCCCGAAGGTTCTCCCACCCCGACCTCCGAGGTGGGGACATCGTCAGCCCTTGACGAACCGGAGACGCTCTTCCTGCTGCTCCCACCCGCTTGCCCGCCAGAAGGCGGTCGCCGTCCTATCGGTCTCGACGACGATCGCCTGCAGCCGTACCGCACCCGCCTCCGACAACCAGGTCTCCGCCTCGCGGACCAGCCGGCCTCCCACGCCGCGTCGGCGATACGGCGGGGCCACCGCCAACCGGTAGATCGATCCCCTCCAGCCGTCCCAGGCGGCGATGACCGATCCGACGATGGCGTGGTCGTCCTCGGCCACGATCAGGGCCGACATGTCGTTGCCGACCAGCGCGCCCAGGCTCCGGACGTCGTCGGTGTGCGTCGGCTCGGCGCCGGCCTCGTCCCAGAGCCGGAGCACCGTGTCGACGTCGGCGAGCCGGGCGGTCCGGATGGTCACACTCATCCGCACAGGCTACGGGAGGAGGGCCGCGTATGATGGCACCGAAGGAGGATGCCGGCATGGCTGCACTCGTGTCCTACGAGCTCCAGGACGGCGTGGCGACGATCGTCATGGATGACGGCAAAGCCAACGCACTCTCGCTCGAGATGCTCTCGGCCGTGGACGGTGCCCTCGACCGGGCACGTGATGACGAGGCGGTCGTCGTCCTGACCGGCCGGCCCGGCATCTTCTCGGGGGGCTTCGATCTCCAGGTGCTGCGTTCCGGTGGCCCTGACGCCGCGCTGATGCTGGAACGGGGATTCGAGCTCGCACTGCGTCTCCTCGAGCATCCGGCACCCGTGGTCGTCGGCTGCAACGGCCACGCCGTGGCCATGGGCAGCTTCCTGCTCGTATCCGGCGACTACCGGATCGGTGTCGACGGTCCCTTCCGGCTGGTGGCCAACGAGGTGGCCATCGGCCTGACCATGCCCCGAGCCGCCATCGAGATCTGCCGCCAGCGACTCGCACCCGCGCACTTCAACAGGGCGGTGCTGCTGGCCGAGTCCTATGCGCCGACAGATGGCGTGGTGGCCGGGTTCCTCGACCGGGTTGTCGGCGAGTCGGAATTGGCCGCCTCCGCCGCTGCGGTGGCGCGGCAGCTCGCCGAGCTGGACCGCCCGGCGCACGCGGCCACGAAGGCGCTGGCGCGAGCCTCGGCTGTGACCGCTGTCCGCAACGGACTGGAGTCCGACCGCGGAACCTTCCGGAGTCTCACGGCGACTCCCACCGCCGGGGGCGAGACAACCGGCTGAGGTGCGAGGTGGCGGGGCGTGAGGGTGCCGGCATGGCCACGATCGACGACGTCGGGCGCATGGCGCTGGAGTTGCCGGAGGTCACCGAGGACGAACGCCACGGCAACCTCATGTGGTTCGTGGGTGGGAAGGCGTTCGCCTGGGACCGGCCCTTCAGCAAGGCCGACATCAAGCGCTTCGGCACCACCAGCCCGCCGGACGGGCCGATCGTCGCCCTCCGGGTGGCGGATCTCCTGGAGAAGGAGGCCGTCCTCTCCTCATCGTCCGACGCCTTCTTCACCATCCCGCACTTCGAAGGCTACTCGGCCGTCCTCGTCCAGCTGAACACCGTGACCAAGAAGGCGCTGCGCGACGCGATCGTCGACGCCTGGCTGAGTTGCGCGCCGTCGCTGCTTGCCGACGAGTACCTCCGACGTCGACGACGCCGCAGGTGAGGAGCCGCGCCGGCTGGTGCCTGCCTGATCAGCGCAACCTCGCTGCACGGTTCAATGAAGCGGGCGACCTCATGATCGTGGGACAGGATCTTGGGCCCGGGACGGCACCGGTCAGCAGCTGTGGTGAGTACGAATGGTTCCGAACTGTCCGCCACGAGCACAACCCCGAGCCGTTGGCACTCCTGGGCGGAGAACCGGACCGAGATCTCCTCGCCCTTCTCTTGGAAGCGTGGTCAGGCCAGGCTTCGGACGGTCTTGAGCGACTCATCCAACAGAGCGGCATCCCGAACCAACTGTACGTCTGGTCGTCATAGGCGGGGCCAAACGACTTCGCCGGTGACGCCGAACCCGTCCAGCGACGCCCGGCAGCCACAAGGACCAGCTCAACTCCACTGATCTGGCAACAGCTCCGGGGGAGAGACTCGAACTCTCAACCTAGCGGTTAACAGCCGCTCGCTCTGCCGATTGAGCTACCCCGGAATGGCCTGCACTCTCGCCGCATCCGACTCCGGCGTGCCAGAGGACATTAGCCGCTTGGGGCGCACCTCCTGGTCGAGGCACCGCTCCTGTTCCGGGCGCACCTCCCGGTCGGGATGCACCTCCCCGGCGGATGCACCTCCCCGGCGGAGGTGCATCCCCGGGGCAAAGGTGCGCCCGGGCCCCGATGGGGGCACAATGGGCCGGTGAGGTTCCGGATCGGCACAGTGGTCGCCTTCGCCATCGGGTACGTCCTCGGGACGAGGGCGGGCCGGGAGCGCTACGAGCAGCTCCTCCGTGGGGCCGGTGTCGTGGGGAGGTCGGCCCCCGTCACGGGCACGGTGAGCCTGGTCGGCGAGAAGGCCCGGGCGGCCGCCTCGCTCGGCGTGGAGCGTCTGAAGGACACCATCGGCGTCCACCTCGGATGGCGGGACGGGGACCAGGCTGCCGACGCCATCGCCCTCGACTTGGCCGAGGACCTGGCCGCTGCGCTCAACAACCGCCGCCACCTGTCGCCGCCCGTCCGCCCGGCAGACCGCCGCGCGCACCCGGCGAGCGCTCAAGCCTCGTCGAGGTAGTCCCGCAGCAGCTGGGCCGACTCGGGGCGCCGGAGCTTGGCAAGCGTCTTCGCCTCGATCTGGCGGATCCGCTCGCGGGTCACGCCGAACGCCTTACCCACCTCTTCCAGCGTGCGGATCTTGCCGTCCTCGAGCCCGAACCGGAGCCGGACCACGTCCTGCTCACGCGGTGAGAGGTGGCCAAGCGCCTCCCGCACCGCGTCGTCCAGCATCATCCGTGCGGCGGCGTCGTCCGGCACCACCGCCTCGCGGTCCTCGATGAGGTCCGAGAGGCTGAAGTCGTCCTCGTCGCCCATGGGCTGCTCGAGCGACACCGTGTCCTGGTTGATCCGCTGGATCTCCCGCACCCGCTCGATCGAGAAGTCGACCCGGCCCGCCACCTCCTCGGCGCTCGGCTCGCGACCGAGCTCCTGGAGGAGCTGCCGCTGGGCCCAGACCACCTTGTTGATCGTCTCCACCATGTGGACCGGGATGCGAATGGTCCGTGCCTGGTCGGCGATGGCCCGGGTGATCGCCTGGCGGATCCACCAGGTGGCGTACGTGGAGAACTTGAAACCCTTTGTGTGGTCGAACTTCTCCACCGCCCGCATGAGGCCGAGGTTCCCCTCCTGGATGAGATCGAGGAAGGCGAGGCCACGGTTGCGGTAGCGCTTGGCGATGGAGACCACCAGTCGGAGGTTGGCCTCGATGAGCGCCTCCTTGGCCGCCTGGCCCCGGCGAACGGCCACCCGGTCGGCGGCCCGGTTGGGATACGCCTCCCCGACGCCCCCCTCGAAGGCGGCGAGCCGCTCGGCGGCTTCGTTCCCGGCCACGATGCGCTCCGCCAGCTCGACCTCGAGGGCGGCGTCGAGCAGCTTGACCTTCCCGATCTCCTTCAGGTACATGTGCACCGGGTCGGCGGCGGAGCCGCGAAACCCCTCGGCATCGCCGTAGGCGTCCTTGGGCTTCGGCTTGCGAGGCGCCCGCTCCTTTCTGATCGCGACCCGGCTGCCGGGGGCATCGAGCGCGGCACCGACCGCGGCCTGCGACCCGTTGCGGGTGGTGGGAGCGGTCGGTTCCAGCGTCAGGATGCGTGACGGTCCGACGTGGTCGGCGACCGCCGTGCCGGGCCTCGGGTCAGGCACGACCGGCATCCCCTCGAGCAGGCGATCGGAGAGGTCGCTCGCCGCTGCGCCGCTCATCGGCACGACGGTGGTCTCGCCGGTGTCGTAGGTGAATTCGATGCCCGCCTCCCGGATCCGACCCACGACCTCGGAGATCAGGTCGGCGCTCAGCTCCACCGACCGCAGCACGGTCATGACGTCGTCCTGGGTCAGCCCGCCGCGGGCCTTCCCCATCCGGATCAGCGCTTCGAACTGGTCGGCCGGCAACACCTCGAGAGCAGCCGCCCCGGCCGCCTCTGCGAGCGCCGACGGATCGACCACCGGCTCGGTGTCAACCGATGCCGGCCGCGTGTCCTGCCGGGCAATCACGCTTGTTGCTCCGTACCGCTCGTCTGTGCCCTCACCATGAGCCAGGCTAGCAACCTGGCCGTCGCCGCGACCGAGGCGCCGGGATCGTCCAGCTCCTGGACCCAGGCGGCCACCTCAGCGGCCTCCTGGACGGCCGCCGGCGACGTGCGCGCCTCGGCGGTGATCACGGTCAGCTCCCGGCGGGCGGCGTCGCGCACGAGCTGCAGGATGACCTCGTCGGGCTCGCTCACCGGCTCCTCGACGGTCAGCCTGACGAGCAAGGCCCGGACCTCGGGCGGCGAGGAGTCGATGGCCTCGCGGAGGTCGTCGGTCTCCACGAGGGCCTCGAAGGCGTCCCGCTGCAGGTCGTCGCGAAAGAGCACCGCGTCGAGGCGCGTGCCGACGTCGTCCGGGCGGTGAATCGCCAGCCGGAGGGCTTCGAGCCCGGGACGGAACTCTCGGCGCGACGGATCGGCGCCCGCTCGTCGTCCACCTCCGGTGCGGACGGCCCCCCCGGGGCCCTCGACCGGCCACCGGCCACCGCCGTCGAAGCCGTCGTCATCCCACCCCTCGGCGTCGTCGGGATCGCGGACCCACGGCTCGTCGGCGGCGGACGACGAGGCGGCACCGCCCGACGAGCTCCGGGCCGGCCCCGGCCCGACCGGCCGTACCCCGCGCCCTCGGGCCCCCGCCGGTTCGGCGACCGTCCGCGGGCCCTGGCGCCGCAGCTCCTCGAGCCGAGTGCGGAGGAGCAGCGGTTCGAGGCGGCAGCGCTCGGCGATCTGCATCACGTACTGATCGCGGACCAGGTTGTCCGGATGCTCGGCCACCGCGGCGAGCGCGTGATCGGCGGCCCGGGCCCGGCCCTCGGGCGTGCTCAGCTCGGCCGCGTCGAGGATACGCTCCACCCGGAACTGGAGGAAGGGCTTCGCCCCCTCGACGGCCGCCCGCAGTCCCCCGGGGTCGCTGCGGGCGAGCTCACCCGGGTCCGTTCCGGGCGGCAGGGCGGCGACGGCCACGTCGATCTCCAACCGGCGCTCCCACTCGTAGAAGCGTCCGGCGGCGGCCTGGCCCGCCCTGTCGGCGTCGAAGGCCAGCACTACCCTCGAGGCGAAGCCCCGCAGCAGCTTCACATGCTCCTCGGCCAACGCCGTCCCGCAGGTGGCGACCGCCCGCTCCACCCCAACCTCGAACAGCCCGATGACGTCGGTGTAGCCCTCGCACACCACCACCTCGTCGCAGGCGATGATGTCCTGCTTGGCCCAGTTGAGCCCGTACAGGGTCCGGCGCTTGGAGTAGATCGGCGTCTCGGACGAGTTCTTGTACTTGGCCGGGTCGGGGCTGCCCGGCAGCACCCGCCCGCCGAGGGCGACCGGGTGCCCGGACGGGTCGCAGATCGGGAAGAGGATCCGGGCACGGAAGGCGTCCTGCAGCCGGCCGCGGCGGTTGACGAACCCGAGACCGGCGCCGACGGCGATGTCCTGGCTGAGGCCCAGGGCGACGCAGAGCTCGTCCCACCCGTCGGGTGCCCAGCCCAGACGGAAGCGCCGGACCACGGCACCGTCGTACCCCCGGCTCCGCAAGTAGTCGCGGGCCGGTCCGGCGTCGGTCCCGTTGAGCAGGCGCTGGTGATACCACTCGGCGGCGCGTTCCATGGCATCGAGGAACACCTTCCGCCGCTGCGAGTCGCGCCCAGTGGAGGCGTCCTCGTGGATGGTGACGCCGGACTTGTCGGCCAGGCGGCGGACGGCGTCGACGAAGTCGAGGTGCTCGATGGCCCGCACGAAGCTGATGGCATCGCCCTTCGCCTGGCATCCGAAGCAGTAGTAGAAGCCCTCGTCGGCATTGACGCTGAACGACGGCGTCTTCTCGCCGTGGAAGGGGCACAGGCCGACCCAGCGGCGTCCCTGGCGCTTGAGGGCGGCGTGCTCCCCGATCAGAGCGACGATGTCGGTGGCCGTGCGAACGGCGGCGACGTCCTCATCGGGGATGCCCATAGACGACGACGGTACCGCGTCACCGGCCGGGGCCGACCGGCGCCCCCGCGGCCCCGGGACCGGTCCCTACCGCTTGCCCCGCGGCCGGGCCGTGGTCGTGGCCGCTGCCTTCACCTTCGCCTTCGAGGTCGAGGGGGACGAGGTGTGGCCGGCCAGGACGGCCTGTGCGGCAGCCAGGCGGGCGATGGGCACCCGGAACGGCGAGCAGCTCACGTAGTCGAGGCCCGCCTTGGCGAAGGTGGCAATCGACTCGGGATCGCCCCCGTGCTCGCCGCACACGCCGATCTTGAGGGTCGGGCGGGTGGCTCGCCCCCGCTCCACCCCGAGCCGGACCAGCTCGCCGACGCCGTCGGGGTCCACGACCTCGAACGGGTTTCGCTTCAGCAGCCCGAGCTCGAGGTAGGTCGACATCATGCGGCCCTCGACGTCGTCCCGGCTGAACCCGAACGTCATCTGGGTCAGGTCGTTGGTGCCGAACGAGAAGAATTCCGCCTCCTCGGCGATCTCGCCAGCCCGCAGTGCCGCCCTCGGCGTCTCGATCATCGTGCCGATCAGCACCTCGAGCGCGCCGGCGTCGACCTTGGCCCGCCTGCCCTTGGGGGGCGCCGGTGGCCCGGCGGCCTCGGCCTCGGCGATGGCCGCCTCGACCCAGGAACGGGCCAGCGCCAGCTCCTCGCGGGAGACGGTCAGGGGGATCATGATCTCGACGACGGGATGGCCGCCGACGGCGACCCGGTCGAGTGCGGCCTCCATGAGGGCCCGGACCTGCATGGCATACAGCCCGGGCTTGATCACGCCGAGGCGCACCCCCCGGGTCCCGAGCATCGGGTTGTACTCGTGCCACGCCTTGCCCGCCTCGTAGAGCCGGTGCTCCTCCTCGGTCAGGCCGACCGTCGCCTCCTTGATGGCGAGCTCCTGGGTGTCGGGCAGGAATTCGTGCAGTGGCGGGTCAAGCAGCCGGATCGTGACCGGCAGGTCGTCCATGGCCTCGAGGATCTCCTCGAAGTCGGACCGCTGGGCCTTGCGGAGGGACTCGAGTGCGGCCTTCTCTTCGTCCGGTGTGGAGGCCAGGATCATCTGGCGCACGATGGGCAGGCGGTCCTCGGCCAGGAACATGTGCTCGGTGCGGCAGAGCCCGATCCCTTCGGCGCCGTGCCGCCGAGCGTTGGCGGCATCCGGGCCGTTGTCGGCGTTGGCCCGCACCCCGAGGTGGCCGGCCCGAACCTCGTCGGCCCACTCGAGGATGATCCCGAACTCGGCCGGGGTCTCCCCTTCCGACACGGGCACCTTGCCGAGCATGACCGTCCCGCTGGTGCCGTCGACCGAGATCCAGTCGCCCTCGTCGACCACGGTGTCACCGACCGCGAACGAGTGGGCCGAGATGCGCAGGGCCTCGGCGCCCACGACCGCCGGCTTCCCCCAGCCGCGAGCCACCACGGCGGCGTGGCTCACGAGGCCGCCCCGGGCGGTCAGGATCCCCTCCGCCGCCAGCATCCCGTGGACGTCCTCGGGGGACGTCTCGCTGCGGACCAGGACGACCTTCTCGCCCCGTTCCGCCGCCGACTGAGCGTCGTCGGCGGTCAGATAGACCTGTCCGACCGCGGCGCCGGGGGAGGCGCCGAGGCCACGCGCCAGCACGGTGTGGCTCGACCCGGAGAACTGCGGGTGCAGGACCTGTTCGAGGTGCTCATCGGTGATCCGCCCGAGCGCCTCCTCCTTGGTGAGCCGGATGGCCTTCTCGCCCACCATGTCGACGGCCATCTTGAGCGCGGCGCGCCCGGTGCGCTTGCCCACCCGGGTCTGC